>DASVPM010000322.1:0-8739 GCA_036382815.1 Allosphingosinicella sp.
AGGACGTTGACGACGCCGCGCCCGCTGTCGTCGACGGCCATGAAATCGTCGATGTCGAGGGCGGGTTCGCCGAAGAAGCTGTCGCCGCCCTGCGAGCGAAGCTGGAGGAGGGCGCGCTGGATCGTGCCGACGCTCGCCTTAGAGACGTTGCCGTAGGTGATCGTCAGCTCGTCCGCGCGGCCCGCGCAGTCGGCGAGCATCGCCTGCAGGTCGTCGAGATCGAGGAGCAGGAGCCCGTCCTTGTCGGCGACGTGGAAGACGATGGTGAGAACGCCTTCCTGGACCTCGTTGAGGTCCATCAGCCGGGCCAGCATGAGCGGACCCATTTCGGAGACAGTGGTCCGGATCGGATGGCCCTGCTGGCCGAGCAGATCCCAGAACTGGACCGGATTGTCGCCATAGGCCCAGCCGGAATCGCCGATCTCGGCCGCCCGGGCGGAGAAGGCGTCGTGGAGCTTGCCCATCGGCGATCCCGCCAGGGCGAGGCCGCCGAGGTCGCCCTTCACGTCGGCGACGAAGACCGGGACGCCGGCGCGGGAGAAGCCTTCGGCGAGGCCCTGCAGGGTGACGGTCTTGCCGGTGCCGGTGGCGCCGGCGATGAGGCCGTGCCGGTTGGCGCGCCTGAGCATGAGCCGCTGCGGTTTGCCGCCGCCCAGGCCGATGAAGATGCTGTCGTCGTCCATGCTGGGCTCCCTGGCTGAGCTTGCCGCCCTATCCGATGTGGAGCCGGACACAAAACTCCTTCCCGACATTCGTCGGTGAGGGAGACCGCGCAGAGCACGGTGGAGGGGTTCTACGGAGGTTGCAAAGCCCCTCCGCCACCCGGCGGGTGGTCCCCTCCCCCGAAATCCGCGGGAGGATTTTAGAGAGTTACCGCCCCGCCAGGGCGATCCCGTAATAGGCCGGGGGCCTGTTGGCCCGGCGGACCAGCAGGAGCACGGTCTTGCGGCCCGCCGAGCGCGCCGCGGCGACCGCTGCGGCGGCCTCCTCGGGTGTCCGGGTCGCGCGCTGGTTGATCGACAGGATGATGTCGCCGGGCTCGATTCCCTTGGCGGCGGCGTCGCTGCCCGGACTGACCGAGGCGATGACGACGCCCTTGGCGTTGACGTCGTTGAGGCGGAGCGTGCGGGCGATCTCAGGGGTCAGGGTCTGGACCGTGACTCCCAGGCTTTCGCGGGCCGACTTCTGGCTGGTCGACTGCTGGCCTTCCGACGGCTCGGTCACCGGCGTTTCGTCCTCGATGCCGTTGAGCCGGGCCAGCTCCTCCTCGGTTGGACGCTCGCCGACGGCGACGTTGACCGTCTGGCGGCGGCCGTCGCGGACGATCTCGACCGGGACCCGCGAACCGATCGGCTGGCGCGAAACGAGATAAGCCAGGGATTCGTCGGGGGTCACCGGGCGGCCGCCGACGCTGACGACGACGTCGCCCTGCTGGATCCCGGCGCGCGCCGCCGGCCCTCCGGCGGTGACCCCGCGAATCAGCTCGCCCTGGTTCTTCGGAATTCCGAGCGACGCGGCGATGTCCTCGTCGAGCTCCTGGAGGCTGACCCCGATATAGCCGCGCTGCGGACGCTGGCCCTTGCGCAGGGAATCGACGATCGGGAAGGCCTGCTCGGCGGGAATGGCGAAGCCGATTCCGACATTGCCGCCGGTCGGGGAGATGAGCGCGGTGTTGATTCCGATGACGTTGCCGTTGAGGTCGAACATCGGGCCGCCGCTATTGCCCATGTTGATCGATGCGTCGGTCTGGATATAGCGGTCGTAGGTGCCGGCGCGAATATTGCGGTGGAGCGCCGAGACGATGCCGGCGGTTACCGTGCCGCCGAGGCCGAACGGATTGCCGATCGCCACCACCCAGTCGCCGACCCGCACCTGCTTGGAATCGCCGAAGCGGACGAAGGGCAGGTTGTTGCCCTTGATCTTGAGGAGCGCGAGATCGGACGCGGTGTCGCGGCCGACCAGAGTGGCTTCGTACTCTCGCCGGTCCGACAAGGTCACCGTGATCTGCTCGACCGTGGCGCCGGTGCGGGCCGGCGAGACGACGTGGTTGTTGGTGACGACATAGCCATCGGCCGAAATGATGAATCCGGATCCGAGCGAGCCTCCGCGCTGGGTGACCGGAGCGTCGTCGCTGTCGGGCACCGGAACGCCGAACTGGCGGAAAAAGTCCTCGAAACCGGGAGGGACCTGGCGGCTTCGGGCGACCTGGAGCGACTGCTTGGTCGAGATGTTGACGACGGCCGGCTGAAGCCGGGCGGCGAGATCGGCGAAGCTCATCGGAGCGCCGGCGCGGGGCGCGGCGGCCGACATCGCGCCCGGATCGTTCTGGGCGGTCTGGGCACCGACGGGGCCCACCGTCAACGTGGCGGCGGCGCCGCCCAGAAGAATGGCGGCCGAGATGCCATAGACGTAACGCACGATTGCATTCTCCTCATTTGCTTCGATCCGGGCGGGCGGATCCGGTCCGTCCGATCGATTACAACTGTATTTGGTGCGGCTGAACCGAATTTGAATAGCCGCGGCGTAACGACCCGCGACGTATTCGGCCCCTCGCCCCGCCCTTACCGGCTGCGACCCTTGAACTCCTGCAGATACTGATTGTCCGGCGACAGGATGATGCTCGACCGGCCCTGGTTCTCGCCGGGCGCGAAGGTCGTCTCGTAGCTCTGCATGGCCCGATAGAAATCGTAGAAATCCGGATCCTTGCCGTAAGCCTCGGCATAGGTCTTCGCGGCTTCGGCATCGGCGTCCGCCTTGATGATCTGCGCCTGCTTGTAGCCTTGGGCGCGGATCGCCCCGGCCTCCTGCTGGCGCGCGGTACGCATCCGTTCATAGGCCGAGTCGAGCGGAGTCCCTTCGGGAAGATCGGCCCGCTTGATCCGGACATCGACGATCTCCGCCCCGTACTGGCGGGCGACCCGGTCGAGGGCGTTCTTGATGTTCGCCATCAGCTGGCCCCGCTCCGGGCTCAGGAGCGCCGCGAACTGCCGCTTGCCGAGCTCGTTGCGGATCGCCGAACCGAGGATCGGCTTCAATTGGTCGCTGACCCGCTCCTCGGTCCGGGCCGAGACGTACATCTGCAGCGGATCGACGATCCGGTAGCGCGCGAAGGCATCGACCTGAAGCCTCAGCTGGTCGGTCGAGAGCACCTGCTGGCGATCCATCTTGACGCTGAGGATCCGCTTATCGATCCAGACGATCTGCTCCATGAAGGGCCAGCGGGGGATGATTCCGGCCCCGGTCTGGCCGAAATCGACCCCGCGGCGATAGGCGTTGATCACCCGGTCCGGATTGCCGAAGCGGACGACCACCGCCTGCTTGGTTTCCGGAACGATCGCAAAGGTGCTTCCGGCCAGTACGAGCAGGACGATCGCGATGAACGCGATGACGATAGGGTTGCGAAAGGAAAGGCTCATCGTGCCGCTCCTTCCTGCGCCTGCCGCTGGATCTGGGGCAGCGGGAGATAAGGGGTGACCCCGTTGGCCTCGACCACGGTCTTGTCGACCTTGGAGAGGACCCGCTCCATCGTCTCGTAATACATCCGGCGCCGGGTTACTTCGGGAGCCAGCTTGTACTGGGCATAGACCTTGTCGAACGCCGCCGCGTCGCCCTGCGCCCGGGCGGTCTGCTGCTGGGCATAGGCGCGCGCCTGGTTGATGTAGGACTGGGCCTCCTGCTGCGCCGCCGACACCTCCTTGAAGGCGTTGTTGACCGTTGCCGGCGGGTCGGACTGCTTGATGGCAACGCCCTCGATCCTCACGCCGGCGCCGTAGCGGTCGAGCACCTGCTGCATGACCAGTGCGACCCGGGATTCGATGTCGCTCCGGCCGGCGCCGATCGCGTCGTCGAGCGAAACCGTTGCGAGAACGGCCCGCATCGCGCTCTCGGCCACTTCGCCGATCGTCGATTCGGGATCGTTGATCTGGAAGAGGTAGAGGTGCGGATCGCGGATCGTCCAGCGCACCGAATAAGCGACGTCGATGATGTTCTGGTCGCCGGTCAGGATCAGATTTTCCTGGGACGCGTCGGGGGAACCGATGTCGCGGGTCCGAATCTGGCCGACGTCGACCTTCTGGAGCCGCTCGATCGGCAAAGGCAGCGTCATCGCAATGCCCGAATTAACGGTCCGGCTGTACTTGCCGAACAACGTCACCACCCCCCTCTCCTGCGGTCCAACGAGGTGGAAGCAGGTGAAGAGCAGCCAGAGCAGGACGAACACGCCCAGGCCGTAAAGCCAGTAGGGCCGCCCCTCCTGCTGAGGGAAGCGGCCTCCGAACTTCTCGCGGCTGCGTCTCAGGAAGTCGTCGATCGAGCCGGCATTGGTGCCGATTCCGGGAGTCCGCCGCTTGCGTGGAGGCTGCCCCCACGGATTGCGCGGACCGCCGCCGCCGTCGCCGGAGCCGCCGTCGCCCGAGGGGCCCCAGGGCCCGCCGCGGTTTTCGTTCATCATGGCGCCGAGACGCGCGCCCCACCCGAAAAGTCTTGCCATGAAGCCTTTATAGGTAGCGGTCGGGCGGAAAAACAGTGGCAAGCCCAACGCCGGCCCCTATCTGCGGCGGATGACCGACGAGATCGACCCGCTATCCGCCGCCCTTTCCTCCGTAACGGAGGCGCGTGGGCGAATCGCCGCGCCGCGCCTGAGGGACGGCGTGGCCAGTCTTGTCCTCGACGTCGGCGGCCTCGGCGCCGAGGCCCGCGCCGGACTCGAGCGCCTTCTCCGCGCCGCATTGGCCGGCGTGCCGGGGGTCCGCGAGGTGCGGATCGCGATGACGGCGGACAAAGTGGAGCGCACCCTTATCGCCGTGGGCAGCGGCAAGGGGGGAGTCGGCAAATCGACCGTCGCGGCCAACCTTGCCGTCGCGCTCGCCCGGGCCGGCCGCCGGGTCGGCCTGGTCGACGCCGATATCTACGGCCCGTCCTTGCCCCGGATCATGGGCAATTTCGATCGGCCCGAGCTGAAGGATAAGAGAATCGTGCCGGTCGACGCCTTCGGGGTGAAGATGCTGTCGATCGGGCAGCTGGTCGAGCCGGGAACCGCTTTGGCCTGGCGGGGCCCGATGATCGCGAGCGCGCTCGGCCAGCTGATGGAGGGCCATTGGGACGACTGCGAGATCATGGTTGTCGATCTCCCGCCGGGCACGGGCGACATCCAGATGTCGCTTATCCAGAAATGGAAGCCTGCCGGAGCCGTGATCGTCTCAACCCCCCAGGACCTCGCCCTCATCGACGCCACCCGGGCCATCGACCTGTTCCGCAAGATGGACGTGCCCGTGCTCGGCCTGGTCGAGAATATGTCGGGCTATGCCTGCCCGCATTGCGGCGAGGTATCCGACCCGTTCGGCGCGGGCGGTGCCGAGGCGGCGGCGAAGGTGATGTCGATACCTTTTCTGGGACGGATACCCCTGACGCTCTCGATCAGAAGGGATTCCGACGCGGGTATGCCGCCGGCCGCCGGCGAGGTTCGGGAGGCAGGGGTCTTCGCCGCAATAGCGCAGCGGCTGATGGAGCGGATTGCGGCGCACTGAGTTGACCCGTTGCCCCAGCGAAGGCTGGGGCCCCGGCGGGTGATGACCGCCGGCGCCATTCCCTCCCTTGGGCCCCAGCCTGCGCTGGGGCGAAGGTTACAGCAATGCCCCTCACCCGCGACGAAGACCTGTACGACGTGCTCGCCACCACCCGGACGATCGCCATGATCGGCGCATCCGATCGGCCGGACCGGCCGAGCTACGGCGTGATGAGCTTCCTTCAGGACTGGGGCTATCGGGTCCTCCCGGTGAACCCGCAGATCACCGGCGAGCACGTCCACGGCGAATATGTCTGGCGCGAGCTTTCGCAGATCGGCGAGCCGATCGACCTCGTCGACATCTTCCGCCGCCCGCAGGCGGCGGGTGAGGCGGTCGACGAAGCGATTGCTGCCGGCGCCAAGGCGGTCTGGCTCCAGATCGGCGTGATCAACGAAGAGGCCGCCGCACGCGCCGAGGCCGCCGGCCTCAAGGTGGTGATGAACCGCTGCCCGAAGATCGACCTACCCCGTCTCAGGGTGCCACGGATAGCCTGAAGACCGTCATCCCGGCGAAAGCCGGGACCTCGCGGGAAAGGCCAGTGTCCTAACGACCGGGAATCCCGACTTTCGCCGGGATGACGGGCTGGGCGGCCGCGAGCCGAGTTCCGATGAGCTGCGACCTCGAACCTCCCAGGAGCCTTACCCGCCGGTTCGGGAAATCCACCGAAACCCGGTCGAAGAGGCGCAAGGCGTCCATCCCGAGGAGCAGCGCCGGCTTCCCCGTCAGGCCCAGCTTTGCGAAGGGATGTACGTCGGCGAAGGCGATCGGCATGTCGTTGATGTCGATTCCGCCCAGCCGGATCCTCTTCACCACGGTCTGGTCCGCCGGCATCTGCCCGCCGGTGACGCTCTGGAGCATGATCGGCGCGGTCGCCCGCAACCGGCCCCTCTGCTCGAGCTTTCGCCGAAGCACATTGTTGGCGACCGTCGTCTGGGCGCCGGTGTCCAGGATCACCCAGACCTTCTGTCCGTCGACCGATGCATCGACCAGCACGAGGTGGCCGAGCCGGTTGCGGGCGGTGACCACGATCGTGTCCGCCGGCCAGGATTCCTCCCGCCTGTGGCTGTTCGCCACGGTCATCTGCTGGCGCACGAAATCGAAGGAGACCCGCTGGGACTGGAGCGAGTCCACGCCCAGGATACCCTCCGCGCCGATATAGCGCCGCTGCAGGGCCGGCGCGTGGATGCCGCGGACGCTGCGTCCGCCGACCTCCAGAGCCGGAATGAGCACGGTCTGGATCTGGCTGACCTCCGTCATGCTGTGCAGCCGTGCGCGATTGCCGAGGCCGAGCCTCAGGTCGCGAGCCAGCTCCTGCGCGATCGACGTCCGCTCGGCGCCGGTATCGACGACGAAGGCGAAGGGCCCCTGATTGCCGATATTGACCGGTACCGTCATCCGCGCCCAGCGGTCGGCTTCGGTGCCCAGGACCGCCCCACCTTCATCGGGCGCCGGCACCGGCGCCTGGCCGCTCAGCGGCGCGATCCCGGCCAAAGCGACGGCGACGAGGGGTAGAAACAGCGGCCGAAGCTTCATGGGATCAACCTCCTTTCGCTCTCTTAGCAGCTACTCGCGCTGAACAGAAACGCGCGCTGCGAACGGGGACGCTGATGCGACGAAACCTCGCGTCACCAGCCGGTGACGACGCTTCTAAACGAGGTCCATCGCCCGCTCGCGAAGCCGCTCGACAGCCGCCGCATGAATACCGGGAGTCGCGGCGAGCATTCCGAACGCCTCGCCGCTGGCGCTGTTGAAGGCGAGGGGCTGGCCGAGTGCTCCGCTCACCGTCGCGCCCGCTTCGGCGGCGATCAGGGCTGCCGCGGCGATGTCCCATTCGAAGCCCCATCGCAAGGTTGCCACGAGATCCGCCTCCCCTGCCGCGACCAGGGCAATCCGAAGAGCGATCGAGTTGGGTCTTGCGACGGCGACGAGAGCGGCATCCGCGTCGGACAGCTGATCCGCGGGTACCCGGGCGCCGGCGAGCTCCCGGCGGCCGCTGACCTGCAACCGCTCGCCATTGCGGCGGGCCCCAAGCCCCTTCTGCGCCGTCCAATGCTCGCCGCGCAGCGGAGCGTCGAGGATTCCGATCAAAGGCGTGCGGTCCTCGACCAAGGCCACCGACACGCACCAGCCCGGGCGCCCGCGCAGATAGTCCCGGGTGCCGTCGATCGGATCGACGACCCAGAGCCGCTTCCGCTCGATCCGGTCGGAGGAATCGAGGGTCTCTTCGGACAGCCAGCCCGCCTCCGGATCGAGCGCGGTCAGCCGCTCGCGAAGAAAGGCGTCGACCTCGATATCGATCTCGCAGACGGGGTGGCCCGGCGACTTCTCCCATCTTTTATAGTCGGTCCCGCAGCGTTCGGCGGCCATCCGTCCGGCCTCGCGGACGACCGCTGAGACGGCTTCAAGCACCGGCCACCGTCATCCCGTCGATGCGCAGGGTCGGCACATTGGCGGAATAGCGGAAGTCGAGATCGTCAGCGGCGACCAGCCGCGCGAACATGTCGAGCAGATTGCCCGCAATGGTGATCTCGTCGACGGCCGGACCGAGCCTGCCCTTCTCGATGATGAAGCCTGCGGCGCCCCGGCTGTAGTCCCCGGTGACCGGGTTGACGCCCTGCCCGATCAGCTGGGTGACGTAGACTCCACGCTCGACGTCGCCGATCAGCTGCTCGGGGGTCAGCCGCCCCGGCGCCATATGGAGATTGGTGGCTCCGACCCCCGGAGCGCCCGAGCTTCGCGTGGCATGGCCGGTTGGAACCCTGCCGAGCTGGCGGGCCGAAGCGCTGTCGAGCAGCAGTCCCGCCAGCCGTCCCGACTCGACCAGGTTGGTCGCCCGGGTCGGGAGACCTTCGCCGTCGAACGGTTTCGAGCGCAGGCCGCGAGGGCGGTGCGGATCGTCGCGAATGGTGACGTCCTCGCCGAACAGCTGCTCCCCCTCCTTATCGAGCAGGAAGCTGGTCCCCCGCGTGATCGAGGGCCCGCCGATCGCGCTCATCAAATGGCCCAGCAGGCTGTTCCCGACCCGGGGATCGAACAGCACCGGCATCGTACCGCTCGCCACTTTGGCCGGCCGGAGCCGGGCCACGGTGCGCTCCGCCGCGCGGCGGCCGAGCGTCCCGGGATCGTCGAGCTCGGCATAATGGCGGACGCTGTGATAGGCATAGTCGCGCTGCAT
>DASVPM010000323.1:0-4512 GCA_036382815.1 Allosphingosinicella sp.
CGGCCTCATCCACGATGCGGTAAAGGCGATGATCGGCGCCACCACCGAGGACGAGGTGAGGGCGCTCCGCCACAAGCTCGGCGTCCGCCCGGTATTCAAGCGGATCGACACGGTGGCCGCCGAATTCGCCGCGCGCACGCCCTACATGTACTCGACCTACGAGGCTCCGAGCTTCGGCGAGCCCGAGGACGAAAGCGCGCCGTCGGACCGCCGCAAGATCGTCATCCTCGGCGGCGGCCCCAACCGGATCGGCCAGGGCATCGAATTCGACTACTGCTGCTGCCATGCCGCCTTCGCCCTGGCGGAGGCCAAGCTGGTTGACGAGCTTGGCAAAGCGCTCGCGGTCCTCGGCGAGGTCGATCGCGTCGGGCGAAGTTCCAAGGATCGGGATCCCGGCTTTCTCGAGTGCGGCAGCAAGCTTCAGCGGGGTCTGGCCGCCGAACTGGACGATGACCCCGACGAGCTCGCCGCGCGACTTCTCGACATGGAGGATCTCGAGGACGTCCTCGGCGGTCAGCGGCTCGAAATAGAGCCGGTCCGACGTGTCGTAGTCGGTCGAGACGGTCTCCGGGTTGCAGTTGATCATGATCGTCTCGAAGCCGGCCTCGGCAAGGGCGTAGGCGGCGTGGCAGCAGCAATAATCGAACTCGATCCCCTGCCCGATCCGGTTGGGCCCGCCGCCGAGGATGACGATCTTGCGCCGGTCCGACGGCTGGCTCTCGTCCTCGGGCTCGCCGAAGCTCGGCGCCTCGTAGGTCGAGTACATATAGGGCGTCTTCGCCTCGAACTCGGCGGCGCAGGTGTCGATCCTTTTGTAGACCGGGCGCACCCCGAGCTTGTGGCGGAGCGCCCTCACCTCGTCCTCGGTCGTGGCCCCGATCAACATCTTCGTGACGTCGTGGATGAGGCCGTGGCTTCGCGCCCGGGTCTTCACCCCGCCGCCGCGAATGCCCGCCCCCCTGAGCGCCAGCTCGGCAAGCCGCCGGTCGGAAAAGCCCATCGCCTTGAGGCGGCGCATGCCCGCGGCCTCGCGGGGCAGGCCGTCGCGGCAGACCGCCTCCTCCTCGTCGACGATCTCCTTGAGGCGCTCCAGGAACCACGGGTCGTATTTCGCGATGGCGTGGATCTCCGCCACGGAGAAGCCTTCGCGCAGCGCCTGGGCGGCCACCAGCAGCCGGTCGGGCGTGGGCCGCGCCAGGGCGGCCTCGATCTCGATCCGGGGCGCTCCGTAGAGCTCCCTCACTCCGTCGAGACCGATCAGCCCGATCTCGAGGCTTCTCAAGGCCTTCTGGAGGCTTTCGTGGAACGAACGTCCGATCGCCATCGCCTCGCCCACCGATTTCATCGCCGTCGAAAGCAAGGGGTCCGACCCCTTGAACTTCTCGAAGGCGAAGCGCGGGATCTTGGTGACGACATAGTCGATGGTCGGCTCGAAGCTGGCGGGCGTCACGCCAGTGATGTCGTTCTGGATCTCGTCCAGCGTGTAGCCCACGGCCAGCTTGGCCGCGACCTTGGCGATCGGGAAGCCCGTGGCCTTGGAGGCGAGCGCGGAGGAGCGCGACACGCGCGGGTTCATCTCGATGACGACGAGCCGGCCGTTCTCCGGATTGACCGCGAACTGTACGTTGGAACCCCCTGTTTCGACACCGATTTCGCGCAGGCAAGCAATGCTCGCATTGCGCATGATCTGATATTCCTTGTCGGTGAGCGTCAGCGCCGGAGCGACGGTGATCGAATCCCCCGTATGGATGCCCATCGGGTCGACATTCTCGATCGATCACACGATGATTGCATTGTCCGCTTTGTCGCGGACCACCTCAATCTCATATTCCTTCCAGCCGAGCACAGATTCCTCTATCAGCACCTCGGTGGTCGGCGAGGCGTCGAGCCCGCCGGTGACGATCTCGACGAATTCCTCGCGGTTGTAGGCGATCCCGCCGCCGGTGCCGCCGAGCGTGAAGCTGGGCCGGATGATCGCGGGAAGGCCGGTCGTGTCGAGGGCGCGGACCGCCTCCTCGAGGCTGTGGGCGATGGCCGAGCGGGGGCTTTCGAGCCCGATCTTCGACATGGCGTCGCGGAATTTGAGCCGGTCCTCCGCCTTCTCGATCGCCTCGGCGTCGGCCCCGATCATTTGCACGCCGTATTTCTGGAGAGTCCCGTCCTTCCACAGCGCCAGCGCCGTGTTGAGCGCCGTCTGCCCGCCCATGGTCGGAAGCACCGCTTCGGGCCGCTCCTTCTCGATGATCAGGCGGACGAACTCGGGCGTGATCGGCTCCACATAGGTGGCGTCGGCCAGCTCCGGATCGGTCATGATCGTCGCCGGGTTCGAATTGACGAGCACGATCCGATAGCCCTCGGCGCGAAGCGTCTTCGCCGCCTGGGTTCCCGAATAATCGAACTCCGCCGCCTGCCCGATGACGATCGGGCCCGCGCCGATGATGAGGATGGAGGAGATGTCGGTTCGGCGGGGCATGGGTTTCAATTGACTCTTGTTGAGGCATTGCTCGAAAATAGGCGAAATCTGGAGTGGCGCCGAGCCCCATCACCCCGACCCTCTCCCCGCCGGGGAGAGGGAGCAGGGGGCCGGCGCCGCTCAAAAGCCCTCTCCCCGGCGGGGAGAGGGTTGGGTGAGGGGGTGCGCCGGTGGGAAGGAAACGCCTGACTCCGATCGCCCGCAGACTCCGGGCCAACCAGACCGAAGCCGAGGAGCGCCTCTGGTACTACCTGCGCGCCCGTCGCCTCGAAGGCGAGAAGTTCGTCCGACAGTTCCAGATCGACCGCTACCTCGCCGACTTCGCCTGCCGGGCCGCCCGCCTGGCGGTCGAGCTGGACGGGGGACAGCATAACGCCGAGCGGGACTCGGCGAGGACAGAGATCATCGAGACCCACGGCTACCGGGTGCTTCGCTTCTGGAACCATGATGTGCTGGGCGATACGTACGGCATCCTGAATGCGATCCGCCGCGAGCTCCTCATCGCCAGGAACCACCCCGAATAGCCCCACTCCCCCGCTCATAGCCCTCTCCCCTGTGGGGAGAGGGTTGGGTGAGGGCGCGCGGCGCTAGAGATTATCTTCGAACTCAGAGCCCCCTCACCCCAACCCTCTCCCCGCCGGGGAGAGGGGGAAAGGCCGGCGCCGACAGGGATGACCGACATTTCGATGCGTCTACGCATTGGCAGCGAAGAATGAAGCGAGAGGTTCGGACTTCCTGAGATACCGGTTTAAGATGCTACCGTCCTGCATGATCTCTCGTTCGATCTTGGCCTCACCTTCGGGTCGCAGACATTTGATCACCCAGTCGGAGTCTCCAACCAATACATCGTCCTCATACAGTTTGACCTCGGTATCGATTAGACAGGTTGTGCAACCCTCTCGCGAGGTCGCCATGCGAATTCTTTCCAAGGCGGTTCGGACCAGGCGGGGCCCAACGAACGGCTGAAAAGCCTGCTCGATCTCCGAAAACCTTAGGATTGGACTGCCACCGGGCGCCCCTAGCGACCGATAAATATAGGCTAAAACCAGATCCTGGAGTTCGCTCGGCGTAATCATCATTTCACCAACCTGGCCACGAACTTCCCGAACAGATAGACGCTGTCCTGCGGCCCCGGGCTTGCCTCCGGATGATATTGCACGCTGAATGCCGGCCGATCCGTCAGCTCAAGCCCTGCCAGGCTTCCGTCGAACAGCGAGATGTGCGTCGCTCTCGCATTGTCCGGCAAACTCTCCGCCTCGACCGCGAAGCCGTGGTTCATGCTGGTGATCTCGACGCGGCCGTCCGAGAGGCGCTTGACCGGGTGGTTGGCGCCGCGGTGGCCCTGGTGCATCTTCACCGTCTTCGCTCCGACGGCCAGGCCGAGGAGCTGGTGGCCGAGGCAGATTCCGAAGAGGGGCTTGCCGGTCTCGAGTAGCTGCCTGATCACCGGCACCGCATATTCGCCGGTGGCGGCGGGGTCGCCGGGGCCGTTGGAGAGGAAGAGGCCGTCGGGCTCGTGGGCCATGACCTCCTCGAAGGTGGCGGTGGCGGGGAGGACGGTGACCCGGGCGCCCGCGTCGGCGAGGTTGCGGAAGATGTTGCGCTTGGAGCCGTAGTCGATGGCGACGACGTGGGGCAAAGAGCCCTCTCCCCTCGGGGAGAGGGTTGGGTGAGGGGGTTCGGCGTCGGGGGCCTCCTGGCGAGTCGGAACCCCCTCACCCCGGCCCTCTCCCCGCTGGGGAGAGGGGGATCCTCCGTAGCCCTTACCAAGCCGCCATAGCCCTCCGGACCAGCGGAACATCTGCTTGCAGCTGACCTCCTTCGCCAGGTCCATGCCTTCGAGGCCGGGCCAGGCGCGCGCCTGCTCGAGCAAGGCCTGCAGGTCGAACGTCCCGTCGGCGGCGTGGGCGATCACCCCGTTCGGAGCCCCCTTCTCCCGGATCTTGCGGGTCAGGGCCCTCGTATCGACCCCAGAGAGCCCGATCCGCCCGTTCGCCTTCATCCACGCATCGAAAGTTTGCACAGCCCGGAAATTGCCC
>DASVPM010000324.1:0-5854 GCA_036382815.1 Allosphingosinicella sp.
GATTGATGGACCGGCCGGTTCAACCCATACAGACTCAGGCTAACTCAAGGATTTTGCATAATCTTTCGGCGATGATAGGGTGGCGGGATGGACGATCATTCCCACCTGGGTTCGGGCGACGAAGACGGCGCTTTCGCCGAAAGCAGCGAGCGCGAGGCTCGTCGTGCCGAGCTTCGCGCCGCGGTGAAGCAGGGCCTCGAGGACATCGAGGCGGGCCGGGTCGTCGACCTGGAGTCGGCGTTCGATCGGATCGAGGCCATGCTCGACGAGCTGGAAGCGGCGAAGCGGGTTTAGGGTCCTCCCCGCTTCGGTCGAAGCCCTGTTCCCCGGCGAAGGCCGGGGCCCAGCCGTGCTGGCGGAAGGGCTGGATCCCGGCCTTCGCCGGGAAACGGTTCCACCTCATCCGGACAGGCGCCAGACCTCGGCGCCGCTCCGGACCCAAGGCCGCTCGGAACCGCCACAATTGCGACAATGAAGCCGCACCGGCGACATCTTCCTGACTCCAGCCGCCCCTAAACCCACTGCAACGGCGGCGGACTGAAGCCCCGCCCAAGCAAGGAAGGATTTCGAGATGGCATGGATTGCGGCGCTGGGCCTGATGATGGGGACCATGGTGACTCTCCAGGCCCTCTGCGCCGAGCTCAGCTGGCGGCGCTTCGAGCCGCGCGAGCGTTGAGGAAGGACTGGACATGCACCCCATCGCCCTCCTCGCCTTGCTCACCATTGCCCTGCTGGTCCTCGCGGCAGTCCGCCTCGAGCTCGACTTCCGCCGAACCGCCGAAGCCGGTTCCGCCCCCGAGCCGCGGCGCCCCGAGCGCGAGTCGCGGTGCCCCAGGCCCGAACTTCGGGCCTCGCCGGCCGGCGGCTATTGTCAGTCGCCCTGGTCCGCCGCAGCCTCGCGCCGGGCCTGACCTTCGCGCGGCAACCGCCATTCGCTTCCCGGGAAGCCGAAGCTTCGGAAACTTACGAACCTTCCGCCGAAACTTCCGCGCGCTTACGCGCCCCGCGCCGGCTTCGCCTTGTAGCGCTTCTGGGGCGGCGGACCGACGCGGCGGTTCTGCCGCGCCGAGTCGCGGGGCTTGCCCTCGACCGGCTCGATCCGGACCCCGCCTTCGCCGTCCTCGTCGGTCGCGGTGCGGCGGACAGCCGCCATGAAGCGCGCGGCCGCCGCGCGCGGGACCTCGAACATCGTCTCGCCCGCGGCGATCCGGATCGCTCCGATCTCCGATTTGGTGATGTGGCCGCGGCGGCAGAGCAGGGGCAGGAGCCAGCGCGGATCGGCATTGTGGCGGCGGCCTATGTCCATCCGGAACCAGATCGTGTCCTCGAAGCCCGCCCTCGGCCCGTCGGGGCGGCGAACCTCGCCGGGGGCGCCGGAATCGACCATCTCCTCGGGCGCCGGCATGCGGGCGCGATGGGCTCGCACCAGAGCCGCGGCAATCTCCTCGGGCGGCTTGGCCTCCATCAGCCGGCGGGCGAGATCGCGATCCTCCTCCTCGATCTCGGCCGGCTCGAGCAGAGCGGCGAGAAGCCGGTCGTGGTCGCTCCGGCGGATGTCCTCGGGGGTCGGGGGCTTGATCCACTCGACCTCGATCCGGGCCCCGCGCATCACCATCTCGACCCGCTTGCGGCGCGGATAGGGGACGACGAGCACGGCGATGCCCTTCTTCCCGGCCCGTCCGGTCCGGCCGGAGCGATGCTGGAGGGTCTCGGCGTCCCTGGGAAGCTCGACATGGACGACGAGGCTGAGGTTGGGCAGGTCGATCCCGCGCGCGGCGACGTCGGTGGCGACCAGTACCCGCGCCCGCCCGTCCCTAAGGGCCTGGAGCGCCTGGTTGCGCTCGTTCTGGCTGTGCTCGCCGGACAGCGCGACCGCGCTGAAGCCGCGCTCGACCAGCGAGCTGTGCAGCCGCCGGACATTCTCCCGGGTCGCGCAGAACAGCAAGGCGCTCTCCGCCTCGTGAAGCCTGAGCAGGTTGACCACGGCATGCTCGATATCGGCCGGCGCCACCGTCATCGCCTGGTAGGCGATGTCGCCATGGCCGCGCTCCTCGCCGACCGTCGAGATGCGCAGCGCGTCCTTCTGGTAGCGCCTGGCCAAAGCGACGATCGGCCGGGGCATGGTGGCCGAGAAGAGCAGGGTCCGCCGGGCCGGCGGAGTCGCGTCGAGTATCTCCTCGAGATCCTCGCGGAAGCCCATGTCGAGCATTTCGTCGGCCTCGTCGAGGACGACGGCGCGCAGCATGGACAGGTCGAGCGCGCCCCGTTCGAGATGGTCTCGAAGCCGGCCTGGGGTGCCGACGACGATATGGCTGCCCTGCTGGAGGGCCCGCCTCTCCTTCGAAGCGTCCATGCCGCCCACGCAGGTCGCGATCCGGGCTCCGGCCGGGGCGTAGAGCCAGGCCAGCTCGCGGCTGACCTGGAGCGCAAGCTCGCGGGTCGGGGCGACGATCAGGGCCAGGGGCTCGCGGGCGAATCCGGCCGCACCGTCCTCGCCGAGCAGCTGGGGCGCCATGGCCAGGCCGAACGCAACCGTCTTGCCCGAGCCGGTCTGGGCCGAGACGATCAGGTCCCGCGCCTCCGCCTCCGGCTCGAGCACGGCGGCCTGGACGGGTGTGGGGGTGGCATAGCCGCGCGCGGACAGCGCCCCGGCGAGGCGCGAAGGGAGGTTCTGAAAAGGCATGGGGGCCATGTGGGCGGTAAAAGCGGCCGGGGCAAGGCAAGTGGAGACGCGGTAGCACCGAACGTCGCCCGGGCCGTCACCCTGAACTCGTTTCAGGGTCCAGTTCTCCACCCGCTCGGCGGCTCGTCGCGGGATGTTGAAACAAGCAGCATGACGATGTCCCTGACACAATCGACACACAAATCCCGCCCTCGCGGCATCCGACCGTCACTCACAGGGCCCAGATCGGCCTTCATCCGCTGGAGAAGTCCGATGAAGTCCATGATCGCCGGTTTCCTGACCACCGCTTTGCTTCTGGCGCTTCACGTCGCGCCGCCGCCCGAGGCGCTGCAGGCTTATGCCAGCCCCGCCGACCAGGCATTCGCCGAGCGTCACAAGAACGAATCGAAGGAAGAGCTGCGGGCCGAGCTCGGCCTCGAGGCCCGCTGACGGCGGCCGGAAAAAACCGATTCACCCAAAGCGTGGCGCCGAAGTCACTATAGCGTTATTTCCCTTCAATCCGCACGGTTTTCGGCCAAGCAGAGGGTTGACTGCTCCGGCGCCCCCGATCATGGATGCCGCCGTTCAGGAGAAAAATTCATGCGTATCAATTCCATCCTCGCTGCAATCGCGGCGGCTTCGATGGCCGCGGCGCCGGTCGTCGCTGCACCCAAGCCCGCGGCCACGACCGAAGTCGCGCCGCAGTCCGAAACCGTCAACGGCGAGCAGATCCGCGGTGGCTTCCTGCTGCCGCTCGCGATCATCATCGCCATCATCATCGGCGTTCTGCTGCTGACCGACGACGACGAAGATCCGATCAGCGCCTAAGCGATACTGGGCAAACCTATGCGTTTGACCGCGATTGCGGGGGTTGCAGCCTTGATGGCCGCGGCCCCCGTTTTTGCGCAGCCCGGCGAGGCGGAGTTCCGGGCCACCTATAAAGAGCTGGTCGAGACCAACACCACCCTCTCGGCCGGCAGCTGCACGCTGGCCGCCGAGCGGATGGCCGCACGCCTCAGGGCCGCCGGCTTCCCGCAATCCGATCTCCATCTGATCGTCGAGGCGAGCCATCCGAAGGAGGGCAATCTCGTCGCCATCCTGCCCGGCCGGGATCCCAAGGCGAAGGCGATCCTGCTCCTCGCCCATATCGACGTCGTCGAGGCGAACCGCGCCGACTGGGCCCGTGACCCGTTCACCCTCGTCGAGGAGAACGGGTTCTTCTACGCCCGCGGCGCCTCGGACGACAAAGCCCAGGCGGCAATCTGGGTCGACACGCTCGCCCGCTTCAGGCGGGAGGGCTTCAGGCCGAAGCGAACCATCAAGCTGGCTCTGACCTGCGGCGAGGAGACGGCGGGGGCGTTCAACGGCGCCCAATATCTGGCCGCCGAGAAGCGCGACCTGATCGACGCCGAGTTCGCGCTCAACGAAGGCGCCGGCGGCCTGCTCGACGAAGCCGGCAGACCGGTCGTACTCAATATCCAGGCGGGCGAGAAATTTCCCCAGAACTACCGGCTCGAAGTCACCAATCCCGGCGGCCACAGTTCGCGCCCCGTCCGCGAGAATGCGATCTACCGGCTTGCCGATGCCCTCGTCAAAATCCGCGCTTACGATTTCCCCATCCAGGCGAACGAAGCCACGCGCGGCTATTTCGGGGCGATGGCGAAGCTTCTCCCCGGTGCCTCCTCCGCGGCGATGGCAGCCTTCGCCGCCGACCCGTCGGACGAGGCCGCCGCGGCGACTCTCGCGGCCGCGGAGCCGGCGTGGAACGCCGTCCTGCGGACCACCTGCGTCGCCACCTTGCTCGAGGGCGGTCATGCCACCAACGCCTTGCCGCAGCGGGCCCGGGCCAACGTCAATTGCCGGATCTTTCCCGGCACCTCGGTCGAGCAGGTCCGCCAGACGCTCGAGGAGGTGGTCGCCGACCCGCAGGTCAAGATCACCACGCTCGAGACCCGAAGCGCGATCTCGCCGCCGCCGCCGCTGACCGAGCGGGTGCTGGGCCCGGCCCGAAAGGTGGCGGCCGAGGTCTTTCCCGGAGTCCCGCTGGTTCCGGCGATGGCCGCGGGCGGCACCGACGCCGCCTTCCTCACTCCGGCCGGGATCCCGACCTACGGCCTCACCGGCATCTTCGCCGACAAGGAAGGAAGCCACGCCCACGGCCTCGACGAGCGCATCCGCGTCAAGTCGCTGATGGACGGGCGCGACTATCTCTACCGGCTGGTGAAGCTCTACTCGAGCCGCTAGCCGTCATCCGGCGAAGCCGGGACGTCAGGTCGGAAAGGCCTGAGTATCGCCAGCGCCGCCTTAGCGGTGGGCAGGCTCGCCTCGCCGCTGCCCGGCCACGCTCCGACGCGCTTCGTGCGGCGGAACGAGCCCGAAGCGCCGCGAAATTCATTATGCCCCTGATATGAAAACGCGCCCCACCCCCCTCGCCCGCGCCGCCGCGCTTCTCCTCGCCGCCGCCGCGCTCCCGCTCGTCCCCGCGATCGGCCAGGAAACCTCGCCGCCCGCCGAATCTCCCGCGACCGAAACCCCGCCGCCGGACGCCACGACCTCGATCCCGCCGCCCGAGGCCACCACTCCGGCCCCCGAGACCCCGGCGGCCGAGACGCCCGCGCCCGCGCCGGCGGCGCGCACCACGACCCGCCGCACCGAGACCCGGACGATCCGGCGCGTGCCTGCGACCGTCCCCGGCCCCGCCGTGCCCGTCGCCGTCGTTCCGGTCCCGACCCCGGTCGACACCCTTCCGCCGGTCGCGACCGCGCCACTGCCGCCGCCCGTCGCCCAGACCCCGCCGCTCGAGGTGCTGCCCGAAACTCCGCCCGCCCCGGTGGCGACCACGGTCGAGACGCGCGACAGCCGCGACTCCCTGCTGCCGTGGCTGCTCGGCGGGCTGCTCCTGCTCGGCGCGCTCGCCTTCTTCGCGCTTCGCGGGCGTCGCGGCGCCGCGGTCCATGACCGGGTTTACGAGCGGCCTCCGGTCGCGACCGTTCCGGGCGAGGCCGTCCCGCTCGCGGCCGCGGCACCCGTCGTCACCCCCGTGGAGCCGGTGGCGCCGGTGGTTCCGGCCGGCCGGCCCGAGCTCAACCTGACCATGCGCCCGGTCCGGGCCGGGGTTATCGGCGACGATGCGCGGGTCGAGTTCCAGCTCACCGTCGGCAATTCGGGTCCGGTCGCCGCCGAGAACGTCCG
>DASVPM010000325.1:0-2344 GCA_036382815.1 Allosphingosinicella sp.
CGAGCGCGAGGCGCTGGAGCGCTATCACATGCTGGAGCAGCTCGCCGACCATGACGATCAGCTGCTCGAAGTCTTGCTGATGGACGAGATGCCGGACCGGGAGACGGTGTTCGCCGACCTCACCCGCGAGACGCGGGAGAATCTGGTCGTGCCGGTGCTGTTCGGCTCCGCCTCGAACGGCTTCGGCGTGCGCCGGCTGATGAAGGCGCTCCGCCACGATGCCCCGGCTCCGGAGGCGGCGGCCGAGCGGCTCGGCGCGAAAGCGGGCTGCGCCTTCGTCTTCAAGATCTCGCACGGCGGCAACATGGGCCGCCTCGCCCTCGCCCGGGTGTTCGGAGGCCCGCTGAGCGAGGGGACCGAGCTCAAGGCCTCGTCGGGCGACATGGTCCGCGTCGGCACCCTGTTCGCGATGCAGGGCGAGAAGCCCGCCAAGCTGGGCAAGGCGGCCGTCGGCGACGTCGTCGCCATCGCCAAGGCCGAGGGCGTCAATGCCGGCGAGTGGCTCGGCGCCGGCGGCGCGGCGCCGGAGCTGGCCTTGCCGGCTTCCAATTACGCGCTCGCCATCGCCACCAGCGACCGCAAGGACGACGTCCGCCTCTCGACCGCGCTCCACAAGCTGGTCGAAGAGGATCCGTCGCTGAACTGGGAGCAGGACGAGGCCCTCCACGAAACCCGGCTCAAGGGCATCAGCGACGAGCATCTCAAGGTCACCCTGGCGCGGCTGAAGCGGCGCTACGGAGTCGCCGTCGAAGCCCATCCGCCGGTGGTCGGCTACAAGGAATCGATCCGCAAGCCGGTGACCCAGCGCGGCCGGCACAAGAAGCAGTCGGGGGGCCACGGCCAGTTCGGCGACGTCGTCATCGAGATCAGGCCGCTGAGCCGGGGCGAAGGCTTCCAGTTCGACGAGAAGATCCACGGCGGCGCCGTGCCCCGGCAATATATTCCCGCGGTCGAGCAGGGCGTTCGCGATGCGCTCGCCAAGGGGCCGCTCGGCTTCCCGGTCGTCGACGTCGCGGTGACTCTGATCGACGGCAGCTACCACACGGTCGACAGCTCCGAGCTCGCCTTCCGCACCGCGGGACGGATCGGGATGACCGAGGCCCTGGCCCAGGCCCAGCCGCATCTGCTCGAGCCGGTCCACAAGGTCACTGTGGCTACTCCGAGCTACGCGACGTCGCGCGTCACCTCCGCCATCGCGAGCCGGCGGGGCCAGATGCTCGGCATGGACAGCCGCCCGGGCTGGTCGCGCTGGGACGTGGTCGAGGCCCTGGTGCCGGAGGCCGAACTGCAAGGGCTCGATGCGGAGCTGAGGTCGGTCAGCCAGGGGCTTGCCTCCTACGAGGCGGTCTTCGACCATCTCGCGGAGCTGAACGGCAAGCTCGCCGAGGATGTCGTGCAGAAGGTGCTCGAGCCGGCGTGAGTCCCCGCCGTCATTGCGAGCGCAGCGAAGCAATCCAGCATGCCTGCGAGGCCCGCTGGATTGCTTCGTCGCTTCGCTCCTCGCAATGACGAGGCTCCTCCCCTTGACCGGAGCCCCGCAATCGACTTCCTAGGCGCAACCTTCGAGCCGAGGAGCGATTTGTGGCCAAACGCCTGACCTATTTCATCCTCGCCGGCCTCGTGCTCGGAATCATCGTCGGCTGGGCGATCAACGCGTCGGTGGACGACGGGACCCCCGAATCGGCGGAACGGCTGAAGTCCATCGCCGGCTATTTCTCGATCCTGACGACGGTCTTCCTCAACCTCATCAAGATGATCATCGCGCCGCTGGTGCTCTCCACCATGGTCGTCGGCATCGCCCATATGGGCGACACGACCGCGCTCGGCCGGGTCGGCCTGAAGGCGTTCGGCTGGTTCGTCTGCGCCAGCCTCGTCTCGCTCAGCCTCGGCCTCATCCTGGTCAACCTGCTCGAGCCCGGGGTCGGCCTCGCCCTCGCCATCCCGCCCGCCGACGCGTCGAGCGGAGTCGACCGTTCCGCCTTCGACCTGGCGAAATTCATCGCCCACATCTTCCCGACCTCGATGGTCAAGGCGATGGCGGAGAACGACATCCTCCAGATCGTCGTCTTCTCGCTGTTCCTCGGGGTGGCGATCACGGCGGTCGGCGAGCCGGCGCGGCCCCTGGTCCGGGCGCTCGAGGCCCTGGTCAAGGTCATGCTGCAGGTCACCGATTATGTGATGCGCTTCGCCCCCGTCGCCGTCTTCGCGGCGGTGAGCGCGAGCATCGCCGAGCGCGGGCCTTCGATCCTGGAGACCTACGGCCGGTTCATCGGCAGCTTCTATCTCGGCCTCGCCATCCTGTGGGTCCTGCTGATCGGCATCTGCTTCGTCATCGTCGGCCAGC
>DASVPM010000326.1:0-8171 GCA_036382815.1 Allosphingosinicella sp.
CCGTTCCAATCGTTTCGGCGGCGATGCGCGATTACGGATCCGTCGCGTCTCCGGGCCAGGCCTAGTAAGATACGTGCTGGAGCCGGTCGGGCGTCCGGACGACGTTGCCGCCGAGATCGCGAGTCCGGTTCAGCAGGCCGCGCAGCCGGAGCGGGCTTCGGCTCTCGAAGCTGTTGCCGCGATAGACGACGTCGTGAAACTGTATGTAATATTGATCGGCGCCGGCACGGCCCGCCGCCTGCTCGATGACCGCGACATTGTCGGTGAAGGTGCCGCCGTCCAGCATCCTGGCGATCCCGACGGCCCCCGCATTGCTGGCGTGGATCCGGTTCCCCGCGATGGTCACGTTGCGGTAGCCGGCATGCGTGAACTCGAGGACGAACCAGCCGCCGCCGGCGATCAGATTATTGCGGATCGTGACTCCGTCGATGGTGGCGCCCTGCGCAGCGACGGTTCTGATCGCGGCGCCCTCGACGCCGCCAGCGGTATTCGCGATCCGGACATTGTCCACGATCTCGATGCCGCGCGAATGGTCAGACAAGATTATGCCGCTGTTCACGGCCTCGATTCGGCTGCGCGTGATCCGCACCTGGTCGTTCGCAACGGCGACTCCGACGCCGAGCTGGACTCGCCCGATCGTCGCCTGGTCGATCAGGATATGGCGGTTCGAGTGAGCCGCCGAATCGGGCTCAAGGTCGATTCCGGCCATGGGCGACGTTCCGTCGATATCGTGGATGTCGACCCCGCGGATGATCCCGCGGCGCGCGCCGACCAGCGAAATCCCGTTGCGCCGGCAGTCGTGGATATGGACGTCCTCGATCGTGAAGCCGCTGCAATAGGAGTCCGCCCGGCCGGGCACATAGCCGGCGTAGATTCCGTCGCCCCAGCAGCCGGTGACTTCCAGATCCGAGCCGACCGTCCAATCCGCCGAGCCGAATATCGCGATACCCTGGCCCCATTCCCCGGCGCGGCCGCGATGGACGGAGCGCTCGCCCGAGATCCGCCCGGGACCGACGATCCGCCAGCCATTGGCCCGATAGGCCTGCACGACCGCTCCGCTGCCCTCGCCGCTCGGCAGCGCGCGCAGCTCGGCGCCGTTCAGCTCGAGCGTGACCCCGCTCTTGACCCGCAGGCCGCCAAATGCGCCCGAGCTCGGGTTGGCGTTCGTGTCGATCCGGTAGACGGCCCCGCTCCGGAGCCGCAGCCGCCCGCCGGCCGGAGCCGCGTTCATCGCAGCCTGCAGGGCCGCCGTGTCGTCGCTTCGGCCATCGCCGCGCGCGCCATGGTCTTCAGGTCTGACAACCGCAGGGGACTGCGCGCACAGACGCGTGGCGCCGATCATGAATGCGGCGGCGGAAGCGCAGCCGGCCGCGACGAATCTGCGTCTGTCGATCATGGGGATTCCTTAAACCGGGCCAATGAACCAGGGCTGACACCCGACCCTCGGCGCCCGCCGCCTTTCAATCCGGGCGGTCCGTTCCCGTCCCGCCGCTCAGGCTTCGGCAATAGTCGATCTGGGTCATCACCTCGATCAGTCCCTGACGACGCAGCGAAACCGCTTCCTCGAGCACCGCCGCGAGATTGTCGAGGGTCGCCGGAGCGGTCGCGACGTTCTCCGGGTGGGTCCAGAAATGCGCCACGGTCCCGTTCCTCGCGGCGTCCCGGAGCACTCGGCGGGCTCGGAGCCTCGTCACCGCCTTCGGCACGATGCGCCGCGGGCCCGACAGCCAGTTGATGAAATAACCGCCGGGGATCGGCTGCAAGGGAGCGGGCGGCGGCGAGGGCTGGGCTCGGACGAGCGGGTTGAACTCGCTTGCCATCGAGGCGGCCCTGGAACGCCTCGGCGGCGGCAGGCGGTAGCCGGCGAATCCGGCTTCCTCGAGCAGGTCCAGATGAGCGACCGCGTTGCGGGGATGAATGAAGGTCCGGCCGCCGGCCGATCGCGGTGCGAGCGAAAGCTCGAAACGCGCCTGTTCCCGGGTCATTGCCGTCCATGGCGTGTGGGTTACGCC
This sequence comes from Allosphingosinicella sp., assembly GCA_036382815.1. Taxonomy (GTDB): domain Bacteria; phylum Pseudomonadota; class Alphaproteobacteria; order Sphingomonadales; family Sphingomonadaceae; genus Allosphingosinicella. The sequence continues at coordinate 2,013 of DASVPM010000326.1, forward strand.
GTGGCAGGCGCGCTCATGACGCCGGCCGATCAGGTCCGGGAGCCATGGCGCCGACCAACCCTCACCGCTCCCTCGCGACAAATCGTCGAAGGCAGGGCCCGCATAAGGCAGGCGCGCGCGGATCTCATCGTGTGGAAGGGCCATGAGCTCGTCGCGCGAGCGCAGGAAGAATTCGGTGACCGCGAATGTGGCCGGTACGTCCAGGTCCGCGAGCAGTTTCCCGATCGCCTCATAGGCATCGCGCAGCCGCTGATCGGACAGAGTCTCGTGATGCGCCGCCGTCAGCAGATCGGCGACACCCCATTTCCCTTCGCAATCGAGCGAGAGGATGAACCGCCCCGGCATCAGACGGTATCCGAGTCCAGGTAGCTGATGTACCAGCCGGCAGGATCGACGATGGCGGCTGACGCCTCGGGATCGGCCCGAAGCGGGCGCGCTCCGAAGTTGATGAGGATCGACCGCAGCTTCGTCGGCAGCGGATAAAAGCCGGCCTTGCGATAGGCCGAGTAATTGGGCGAGCCCGGAAGACACCAGGCGAGAGCGGCGTCGGCCCCGGACGCCGCGATCTGCCGAAGCGACGACGCGATCAGCGGCGGCAGAGAATCCGGCGTTCCGATAGCCTCCATGAGATAGCCGATCCGTCCGCCGTGCTTGTCCGACGTCGAATGGACGGTGAACGACCCGTCAGGCGATCGGAGAATATCGTATTTCTCGCTCGGATGGTCGCGCAGCCGCCAGTTGAGATAATCGGCATCGCGCTCGACGGCGCATTCGATACCCCTTGCGAACCGGCGCCACATGTCGGTGGCGCTGTCGTCGAAGCTCTCGATGCGCTCCGCCGACCGATGAGGCCGGGCCAGGACCGGTACCCGGATATCGGGCATGAGGCGGCCGAAGCGCTTCAGGAAGTAACCCGTGCGCAACGGCCGAAACAGCATCGGCACCGGACTGAAATAAGTCCAGCCGAGCTTGCCGAAGAAGCCGGGCGACGAGTTCACGTTCGGAAAGCCGTAGATCAACGTTCCGTCGGTTCGTTCGTAGAAGCAGTTGAGAAGCCCCGGGAAGACACCTTTGCCCCGGGCCGCCGGCATGACGATCGTATCCATGGACTGGTAGGCGCGAACCGGATGGCCGCGAAGGCCGAAGCTGCTCCGCATGAAGGCATTGACGCCGATGATGTCGCCGTCGCCTCGAGCGACGGCGACGGTTCCGGCGCCGGCCGGGTTGCGGGAGAACTTCCAGTCCAGCTTGCCGGAGGCGATCGCCTGCTCCTGCTCCGGCAGCAGCTTCAGATAAGCGTCACGGATCTCGTCCGTGAACGGCTCAAGATCGTAACTGACGTTCATCGCGCTAAACCCTCTGCAATCGCCACGCGGGCTACCGCCCGGACTCGCCCGCGGTCGCACGTCTCGCCGTGCAGCAGCACACGGAACTAGGCCGCTGCCGCCTCGCATTGGCGACGGCGACGATCCGAACCCGGGCAAGGAGCGCTAGCAGCCGCAGCCGCCGAACCGCCAGCGAATAGTGTTGTGCGCCCTTTCGTTGGGCTTATAGCCGCCCCCCGTGCGCCGCCGGGCCCGCCGCACGGACGGTTGCCCGGCGGCACGACAAGAGAATGCGCCGGAACCGGACGACAGGTGACAAGAGGCAGGATGAGCACACAAGTCGATCTTTGGTCGAGCGGCTACCGGGGCGATATGGTTCAACTCCCCTTATTGCAGGCGCTGGCCTCGGAGACGGGCCTCGATCAACGCGCGGTTTTCTCCGACCAGAGTCCGTCGTGCGCCGGGTTCGAGCAATCGGGCGTTCCCTTGCTGACCCTTTCCGGCGACCGCAGAGCGCTTGCGGCCCCTGCGATTCCCTGGCGGGTCGCAAGGACGCGATCCCGCCTGCGACACTGGTACCGGGACCGTCGCCCCATCGTTCACGTGACGATGGGGTCGATTTGGGACCATCTCTATCTCGACGTTCCAAAGCGTCAGGGCGCGACGATCTTGCTGACCGTTCACAATGCGCGTCCGCGCATCGGTGAGGAAGTCGGCAGAATAGCCGCGATGATGGAAGACAGGCTGATCCGCCTCGCGGACCATATCGCCGTTTTATCGGACTATGCCGGTGAGCAGATGGCGGCCCGGATCGGCCGGCGGCGGCCGATCCATGTCGTCGCTCCCGGGCTCGTCATGGACACCAGGCCTCCCGGTCCGCCCAAGGTGCTGGAAAGCGTGCGGCCGCTGAAATTTCTATTCTTCGGCCGAATGGAAAAATATAAGGGGCTGGGCCTGCTGCTCACTGCCTGGGAGATGCTGGCGAAATCGACCGGCATCCCGATGACTCTGACGATCGCCGGTTCCGGCGATATCAGCCAGCATCTGCCTGCGATCGCCAGGCTTCCCCGCGTCGAGGTGATGAACAGCTGGCTGTCCGACGAAACCATGTCGGAGCTGTTCGCGACGCATGACGTCAATCTGCTTCCGTACAGCGAAGGTTCGACGTCCGCGACGTCGCTTGCGGGGATGTGGGCCGGGATGCCGACGATCGCCTCGCCGATCGGAGGCTTCAAGGAACAGCTCATCCCCGGCCTGAACGCCTTGATCATGCGCGAGGTCTCGGCCGAGGCGTTGGTGGACTGCATCCTTCAAATCTCGGGATCGTCCGACCTCTATAACCGGCTCGCCCAAGGGGCGCATCGGCAGGCACATGCCCTCAGCGGACCCGTCGTGGCAAAAAACTGGCGCGATCTCTACGAAGGAATCTGGGCCGAAAAGCGAATGAGCCGTTGAAGCCGGAGGCTCGGGGCCGGCCAATGATCGCGGGCCCGCGCCGGCTTGGGTTCGTCCGCCGGCGCCCCTACTTATAGGGTAATGCGGCCGCTCGAATCCTCGATCGATCAAACCCCCCGGGCGGGCTGGGGCGCCATGCGGCGATTCATGCCCTATCTCTGGCCGGCGGGAGAGCCCGGGCTCAAGGCGCGCGTCGTCATCGCCTTCCTTCTGGTTCTGCTCGCCAAGGGAATCTCGCTCAGCACCGGCTTTGTCTACAAGGGCGCGATCGACATCATGTCGGGCAGCGCGCGGGGAGCAGACGCCGCGGTCGGCCTCGCGGTCGGCCTGGTCCTGGCCTATGCCGGCGCCCGCTTTGCCGGCGTGCTGTTCGAGAATCTGCGCAACGCCATCTTCGAGCGGGTCGGGCAGGACGCGGCGCGGCGGCTGGCGGAAAAAGTGTTCGGGCATATCCACCAGCTGTCGTTGCGCTTTCACCTCGAGCGCCGGACCGGCGCCCTCACCAAGATCGTCGAGCGCGGCACCAAGAGCATCGACATGATGCTCTATTTCCTGCTCTTCAACATCGCCCCGACAATGGTCGAGCTGGCCGTCATCTGCGTCATCTTCGGGGTCAAGTTCGGCGCCGGCCTGGTCGTCGCGACTTTGGTCATGGTCGTCGCCTATATCGCCTTTACCCGCTTCGTCACCGAATGGCGGGCGAAGCTTCAGCGCCAGATGAACGAGGTCGACAACCAGGCGATCGGGCGCGCCGTCGATTCGCTCCTCAATTATGAGACCGTCAAATATTTCGGCGCCGAAGCCCGCGAATCGAAGCGCTACGGCGGCGCCATGCGCGCCTTCGCCGACGCTTCGGTCAAGAACGAGACTTCGCTTGCCTGGCTCAACATCGGCCAGTCGCTGATCACCAACCTGATGATGGCCGGCGCGATGGGCTACACCGTCTGGGGCTGGAGCCGGGGCCGGTTCACGACCGGCGACGTCGTCCTCGTCAACACCCTGCTCGCCCAGCTCTTCCGGCCCCTCGACATGCTCGGCTGGGTTTACCGCACCATCCGCCAGGGGCTGATCGACATGGAGGCGATGTTCGCGCTGATCGACACTCCGGCCGAGGTGAAGGACGTCGACGATGCACCCGCATTGAGACTGACGCAGGGTCGGGTGCGATTCGAGGATGTCCGCTTCGGATATGACGCGAATCGCCAGATATTGCACGGAATCGACATAGATGTGGAGCCTGGGACGGTGACCGCGGTCGTCGGCCCGTCCGGCGCCGGCAAGTCGACCTTGTCGCGTCTCCTCTTCCGTTTCTACGAGCCGACCGGCGGGCGGATCACCATCGACGATCAGGACATCGGGCTGGTCACGCAGGCGAGCCTGCGCGCCGCGATCGGGATCGTCCCTCAGGACACCGTGCTGTTCAACGATTCGATCGGCTACAATATCGGCTACGGTCGCGACGGCGCCGGCCGGGAGGAGATCGAGGAGGCGGCGCGCGGGGCTTCGATCCACGATTTCATCCTGAGCCTCCCGGACGGCTATGAGAGCCAGGTCGGCGAGCGCGGGCTGAAGCTTTCGGGCGGCGAGAAGCAGCGGGTCGCCATCGCCCGCACCCTGCTCGAGGACCCGCCGATCCTGATCCTCGACGAGGCGACCAGCGCCCTCGACAGCCGGACCGAGGCGGCGATTCAGGAGACCCTGCAGAGCGTCACCGCCCGCCGCACCTCGATCGTCATCGCTCACCGGCTGTCGACGGTGGTCGACGCCGACCAGATCGTCGTTCTCGACGAGGGCCGGGTGGCCGAGCGCGGCACTCATGCCCAGCTGCTGAGGAAGAACGGCCTCTACGCTGACATGTGGGCGCGGCAGCAGAGCGAGGCGGAGGAAAAGGCGGAGGCGGCGGAATAGGTCTCGTCGCCCCGGCGCAGGCTGGGGGCCATGGGGCGAGGGCGCCGAGGTCTTCACCCGCGGGGACCCAGCCTTCGCTCGAATGACGGAAAAATAACCGAATATCCAATGTTCTACGCCGGGGCCCGCCACTCTCGACAGCCCCTTCCCCCATCCGCTAGCAGCAGCCCGTGAACCCCCTTTCGATCCTCCACGAGACCTTCGGTTTCCCCGCCTTCCGCGGCGTCCAGGAGCAGGTCATCGGGCGGGTCATGGAGGGCCGGCATACGCTCGCCGTCATGCCGACGGGCTCGGGCAAGTCGCTCTGCTACCAGGTGCCGGCGCTCGCCCGCCCCGGCACCGCGCTCGTCATCTCCCCGCTCATCGCCCTGATGCACGATCAGATTCGCTCGGCGACGAGCTTCGGGATCCGCGCCGCCTCGCTGACCTCGGCCGACGAGGACCGGCAGGAGACCCTGGCCCGGCTGAAGAGGGGGGAGCTGGACCTGCTCTACGTCGCTCCGGAGCGGGCGAGCGGAAACGGCTTCAGGGAACTGGCGGAGCGGACCCCGCTTTCGCTGATCGCGGTCGACGAGGCGCATTGCGTGTCGGAATGGGGTCATGATTTCAGGCCCGACTACCGGCTTTTGAAACCTTTGCTCGATGCCTTCCCGAACGTCCCGCGCCTCGCGCTGACCGCGACCGCCGACCGCCAGACCCGCGGCGATATCCTCGTCCAGCTCGGCATCCCCGAGGACGGTCTGATCGTCGCCGGCTTCGACCGGCCCAATATCCGCTACCACGTCCGCCCGCGGGACGGGGTCGGCACCCAGCTCAAGGCGCTGCTCGCCGAGCAGCCCGGGCCCGGCATCGTCTACGCGACCAGCCGCGACAAGACCGAGAAGCTCGCCGTCCAGCTCGCCGAGGGCGGCCGCAAGGTGCTGCCCTACCATGCCGGCCTCGATGCCCGCGTGCGCGCCGCCAATCAGCAGGCCTTCGTCTCCTCCGAGGACATGGTGATGGTCGCCACCATCGCCTTCGGAATGGGCATCGACAAGCCCGACGTCCGCTTCGTCGCCCATGCCGGCCTGCCCAAGTCGATCGAGGCCTTCTACCAGGAGACCGGCCGCGCCGGCCGCGACGGCGACCCGGCCGAGGCCTGGCTGTTCTGGTCGGCCGAGGATTTCGCGCTGGCGCGGCGGCGGATCGAAAGCGAAGTCGAGCCCGAGCGGCGGCAAGGCGAGCGCGAGCGGCTGAACGCGCTGGCCGCGCTGGTCGAAACTCCAGGCTGCCGCCGCGCCGTCCTGCTGCGCCACTTCGGCGAGGACCCGCCCGCCACCTGCGCTAATTGCGACAATTGCCTCGACCCGCCGAAAACGATCGACGCCAGCGAAGTCGCCCGCAAGCTGCTGTCCGCCGCCTTCCGCACCGAAATGCGCTTCGGCGTGGCGCATCTGGCCGCGGTCCTGGGCGGCGACGACAATGAGAAGGT
>DASVPM010000327.1:0-17433 GCA_036382815.1 Allosphingosinicella sp.
AAGTTCGGAGTGGCGATCGCCGATGCCGTGGCCGCCTGCGCGCGGATCCGGGAGCTGCGGGGGCTTCGGCTGACCGGGGTCGCGGTGCATATCGGCAGCCAGATTACCAGCCTCGCCCCGCTCGAGGCGGCGTTCGAAAGGCTGGGGCGGCTGATCGGGGCGCTCAGGACCGAGGGCCACGAGATCCGCACCGCCGATCTCGGCGGCGGGCTGGGGCTGGCCTACGATCCCGCGGCGCCGCCGCCGCCGACGGCGGGCGATTACGGAGCGATGGTTGAGCGAGCGACGAAAGGATGGGGGTGCCGGCTGATCTTCGAGCCCGGACGTCTCCTGGTGGGCCACTCGGGCGTGCTTTTGACCTCGGTGATCCGGATCAAGCCGGGTCCGGCCCTGCCCTTCGTCATCGTCGACGCGGCGATGAACGACCTGATGCGGCCGACCCTCTACGACGCCTGGCACGCCGCCGATGCGGTTGCACCGAACGGCGAGCATATGGTCGCCGACATCGTCGGCCCGATCTGCGAGACCGGCGACACCTTCGCACGCGCGCGGCGGATCGACCGGGTGGCGGCCGGCGATCTGATGATCCTGCGCACCGCCGGGGCCTATGCCGCCACGATGGGAAGCACCTACAATTCGCGCCCGCTCGCGCCCGAGGTCCTGGTCAACGGCGCCAGCTGGGCGGTGATCCGCGAGAGGCCTGCCGTGGAGGACCTCCCGAGCGGCTACAGGGTCCCGCTTTGGCTTCGACGGCCGGCGGGCGGGGAAGGCCGGCGCTGACGCCGCTTCAACGAACGATCCGGCGCGACCTTGCGCCAACACCAGCGAGAGCGGCGCGCCCGGCCCGGTGCTCAACCGGACCGACGCGCTCCTTTCCGGACATCCGCTCTAAATAAAGACAGGGCGTAGGCTGGCCGTCACGCCGGTCGGAGGCTGGCAAATCCGGAAAAGGGACGACGTCGTCCTCGCCATGCGAGCGACGGCCGGGTCGACGGAAGGCCGATGCGGACTGCTACCGGACGCCGGCGGCGCGATTCCCGCATTAGAACTGAAACGGCGCAAATTCCGTTTGCATTGTAGGAAATCGGCGCGCAGCTTGGGCTTTGGAAGCGAGTCTTCCCCTGCGGCCGTGGTAATCCGCCGGAACGACGAAAGTGGCGGGCGTGGGGCTTAAGGGGGAGCCAGTTCGGGGGATGCGCGCGGCGTTGGCCGCCACCCTCATCGTCGGCTGCGGGGTTGGGGCTACGGCCTGTGCTTCCGGTTCCGTCCCTATACCTTCCGCTTCCAGCTTCGCCGATCCCGAACTGCGCATGCTCGTCCGACGCGCGCGGTGGGGGGACAAGGCCGCCCAGCTCGAGCTGGGCATGCGCTTCGAGGAAGGCCGCGGCGTGACTCGGAATCTGGACTTGGCGGAGAGGCTTTATGCGCGCGCTGCGGCGGCTTCCGGCGGTTCGATCCTGATTTATTCGCCGCGGGTGGGGCACGCGCCGCCGCAATTGATCAAACTCAAGGCCGGACCGCGAATCCCCGGTTCGATCGAGGCGCGGCAGCGGCTTGAGAGGCTTCGGCGCAGCAAGGAACATAGCCAGTGAGGGCGGCGCTGCGCGGGCCGCTTCTCCTTTGCGCGCTCGGCGCGCTTGCGGATTGTTCGTCCGATGCGGATCGACGACAGGACCAAGAAACCATGAGCGATGCGCCGGTCACAATTTACCTTCCTCAAGTCAACGACGAATATCTTCCTCGTGACATTCAGCTCATGCTGCGGATCGACAAATCCTTTCTGGACACCCTTCCATATGAGTGGCCGCCGAGCTCGCCGCTCAGCGGCCTTTCGTTCAACATGGATTGGAAGTCCCTCCGAGCGGTCAGAAAAGGACCTCTCGACGACGCACAGGCCGTCACGGTGACGGTGGAAATTGCTCCGCGGGACGGTGTTGCTCGAACGCTGGATCCCACCCGGCCTGATTATTCACCATACAAGATGTTCGCCGATAGTCCCGTCATCGACACCCTTCATGGACTCGACCGCCGCCTCAACAATCGTCAGTCCCGGGTCGGTGGTCCTGTCGACGAGTTGTTGACCATACGAGGCGATCACGATTTCCTGATCGATTGCCACGATCCCGGTAACGAGCTGCGTCACTTCTGCTCGATGCAACACATCCTTCCGCCTGCCCCTGCTGAATTCGCGAAGAGCAAGTTCGGCTTGCACACGTCGATAGTCTTTCATCGAAGTGTCCTGGGCCAGTGGCAAGATATCAAGAGTAACGTAGACAAATTCATTTCAACTCATTCACGCCTGGTTCGGTTCGAGGATCGGGCGTCTGCAGGAGTCGTGGGCAAATGAGTGATCCGAGCGATTTTCCGACCCGGCTTCGCGCTGCGGTCGATACCGCCAAGCAATTGCTCGGCTCAGGGTTCTCGCTTAACGCAAACCGCGCCGGCGCTTATATCGCGATCGCCAACGTACTTCGTGACGAATACGGCCGCACTGGTAACCTTCAATTATTCAATGCTGCTATACAACTCGAAGAGCAGGCGGAGATCACGACATATTCCGGATTCAACGGTTCAGCCGCGCAGTTGGGCAACTACAATGCGATGGTCAGAAACCGACTGGGGTATAATACCCCCTTGGACATATTCTCTTTTGAAATCGATACGGCTGTAGTAAACTTCTTCGACCAAGTCGTAACTCGTGGCACCTATTCGCAGATAACCCGTGAAAACATCAACGCAGTTGACGGGCTGGTCTGGGCGTCGAAAGGGCTTATCGAGTATTTTCCAGGTACGGCGCTTGGCATCGACTATCGAAACATCGCCGCCGATTCGGTGGTATGGTCCTCCTGGGGGACGGGCACCGAGCTATATCAACAGCTGCGCGACCGGTCCTTCGGCAACACGTCTTACGCGTTCCAATATGGTGGCATTCACGTCGCCCAGGCGATGATGTCCGATGTCGGCCGGTCCATCGGGCGAACGCCGGCCAATTTCGGTTTCAGCGACAGCCAAATCGCAGCTTATGCCGGCCAGCCGATCGTCAGCTCGCTGGGGTACAGGTACGAAGTCGATTCGTACGGGCGGAAAATTATCACAAATCTTTCCAACAATTCGATCGCCTTCATCGACAATAACCGGGACCTGGCGTCCGACTGGCAGAGCTTTCTTTTAAGCGTCACCGGAGTCACCAACTGGGCCGATCAAGCGTTTCTCCTGAACGGGTTCGTGGAGACCCGGTTATTCAGTGGAAGTTGGGGGGACGACTGGATTGTCGAAGGCGGCGTGCACGGCCTAGACCGCTTCCGCGAAGCCTTGGGTGCGGGTTACGATCCCAGCGGTCCTTGGTATCGCAACCTTCAGGGATCGGAGTTCTATCAACCCGGCTGGTACACGAACTTCGGCGTCGGTGACCTGCTGTCGGCATTCGGAACCAGCTACCGGCCGTCGGCCACGCCGTCGTCATGGCTGTCCGTCGACAGCAATGGAAACAGGTCCGTCAACTCCTTCATCGTGGTGAACAGCCCGTCCGGATCGGTCGCGTACTTCCAGTCGCGAAAGCTCAACGAGAACAATCAGGTCATCTCGACGTCAACCTCGCGGATCGAAAGGGCGAGCGACGGTTCCGCCACCCTGACCGCGTTGACGGAGCAGCAGCAGACGGCGGTTCTGAACGCCGCCGAGGCGGAGCGGATCGCCACCCTTCTCGCCGCACGCCAAAACGCCGTTGAAAACGGCTCCGATGGGGGGCTCGCGAGCCTTCGCGGAGAGAACGTCGAGCCAACCTCTCTGCCGAGCATCGAGATCCAGAACGTCGGAAGCACCACGACCCTGTCGCTCGGCACCTACCGCGCGAACGACCACCTGTTGCCGCAGGTCGATCCCAGAACCGGCGCGGACCTTCCGGACCGTCTCCGCCGGGTGCACTCGATATTCGGAGCGGGCCTGTACGCTCCGGACGGAACGGTGGTCATGGATCAGCGCGACCGAGTCGTCCAGCTTGACGTCGCCGAAATCAATGGAGTTGCCACGGTCGTCCGTTCGCGCGCCAGCGACGGGTGGTTCTACAATCCCGACGGTTCGGCTTCCCGCGCCGGCGTCACCGTGGAGACGCTGTATTCCGGCGGCCACGCGGTCGACACCGATATCATCATCAATGGAAACCCGATCGGCATCGACTTTTCCGACGCCGGCGGCATCCTTGGCCAGCAACTCGGGTCGTTGCTTGCCAAGGGGGACGTTCTCACCGGGATCGTGGCCTCGTCCCTTCTTCAGACCTTCGGGAACAATCTCGGTGACGTCCTGGACGGCCTAATTGGAAACCAGTCGATCAACAACGCGACCAAGGACGCGTTCAGCACCTTCGGGCCCGAGTTGCTGAGCAACCTCAAGGGCGCCGGGATCGGCGCGCTCTCGTCTTTTCTGACCGCCGAGCTCGTCAAGGCCGTTGGCGTGAGCGGCTTCGCCGGCGAGCTTTTCTCCACTGCATCAGGGTCGGTCATCTCGACCGTGCTCAATAACATCGCCAGTGGCGCCGCGAATCCGTTCGCAAACATTGGCTCCGCGGCGTCCCTGGGTACGGCGGTGGCTTCGTTCCTGGGCAACAAGCTTGCGTCCGAAATTGTCACTTTCGGTTCAATCGGCGGTCAGCTGGGGGCGGCGGTGGGCTCCGCCCTCGGAGTCGCCGCATTGTCGTCCTTCATCGTCATCGCGGAGGGTGCAGGCATTGCCAGCGCGACGCTATTTGGAGCGCAGCTGGGTGCCTTCGCAGGACCCGTCGCGGCTTTGGTCGGAGCCTTCGTCGGCACTCTTGTCGGCGGCCTTATCGGGTCGGCGTTCGGAGGAACACCTCGGTCGGGCGCGGATGTAGAATGGGATTCGGGTATAGGCGAGTTCGTGGTCGCCAACGTCTATGCCCGGAAAAACGGGTCGAAAGAGGCGGCCAAAAGCGTCGCGACCGCGGTGGCCGAAACCTTCAACAGCATTTTGAATGTTGCCGGCGGCGAGTTGCTCAATCCGCATTTGGTGCAGGCCGGAAATTACGGGACGCGCAACACCGAATACGTGTACCGGCCGTATTCGACGACCGACAAAAGCCAGATCACTCAGCGTTTCAAAGGAAAGGACGCCCCCGAACGGTTGATCGCTTACGGGACCTTTCAGGCGCTGGCCAGCGGCAAGTTCCAGATCGCCGGAGGCGACACATATGTGAAGCGAGCGCTTTACAACAGTCTGTCCGACCCAACGGCAAATGCGAGCGACTTCGACTCGAGCATTCTTCTAGGCAATATTGCGGTCGCTCAGCAGTACGGCGTTTATCAACATAATGCGACTTCGATAAACGCGCTCATATCAGGTGAGCCGAATTCGGTTTTCGCGGCCGAATGGGGCATCACCTTCACCAGAGCCGTAGAGCTGGGCCTCACTCGGCGGCACGCGAGCGATTGGTACGGCGGGTTCGGCCATCTTCTCGAGGAGGGCTCTGCCTCGGCTGAGACAGTGCGCTTCGGGTTCGACTATGACCCGTTCTCGGACAAGGTGAGCCGGTCGATCAGATTGGGCGGGTTCTACCTGGGCGACGAGATCGATGTCGCGGGGCAGACCACCATCGAAGGGACAGCGGCCGGCGAAGTCATCAGGCTGACCCATGCCAACACGAATGTGGAGGGGACCGCCGTCGTCGGCGGCGTCGACTGGCTCGCGAGCGCGCAGGGACTCAAGATCAACCGGCAAGACGGCGGCGAGGGACCGATCTCCATCGACGTGGCGGCCACCATCGATGCCGGCGGCGGCGACGACGTCGTGCACGGCGGCGACATGGGCAACAACCTGTTGGGCGGCGCCGGAAACGACACGCTCTACGGCGGTCGCCTCGACGACTGGCTGCTCGGCGGTGACGGCGCCGACTCAATTCACGCCGGCGATGAGGCCGGGAATTTCGCCGGCGACGGCAATTATCTGGACGGCGGCGCGGGCAACGACACGCTCTATGGCGGCGAAGGCTCCGACTGGCTCGAGGGCGGCGACGGAGACGACGTCGTCGAGGGCCGCGGCGGCGAGGATATCCTGACCGGCGGGGCCGGGCACGACATCCTGCGCGGCGGCACCGGCGGCGACACCTATCTCATCCGCGCCGGCGACCAGAATGACGAGGCCGAGGACGTCGTGACCGCTCAGGTGATCGGCGTGGCTCCGCCGGCGGCCGGGGTTCCGGCGCCGCCCGATCCGGTCAAGGCGCGCTATGCCGGGATCGCCGCCAAGACGATCGCCAAGAACTGGGGCGGCGATTCTTTCGACATCAAGCTTGCGCGCCTCGCCAACGAAGCGGCGGCGAACGCGGCGCAGGCGGCGGCCGTCGCGACCGGGACCGGAAGCGGCGTGCTCGCCGCGCCCGTAGCCATCGCTCCAGTCGAGGCGGCGGGCGAGGATTCGATCGTGTTCGGCGCCGGGATCGAGCTCGGCGACATCCGGATCACCCGCTCCGGCGGCGTCAACGGCGCCGACCTGCTGATCGAGGTGATGAAGCTCAACGCCGCCGGCACCGACCAGGAGCCGACCGGGACCGAGCTCCTCGTCAAGGACTGGTTCGTCAACCCGTTCAAGCGGATCGAGTGGCTGAAGCTCGCCGACGGAACCGAGGTCAGGATCGGCGACTTCACCAGCTTCGTCGCGGGGACGGCCGCGGGCGACGTGCTGATCGGGACTTCGGGCGACGATTTCGTCGTCGCCGGAGCGGGCGACGACCAGCTCCACCTCCTCGCCGGCAACGATGTCGGCAACGGCGGCACCGGCAACGACCTGGTGGCCGGCGACGACGGCTCGGACATGCTGCTCGGCGGCCTTGGCGACGACAAATTGATCGGCGGCGCCGGCCGCGACGCGGCCACCGGCGACGCCGGAGCGGACGATATCTACGGCGGCGCGGCCGACGACATCCTGTCGGGCGGGCGCGGCAACGACCTGATCGTCGGCGGAGCCGGCAACGACGTCTTCAAATATATGCGCGGCGACGGGCGCGATACGATGTTCGACGAATTTTCGAACAATTGGGTCGCGGTGTGGAGCGCCGGCAGCGGCTATGCCGCGGGCTTTGCGCGCGATTCCTATACGGGCGAGATCACCGGCCCCGGCGCGACCCCCGTCTACAAGAACATGGGAACAGCCGACGCGCCCGATTACCGCTGGCTCGGCCGCTTCGACTATAATTTCGCGACCGGCACGCTGTACCGCTACGACGAAACCACTCCGCTCGCGACGAGCGTGATCAACGCGGGCACCGACACGATCGAGTTCGGCATCGGAATCGACATTCAGGACGTGATCCTGACCCGCGCCAGTGCCACCAGCCCGGACCTCGTGCTGACCATCTCTCAGGAGGACGACGAACTGGGGAGCTACCTCGCCTCCAGCGACAGCATCACGATCAAGAACTGGTACAATGTCCCCGGCCAGATCGAGAAGCTCGCTTTCTACCAGACCGGCGAGCTGATCATCGGCGGCACCGGCGCCATCAAGCTCGTGGCGGGGACCGACGCCGCCAACGGCACCACCGGGACCCCTCTCGCCGGAAGCGCGACGGCGGACTGGATCACCGGCGGAGCCGGGGACGACGTCATCGCGGGCGGCGGCGGCGACGACATCCTCAACGGCAACAGCGGCTTCGACACGCTGAAGGGCGAAGCCGGCAGCGATGTCGTCTACGGCGGCGCCGGCAACGACACGATCGACGGCGGCGACGCGTCGACCACGTTGTTCGCCGCCGACATGCTGTTCGGCGGAGCGGGCGTCGACACGGCGACTTACGCCTCGGTCAACGCCAAGGTGCGCGCCTACCTGGGAGCGGCGTGGGCCAATGCCGGCGCCGCGGCCGGCGACCAATTTTTCGATATCGAGAATTTGACCGGAAGCACCTGGGGCGCGTCCATCCCGGCGATGGGAACGGGAGACGTGCTGGGCGGCGATGCCGGCGACAACGAGATCAACGGCGGCCGCGGCGACGACACGATGCTCGGCGGGGCCGGCGACGACACCTATATGTGGAACGGCGCCGAATGGGGCGACGTCATCCGCGAAGGCGCCTTCACCGTCGAGGAAGCGGTGAACCTCCAAGGCAAGCTCGTCGAGGGCTTCAAGCTTCGCTGGTCGGACACCGGCACGGTCTGGGACTCGTCCACTGGCGCTACCTACATGAAGCTCGAAGTGATCAACGCCGCCGGCGATTCGGTCTATTCGTGGGATCAATATGCTTACGGCACCGCGTCGCGGCCGGCGGTCACCAACGGCTTCGTCACGCCCGACGCCACCCAGGCCGACACCAGCGGGTGGGACCAGCGCGGCTGGGGCTCAAGCGGGTTCGCGCGAACCAACGGTCTCCAGGTCACCCGCGAGAAGTTCGATACCTCGGCCGACGGCGGCCAGGACACGATCGAGTTCGGCGCCGGCCTCAGCCTCACCGACTATATCTTCATCCGGTCCAACGAGAACGGAGCCGCCGACGACAACGGCAACAGCCTGATGATCCGCTACCAGACGAGCGGCGTCGACTTCATGCTGATCAAGAACCATTTTACCTCCTCGGGCGCGGTCGAATTCCTGCAGTTCCGCGACGGGCTGAGCGTCTCGCTGGCCAATCTGCTGGTCGCCGACACCGGTGCCACGCTGACCGGCACTGGCTCGGCCGAATTCCTCTCGGCGCTGTCCTCCACGAGTGCCGAGCATCTGCTCGGCATGGGCGGTAACGACGTCCTGAGCGGCCTCAAGGGCAATGACTGGCTGGAAGGGGGCGACGGCGACGACACGCTCGAAGGCGGCAGCGGCGCCGACCAGTTGGAAGGCGGCGCCAATTCGTCTCCCACGACCCTCAATTGGGGCGACACCGTTCGCTATGCCCATTCGCTGAGCGCGGTCAATGTCGACCTCACCCGAACCACCGGCCAGCTTGGCGGCGACGCCGCGGGCGACATATTGACCGGCATCGAGAACGTCGTCGGATCGTGGACCGGCGGTGACACGATCAGCGGCGACGGTGGCGCCAACCGGATCGACGGCCTTGACGGCAACAACGTCATCCATGGCTGGGCCGGCGACGACGTGCTCCTTGCGGGCACCGGCGCCGACTTCCTCTACGGCGACGATGGCGACGACGCGATCAGCGGCGCCGACGGGATCGACACCATGGACGGCGGCAACGGCAACGATCGGCTGACCGGCGGCGCCGGCAACGACAAATTGCGCGGCGAAGACGGGGACGACGTCCTCAACGCCGGCGAAGGAGACGACAGCATCGTCGAGGGCGGCCTCGGCCAGGACCATATCTTCGGCGAGCAGGGGAACGACATCCTGACCGGCGGCGCCGGCGACGATCTGATCGGCGGCGGCACCGGTAACGACACGATGGACGGCGCCGCCGGCAACGATATTTTTCTGGTCGAGCGGGGCTTCGGTACGGATACGATCGCCGACACGGACGGCGTGAACATCCTTCAGTTCGCCGACGCGAGCTTCGATCAGCTCTGGCTCACCCGCAGCGGATCGGACCTGCTCGTCCGGGTCGTCGGCACCACCGACTCGGTCAAGATGCTCGGCTTCTTCTCGGGCGGCGGCCGGCTCCACAGCATCCAGACGTCGACCCACAGCCTGTTCGTCGATCATGCCAGCGTCACGGCCCTGATCGACGCCATGGACGCGGCGACCGGCTATGCCGTCGTTCCCGGAACAACCACCCCGCAGGCCATGCCCGCCGCGATCGCCGCGCTGCTCCAGAACTACTGGCATTCCGGCGACAAGGCCGCGCCGACCGCACCGGGCACCCCGGCCCAGATGTCGGGGATCGAGGATGTACCAATCGCGTCTACGGGCAATTGGGGGGTGGTCGATCATGACGGAAACCTCGCCACCTATTCGGTGAAGCAGGGCGCGGGTCCGGCGCACGGCACGGTCGCGATCACCAATCCAGCCACCGGGGCGCTTACCTACACGCCGGCCCATAATTTCAACGGCCAGGACAGCTTCACCCTGGTCGCCAAGGACGCCAACAACCAAAGCGTCGAGTTCATTGTGACCGTGACGGTCGATCCCGTCGCCGACGCGCCCGAAGGGCTGAGGGAGAAGGACGGGATCGCCCTTTCCATCGTCGAGGCTACGGAGGCGAGCCCGACAGCGAACGGTTCCACGGTCGGCTGGCTCGAGGGCAGCGATCCGGAGAGCGATACCTTCGTCTGGAGCTTCGCGCAGGACGGGGGCGTAATTCTCAATGGCAACGGCCGCTTCGGAATCAGCGAGGACGGTCGGATCTATGTCGTCGACGCGTCCCGGCTCGACCGTGAGACGGGCGACAGCTACGTCGTTCGGGTGCGCGCCGCCGACATCGGCGGCGCCTGGGCGGAGCGCGACTTCACGATCGCGGTCGCCGACGCCAACGATCCCAACAGCCTCGCCGCGCTGGCTCCGGTCACCATGGCAGAAAATTCCGCCGCGGGAGCGCTGGTCGCCACCGCTCACGCCTCGGACATCGATCAGTCGGGGGCGTTCGCGTCACAGCGCTACTTCTTCCTCAACGGCGCCGACGAGAACGTCGTCTCCTCCGACGGCCACCTGCAGATCGACTCGGTGACGGGCGAGATCCGCCTGCTGACCCAGCTCGATTACGAAAGCGCGCCGCAGCGGAGCTATTCGGTGGCTGCCCGCGACAATCCGGGAGCCAGCCAGTCGTACCGGGCGGTGACCACCCTGGTCCTCACGGCGGCCGACGCGAACGAGGCCAACGGGTTCGATGCCGTCGGCGCCATGACTATCGGCGAGGATGCGGACGAGGGGGCGCTGGTCGGCCAGGTTCACGCCCATGACGCCGACACCTCGGGTCCCTTCGCGCAGCAGCGTTATTATTTCGGCGACGGCCCCAGCCCAAGCGGCGTTTCCGCCGACGGCCGCTACCGTATCGACCCGGAGACCGGCCAGATCCGGACGAACGCGGCGATCGATTTCGAAGGCGGGTCGGCGCCGGCCGGCTATCGGGTGATCGCGATCGACAATCCCGGCGGCACCGACCACAACACCGCGGAGATCAACGTCCAGATCAGCGTCACCGACGTCAACGAGCCCAACCATCTCGATCCGCTGACTCCCTTCACGATCGCGGAGAATGTCGCGGCGGGCGCCGTCGTCGGGACGATCGAAGCGACCGACGACGACGCGGGCGGCGCCAACGCCACCCAATCCTATTCCTTCCTGATAAACGATGCGCCGGCCCAGATTTCCGAGGACGGGCGGTTCGCGATCGACGTAAACACCGGGGTCATCACGTCGCGTGTGTCGCTCAATTACGAAGCGACTCCGCTGCTCAGCTATTCGGTCGTCGCCAGGGATCTCGGCGGCGGGGCCAACGGGCACCACTCAACGACCCTGGTCGAGATCGCCGTCACCGACGTCAACGACCCGAACGCCTTCGCGGGCAGTTACAGCTTTACCCTGCAGGAGAATTCGACGGCCCCGGCCGGAACCGTCGCCGCTTTCGATGGCGATAGCCCCAACACCCTCAATGCCCGGCAAGCCTATTTTTTCCGCTACGCCGACGGCACCGAGCACGTCTCCAGCCAGGACGGCCGGTTCACCATCGGTACCGCGACCGGGATCGTCACTCCGCTTGCCGCCTTCAACTTCGAGACGGTGACCGCGCCTTTCTCCTATACGATCGTCGCCCGCGACCGCGAGGGCGGGACCGCAAACAATATGGCGAGCGCCGGGCTCACCATTACGATCGCCAATGTCAACGAAGCGCCGCTGGCCCCGGCCTTGACTACGGGGTTCGCGCCGATCGTGGCGGAAAACGCCACCGGCTGGGAAGCCGTCTTCGATCTTCAGGATCCGGATGGGCCCACGCCCGGCCTCTACTTCCTTTCCAACCCGGGCAACATATTCACGATCACGGGAGGGAAGGTCACCTTCACCGGCCTCGCGGCCCCCAGCTTCGAAACTCTGTATCAGAACCATAATGCCGTCGACAGCGACCAGGACGGGCTGTGGGAGGTGGAGCTGATACGCTCGCTTCGCACGGTCGATTCCGCGGGGGCCTTTTCCGAGTGGGTGACCGGGGCCGTCAAGGTCGAGGACGTCAACGAGGCGCCGACCAATGTGCTGGCGACCATGATCGTAACGCAGGTGATGGAGCGCGATCGCGTTCCCGCATCGACGCCGGCCGCTCAGGCCATCGCCATCGCGACCATCAGTGTGGTCGATCCCGACTCCGCCGATTTCACGACCGGCCAATATAGTTATGCCGTGGACGACGGCCGGTTCGAGGTGGTCGACGGCACGCTCTACCTCAAGGCTTCCGGCAAGCTCGATTTCGAGGAAGGGGACGGCATCGCCCGGGTGAAGGTCATCGCGACCGACAAGACCGGCCTGCCGTCCGCCAACGTCATCGAGAAAACGATCGAGGTTACGATTCTGGACCGCGACGATGTGCTGGAGGGGGATAGCAATCCCAACACCTTCACCGGTCAGCAGAATCGCGACAAGATTTACGGCTTCGGCGGCGACGACACGATCGACGGCGGCGCCGGCAACGACCTGCTCGACGGCGGGACGGGCAAGGACACCCTCACCGGCGGCTTTGGCGTGGACGAGCTTCTTGGCAGCTTCGGCGACGATTCCCTGTGGGGCGGCGCCGATGGCGACACGCTCCGCGGCGGCGAAGACAATGACGTCCTGATCGGCGGCGCCGGCGGCGACACGCTCGACGGTGGCGACGGGATCGACTGGGCCGTATACCTTAAGTCGGACGAAGCCGTCGGAGCAACCGTCGGCGTAGTCGCCGATCTCGAGAACGCGAGCGCGAACTCCGGCTCGGCAGCGGGCGACACCTATGTCGGGATCGAGCATGTCTACGGCACCGACCTTGCCGATATCGTTCGGGGCAACTCCGCCAACAACCGTCTCATGGGCGCCGAAGGCAACGACACGCTGGAGGGCCGCGGGGGGATCGACACGATCGAAGGCGGCAAGGGCAACGACACGATCTACGGCGATTTCCAGGACGACCCGCTCGACGGAACGAGCACGACTCATGTCGGCCATGGCGGCGACACGCTGTCGGGCAACGAGGGCAACGACACGATCTATGGCGGACTGGGCAACGACACGATCGACGGCGGCGACGACGACGACACGATCTACGCCCAGGGCCACAACGACACGCTGATCGGCGGCAAGGGCGACGACATTCTCAACGGCGGCCTCGGCAGCGACACCTACATCATCGACCGCGACTCCGGCCACGACAAGATATTCAACTTCAACCCGTCGGGAACCGACACCGACATCCTCGGCATCCGCAACACGGCGGGCGTCGTCACCGATAAGAACCTCTGGTTCGAGCAGGTCGACGCCACCAGCGGCCAGTCCTCGCCGACCGGTGCCGACCTGAAGATCACCATCCTCGGCTCGGGCGCCTCAGCGACTGTCAAAAACTGGTTCCCGGGCGACGTGAACCGCCAGTACCAGATCGATTTCATCACCACCCAGGACACCTTCACGAAGCGGATCAACGTCGGCGCGCTCGTCGACCTGATGCGCGGCCGGACCGCACCTCCGCCGGCTACCGACCAGGCCTATTGGGACAAATGGCAGGCGGTGTGGTTCAGCAACTTCGCGCCGACCGTTACGGGCGAGGCCGCCAAGACGGCCAACGAGGATTCGCCGGCCGTTCTCGACATCGTCGTCAGCGACGACATCACGATCGAGTCCGGCTTCACCTTCAGCCACCGCGTTACCCAGGGCGCCGACCTGATCGGCTCGATTGCGATCGGACCGGTTGGCGCCGGCGGCCATGCCGCCTTCCAGGTCACCCCGACGGCGAATCGCACCGGTACCGCGGTGATCATGCTCACCGCCTACGACGCGGGTGGCCATCCGAGCGATGAGCGGGCGCTGACCGTCACCTTCGTCGGCACCCCGGACAAGCCCAGCGTGGGCCTGTTCAGCGCAACTCCGGGCACTTCCGGCCAGGCCGCGGGCAATGCGATCCAGTTGCAGGTCGCCTTCCCCGACGACGACGGCTCCGAAGTCCACGAGATCCGGATTACCGGAATCCCGGCCGGGGTAAGCCTCAGCGCCGGGACCTACAACAGCGCCGGAGGCTATTGGTCGCTGGCGCAGAACCAGACCCAGGGCCTGAAGCTGATCACTCCGACGGGATGGTATGAGGACCTTTCCCTGACGGTGCGCGCCTATGCGACCGAAGGCGGGACAACCGCGGTGTCGGACGCGGCGACGACGACCGTCGTGATTAACGCGCCGCCGGTCGGAGTGAAGATCAACAACGTCGCCACCGCCTCGATCGCCGAGAATTCGGGGGCTCTGATCGGAACGATCAGCGGGGTGGACAACGACACCGGGGACACCCTGACTTTGACCCTGGCGAATGCGGCGACGAGCCCGTTCAAGCTGGTCGGCAACCAGCTCTTCGCCAAGACCGCGACCTCGCTGGACTTCGAAGCGGCGGCTTCGCACACCGTTTCCTTCATCGTCACCGACTCGTTCAATGCGAGCTATACCGGCAGCGTGACGGTCACCGTCATCAATGTGAACGAAGTCGGCGTGATGGTGCCGAGCTACGCCATGACGGTCGCGGAGAACGCCGCCAACGCCGTGGTCGGCACGGTCCAGGCATACGATCCGGATTCCGCCGGATCGCCTTTTGGCCAGCAGCGCTACGGCTTCCTCAACGGTACCGACTGGCAGGTGGACAGTTCCGACGGCCGGTTCACCATCGACCAGGTCACGGGCCAGATCCGGACGAAGGTCGCGCTCGACAAGGAAACCATTGCGAGCTTCTCCTACGTCGTCGCCGCCAGGGACAATGCGGGCATCGGCACCTACAACCAGCTGACGACGACCGTCTCGATCGCCGTGACCGACGTCAACGAAGCCAATTCGCTGCCGGCCAGGACCTTCACCGTCGACGAGAACAAGGCGGCGGTCGTCTCGGTCGGGTTCGCCGGAGCGACCGACCTCGATTCCCCGACCTCCAATTTCGGCAAGCAGCTCTACGCGTTCGAAATCACGCCGGCGAACGGGTCGACCCCGGCGGTGCTCGACGTCAACACCGCCGACGGGCGCTTCTCGATCGACTCCCTGACGGGCGAGATCAAGACCAGGCGCTCGCTCAACAAGGAAGTGGACGGCCCGACCAGCTATACGGTCGTCGCCCGCGACAATCTCGGCAACAGCCCGAGCCTCCGGGCGAGCGCGACCTTCACCTTCAACATCGGCGACGTCAACGAAGCGAACAGCTTCGCCGGCTCCTACGACGGAACGATCGACGAGAATTCCGCGATCGGCCTCGGCACCCGGATCAAGGTGACCGGATCGTCGAACGAGCTGCGCGTGCAGGCGAGCGATCCGGACAGCGTCTCGACCGACTTCGGCACCCAGAAATATTATTTCACCGCCGGCACCACGTCGGGCGACGGCCTCTACAGCACGTCCGCCGACGGACGCTTCATCCTTGCGGTGGACACGGGCTATATCAGCGTCGCGGCCGCTCTCGACTCCGAAGCGATCGGACCGACGGTCGCCTACAACATCATCGCCCGCGACAATGCCGGCAAGGCGAACTATTTCGAGGCGTCCTCGAGCATCGTCATCCGGATCACGAACGTCAACGAGCAGAACACACTGCCGGCGCAATATCTCCTGGCGATCGACGAGAATGTGGCGGGCGGGACTCCGGTCGGCCAGGTCACGGCTTCCGACCCCGACAGCGCCGCCACCGCATACGGACAGCAGCGTTATTACTTCAAGCATTCCGACGGCACGTACCGCGATTATAGCGAGGACAATCGCTTCCTCATCAATCTGCTGACCGGCGCCATCACCACCAATGGCTCGCCCGATTTCGAGACGTTCGGAGCGGCGGCGCGGTCCTATCTGGTCGCCGCCCGCGATAATGCGGGCGCCGCCGGCTTCAAGGAAGCGACGACCGACGTCCGGATCTCCGTCAACAACCTGGCGGAAAGGCCGAATGCGCCCACGGGGCCCGATTTCGTCGATTTCGACGAGGCCGGCGTCGGAACCAATCCGGCGGCGGCGCCGCGGGTGTTCGCTTCCTATGGCCTGACCGATCCGGACGGACCGGCGCCCGGGCTTCAATTCGCCGCCGGCGGCAATCTCGGCGGCTGGTTCACCATCTCGGGCAACAGCGTCCTGTTCAACGCCAATTTCGATTTCGAATGGGCCGTGGCCCAAGGCTACGCGCAGGGCGACCATAATGGCGACGGGATCGCGGACGTCTTCCTCGGCAACGTCACGGTACAGGCGAACGACGGCGGGCTGACCTCGCTCGCGACGAAGTCCACCGCTTTCTATCTCAGCAACACGCGCGAACGGCCCGGCGCGATGACCCTCCAGTCGGAGACCCGCTATTCGGAGACCCTGCCCGGCGATGTGTCGCACGCCGGCCAGGTCATCGCCCGTTTCAACATGAGCGATCCGGACGGGCAGACGCCCGCGCTGATCATCACCGGCGGCAATCCCTACGACTTCTTCACGACGAGCGGCAACGCGCTGACCTTCAACGGCGCCAACTTCACCGCCTCGTGGCTCCGAGACCATCTCGGCCAGTACGGAATCGACACCGGCTGGTACTCCGATTGGGACAATGACGGGCTTAAGGAGATCAAGGTCGCGACCCTGCAGCTCCAGGCGGTCGATCCGAACGGTCTTCTCTCCGACCCGTTCAGCTACTCCATCTATATCGAGGACAAGAACGAGGCGCCGGCCTTCGTCGCAGGCAGCTTCGTCTGGTCGCTGTCCGAGAATCCCGCTTATTACCAGCAGGTCGGCACGGTCCAGGCGACCGACGTCGACGGGCCGGCAGGCGAGCTTCGCTACACCTTCAGCGGCTCGAACGCCTATGTGGACGGCGCGCTCGGGCGGTGGGTTTCGGCAAGCTCCGACGGCAGGCTGGTGATGGACCTGCTCGACGGGCGGGTCTGGGTGAACGGAAACCAGGCGCTCGACTACGAAACCGTAAATTCGCTCGCCTACCAGGTGCAGGTCCTGGATCGCTCCGGCGGCGCCTACGCGCTGGGCGCGACCGCCGCGATCGCGATCAGCGTCCAGGACGTCAACGAGGCGCATAGCCTGCAGTCGGGAAGCTTCACGATCAACGAATCGAACACCGCGCTCGGGCCGTTCATCCCGTTGCCGACCACGGCGGGGACGGTGATCGATCTCGATACGCTGCTGTCGGATCCGGAAAACCGCGCCATGCACTGGCAGTTCAGCGACGGGACGACATCTAACGGGACCTGGCAGATCGAGCAGGATGGCACGCTCAGGATGGTGGCGGGCGTCGATTACGACGCGCTGGTCGCGACCTGGGAGGAAGTGGTCGTCGGCTACGATTACGAGGGCCAGCCGGTATACGGGATGCAG
>DASVPM010000328.1:0-10310 GCA_036382815.1 Allosphingosinicella sp.
GGAAGGGGTGGGCACGGGGGGGGGCTCGCAGGATTGGGGGCGGGACTTGGGCGCACTTTTAGGCTTTGGGCGGGGGGTTGCAAGGCGGCACTTCCACACTTTCGCTCCGCGCGATATCCTCGGCTCGACCCGACGAGAGCAGCGGTGGTGCCGAGGATGTGGGGGGCGCAATGCGGCTGGCAGATTTGATGAAGACGAGTACCGACTGGATCTGCTTTCCCCGATGGTACCATGATGAGACCCACGGGGGGATGGCGTGGGTGGGTTGGCAGATGGTCCCCCGGAAAAGGGGCCGGATTTCGCTGATGCTCGTGACCTTCGACACCGATCGAATCGTCGGTTTCGAGAGCCAGCCGCTGTTCGAATTCAAGAACCGGACCGCACACACCGATGTTACGACCGACCCGTATATCGCCATCGCGCAAATGCGAGAGAGCTGGACGATGCCGCTCACCGGGGAGACTTCACTTCGAAAGGGTGGATGGCAGGCGGCCCTCGTCTATCAGGGAAAGAACCGGGAATTGTTCGACACCGAGCGGCCGGCGCTCGTGTGTGAGCGGGGCGCGATAGCGCGGCACGCTTCATTCCAGCGTACGGAAGCCGATTATTGGGCGCAGCGGCTCATGGACCGCCTCCGAAGCTCGGGCCACGATTCCACTGAGCCCTCCCCCACCGGATAGCGCGCCTCGGGCGCTGCTCCGGATTGGTCCGATCATCCTGCGCCGAGTCCCGACGGGGAGCCAACGCGCTACCTTCCGCCCGATTCCCGTCCGGCCCTTTTCGCGCCTTTGTGGAAGGTGCGGTGCCAGGCACGTAGCTGGCACCAATGATGCTCGGGTAATTCGGTTTGCGCCTTGTGGATTACTAAAAATGACCTCTAAATCGGGACGGTCATCTCACTTTGGCGGCTTGAAAGCAGCTAGCACGGTTTCGGCTGCAGCTGATCTCAAATGGAGTCCCTGTTCTATAGTGCGCTTAGCGTCAGTGCGCGCTGTCTCCGCAGCCCGGATTGCGGCGTCTGCATCGGTGATTCGGGCTAGGGCCTCCGCCGAGAGTTGGGGGGAGGGGTACGGAATCTCCAACGTGCGGAAGTTATCCCAGCGCGCTCGAGTGCGATTGGCCCCCGACGCAGATAGCAGAATATCAGAGCGAACCTCGGGCGACCGGAGAATAAGATGTAGAATTTCCGGGGCGTACCCATCCTTTGCCTGAAGGACAGTGTATTCGCTAGACACAACGCAACCATCCAGCTCTTGGGGAACGACGGCTATACTACCATGGCTTGCCGCTATGTTCGAAATAACGATGTCCCCAGCTCGAACGGGATAGAGTTGCGAATATGAGCTCTCCGAGGGGAAGACTTCCTCGATCTCCTCAGCGACGCCGCTGTAGCGGACTACGAGTACCCGAACCGGATCGGGGTGGTCCCGCGTGATCACATCCGCCGGGTCATAAATGCGCTCCTGAAGAAATTCTTCCACTGTCCGTGTGATAAAACCGCGAGCGCGCCAGTCAGAAACAAGACGTCCGGGAGAGAACAGACGATTTTTCACGTCTAGACGCTCGCTTGCCTCTCCGGCAGGGACCGAATACTGATCGCTCTCGCCGTTCTGAAATCGGCGGTATTCATGGCGAACGGTTTGGATCTCAACTTCGGCCGCCACCCGCAGTTCCGCGTCCCCCGCCCGAGCCCGCTGGCGCTTAGGATCGTCCAACCCAACGAACTGGCAGGGGTACATAAATATGGGTGGCTGGTCCTGTGAGTCGTCGTCTCCTCGCCGCTCCGCCACCAAATACGAGGTTTTCACGCGCGCGTTTGACCGTTGAAACGCATCACCCGGAACGGAGACGACCGCCCGAATTAAGAACCATTCGCGCAATTGCTCCCTGAACCAACGGTAGCTGTCACCCCCGAGTATCCCGTCATCGATAACCGTCACAAGCTTCCCGCCAGGCTTCAAAAGATCGCGGTATCTTTCAAGGAATAGCAGGCTCGATCGCACGGACTGTCGTCCTGCCTGACCCGGCTGCGCGATGACGTATTGGTCTAGTATCTCGCGTTCGGTCTGAGATGAGCGGTCAAGAGCCTTTGCAAACGGCGGATTAGTCAATGCGACGTCAAATGCAGGGCTCGCCGTCAGCCTCCTGAATTCGGCCTTTTCGGCAGCAGTGTCGGGTCCATCGCCCGCTCGCTCCATCAACCGCTTGTCGAGCGCGTCAAGATGATAGATCCGAGCGCCTCCATCACCATGAAGGAACATGTTAAGCCGCGCGATTCGAGCGAGTTTTGGCGCGTTGGCAACGTCAACTCCCACAATGTGGTCGTTCGCAATCTCGCGCTTAAGGTCCATCCGCTCCGCGTCTGACAAGGGGATCGCATCGGCTTTGGACCACATGTCAGCTAGCGCGTCGATTAGAAACCCGCCACTCCCGCAACACGCATCGATTACCGAATCCGTGTGGCGTTCTCCATTGTTCTGCACCACCCCCACTCTCAACTGTGCTAGAACGAGACCGAGTTTTACCAGGCTGCGAGGGGTGAAGAACTGGCCAAGATCCTTGCC
The DNA here is from genome assembly GCA_036382815.1 of Allosphingosinicella sp. Classification (GTDB taxonomy): domain Bacteria; phylum Pseudomonadota; class Alphaproteobacteria; order Sphingomonadales; family Sphingomonadaceae; genus Allosphingosinicella. Next base: position 2,565 of record DASVPM010000328.1, read on the forward strand.
GCGCATCGTCGCATTTAGAAATGTCTCGAAAAGCCTACCGTTAAGGTCTGCGTCGATTCCTAAGAGAAATATATTCTCTAAACGCCTAACGACGCCTTTTATCGTCTCCGGACGGAGGCGAATAGAGTCATTTGCGTCAAACATCCTTTTTCGGATTCCTTGCACTATCTCTGCTTCACGATCATTCATAAAGTTCCTAAACTGAATGTCGCTGATTGGATTGTGGGCGAACCTCTCTTGTCGCTCAATCCAATCTACCGAAAATGTCACGTCATCTAACGGAACTTCGAATGCAGGGTCATCTATAATCTCTGGGTAGGTCTCCCGGATTCGTCTGTCTGATATCAATTTCAGGGAAATTAGTTTGACGAATTCAGTGAATGATTCAGCTTGGCTAATGTGATCTTTTTTATAAATATGCTGGTGGCACCAAGAGAATGCGGCGTTCACCTCTGGCAACGAACGACGATACATCTCCAATGACGGAACCGAGGGCTCGCGCTCTGGGGCATCAAGTGCAGATCGTGCAATCAATGATCGAAATTCGGCGTATCTACGATTGCCGTCCACGAAGTCTGCGAACCTGAGGGTTACGACAGGCTGGTTTCGGTCCACATGATACAGCCGGGTCTCGAGGCCATTCGTGAGGATGTAATAGTTTACGGTCCGCCCCGAAGCCTCGCCATTGAGAATGACGCAGTAGGCGCGCGGCTGCCATGCGTGTCGATCGAGACGCTCCCCCGGCGCTTTGGCTTCCACCACTAAGCGGACTCGATGGCGGAGCACCAACCCGAAGTCGGGTCTATAATTTGCTTGCGGCTGATTCCGCAGCCCACCCACGACCAGCAGGTTAAGACTCTGTTTCGGAACGATCTCTCGGTCTGTGAAATCGAGATCCTCGAGCAGCCGCCGGGCGAAGTTCTGTTCTACGTCGGCTTCATTTCGTAAGTCGCTGGAAACACAGAACCGGTTTTGCACACCTCTCCCCTTTCGCCATGCCTCCTACGAAGGAATGCCTGGCCCGGCTACCGCGAAGTGAGGGTCGCTCGCTCGCCCGTCTCGAGTGGGCCCGAGGCGAGCGCGCTCCTGAGACCCCACATACCACTACCAATGCCCCCAATGCGCACGAACCAGTCGCGTTTGCCTGAAAATGCCTTTGAGGACGAGCTGTTATGCTGCAGTTCCTTGAACACGATGGCATCGGTACTAGTCGGAACCGACCGACCCCCCGCGCTCCGAATCTCTCGGACCCGCAAATAGATTTGCCCAAGGCGAGCAGCTCCGCCCAAATCAGCGACTGCTTGTCGGATGTCATCGCGCCAGTACCGTTTTTCCGACCCAGCGCACTTACAAGCCGCCATGCGAGCATCCTTATTTGGCAAGCGCCTCCCAGACGAGGCGGCGCATTGCCTCGGGTTTTGAGGGCTTCGGCGCGGGCTGTCGAGCGATCCAGACGTCGAGCGCGGTATCCAAGTCCGGGTGCACACGCACCCCGATCGTCCGCCCCCTGCCCGTCGCTGGCCGCCCCATCTTCTTTTTTTCGCGCTCGGCTATTGCAATGGTCCTGACTTTTGGCTAGCACAATGTCGAACCGGGCGGGGCTTGCGCCTTGCGGCCGGCTCGAACCAGCGGACGCCTAGCAGGAAGGCGAAGGATGGCTGCGCGCGACCATAAGCCGTCGCGCCGCGCGCTGCTAGGCGCTGCGGTGGCGATTCCGTTCGTTCCGTTTTCGCGTCATTGCGAAGACCCCGGACCTGAGCCGGGGGACGCGGCAATCCAGGTCGGCGGCGGAGATGGCCTCGGCGCTGCATTGGTTGACCTTCGGTCGCCTTCGGCCCGCTCCGCTGGCAATGACGGAGACTGGCGCGAGGCGCTGGCGGCGCTTCGCGAGGCCGAGGCGGCCATGCGGGCCTTCCTCGAGCGGACGGCGGGGGCGCCCGACGAGGCGCAGGAGGCGGTCGAAGCGGAGATGGACGCGCGGCTCGATGCGCTGGGGCCCGCTCTGCTCCGGCTGCTCGAGGCGCCGGCGCAGGATCTGGAGGCGCTCGCCGTCAAGATCGAGACGATCGTCGCCCACGAGGCGTGGTCGAGCTCCGGGGGCGAGGCGTGCCTGGCGAATCTGGCCCGGGACGCGCGGCGGCTGGCGGGGAGCTGAGAGCGTTTCGCGGCTTTGCCGCCCTAGATCCCCGCCGCCCAGCGCGCGAACGCCTGCCAGGCCGCGCTTTGGGTGAAGCCGAGCAAGGCCGGGAGCTGGGCGGCGGCGAAGATCGCAAGCATCGCGGGGAAGACGGCCCGGCCGGCGCGGTTGTTCCGCTCCAGAGCGATCAGGACCAGGAAGGCGAGGTCGGTGAGGCCGAAGGTCAGCCACTGGTAGTTCCAGCTTGGGTTCGGGGCGATCCAGAAGAGCACTCGGATGACGACCGGGTCGACGAGGGTCAGCGCCGTGCAGATCATGAAGCGGGAATGGCGGGCGACCGAGCGGCGGGTGGCGATGGCGAGGGCGAAGGACAAGGCGAAGAGCGCGGCGAGCGAGACCTGGAGGTAGAGGATGTAGGTCTGGATCGGGAAATCCGCCGGCGATGCTCCGGCGATGCGCTGGCGGGCGAGCAGGAGGACAGAGAGGACGAGCAGCGGCGCCAGGACGTAGGAGGCCTTGCCGAGCGCCCGGTGGAGCGCGACCCGCTTGCGGTCGATCGCCCAGGACTGGGCGATCAGCAGCAGCATCCACGAGGTGGCCGCGGCGGCGTGGAGATGGGTGAAGCCGCCCGAGGCCCGCGGCTGCGACAGATAGGTCGGCCAGAAGGCGAGAAAGGCAAGGAGCAGGAAGGCGGACAGCGCTTTCCAGCTTCGGCCGAGGTCCAGCATCTTCGCCATCTCATTTCCCCCCGGCCCGGTTGTTCCATGCCTCGGCGGCCGGCGCAATGGCGGCCGCGGCCGACGCCCGGGACGGCGACCGGAGGGCTTGGCTCCATTTCGGATCAAACTGAAGGAGTAAGGCAGGCGCTTTTCCGTTCTCCTTACGCTCTTTGAAAGAGCGAGTGGGTGGGGAAGATGCGGGTCCTTCGACAGGCTCAGGACGAGCGGCGGGATGCCGACGACCCCGCCCTCGCCCCCGGGCGGCGGGATCGGGTTTGGACCGTGGAGCTTGGGGAGCGGTTTCTCACGCTGGTGCGGGAGACGGGAAATGCGCGGGCTGCGGCTCGGGCGCTTGGGCATAAGGAGCTGTTCAACAACCGGATGCGGCGCAATCCGGCGTTCAGGGCGCGGGTGCGCGAGGCGGCCGCCGAAGCGGATTCGCGGTTGCGGGGGACGGGGAGCCCGTTCCTCTTTCCGTTCGGGATCAAGGGGAAGCTTCCGACCGATCCCGAGTCGCTCGGCGGCTATCTGCGGCCGGGGCGCAAGCCTGCGGGCGAGCCGGAGCCGGTGCTTCGGCGCAATTCGCGGGGGCGGATGCAGGTCACCCTCACCCGCGAGGGCCATTGGACCTCGGCGATCGAGGCCGAGTTTCTCGCCCGGCTGGCGGCGACCGGCAATTTCAACGCCTGCGCGCTGGCGGTCGGGTTCCAGTCCGCCACCGTCCACGACCGGGTGCGCAAATGGCCGGCCTTCGCCCGCGAGTGCGAGCGGGCGCTGACCGAGGCGGACGTCGTCCTGACCTACAGGCTGACGGGGCACGCCCACGCCCTGGTGCGGCGGCCCGGCGAAGCCGAGGCGCTCGGCATCGACGAGGGGGAGGTGCCCTTCGATCCGCTGACGGCGATCAATATCCTCTCGCGCCTCGATGCCCGCAAGAACGGGCGAACCGGCAAGGGCCGGCGCAAGGGTCCGCCGCAGCGGACCTTCGAAGAGGCTGTCGAGTCGATCCTCGCCAAGGTCGAGGCGATCGAGAGGCACAGGGAGATGATGAAGGCACGGGCGGCGAGCGAGGGTGGGGACGACGGCTGACTTGTTCGTCATCCGCGAAGCCTCGTGAATGACGGGCTTCGCGGGGTCGGGTGCGGCGGCCCGAGGCCCGGCTCAGCGCGGAAGGCCGGCCGCGGCGAAGGCGATCTTCAGGATGGCGAAGAGGCCGAAGGCCGCGCCGCCGACCGCCGCGAAGTTGAGGAGCAGCACGCAGAGGAACTTGTTGCCCTCGTCGTGAACGTAATCCTCGACGATCACCTGGAGGCCCATCTTCAGGTGCCAGAAGGTGGCGGCAACGAGGAGCAGCATCGGCACCGCCGCGGTCGGGTCGCGAAGCCATTCGGTGACGCCGCGATGGTCGAGCGCGGGCAGCCGGAGCAGCGAGACGATCAGCCAGACGAACAGGAGCAGGACGGCGACCGAGCTCAGCCGCTCGTGCCACCAATGCTCCGCCCCCTCGCGCGCCGAGCCGAGGCCGCGGGCGCGCGCCAGCGGGGTCTCGATCGCGGCGGGGTTGGTGGCGGGGCTCGCGCCGGGCTCGCCGGCCTGGCTCGTCGTCTCCACGCTCATGCTCCCCTCACCATCACGATATAGAGCCACAGGGCCGCGGTCAGCAGGATCGATCCGGCCAGCGTCATCGTCGCCCAGAATTTGTTGCGCTCGATCTCGAAGCCGGCGCCGATGTCCATCACGAGGTGGCGAAGGCCGGAGAGGGTGTGCTGGAAGAAGGCCCAGGTCAGCCCGACCCCGACGACGATCCCGGGCCATGACGTCGCCCAGCCCGCGAAGCTCTCATAGGCCTCCTTGCCCGAGGCGGCCGCGACCAGCCACCAGACGAGCGCCGCGGCGCCCACCGTGGCGAGCCCGGCGCCGGTGATCCGGTGAAGGATCGAGACCAGCATGTGCGGCCCCCATTTGTAGACGGTGAGATGCGGCGAGCGCGGGCGGTCTGGGTTGCGGGACATGAAGGCCTTCCTGTTGGCCCCGGCTTTTAGGGGCAATGCGGGGGGATGCAAGGGCGGGCGCGGCAAGGTCCGAACGCGAGAGGCAGCATCCTCGCTTCCCGAGCCTCCGGCCCGGCCCTTCCCCGTGCGAAAAGGGAGCCCCGATATTACGACCCGTCCGCACCTCTCCGCCGCAATCTTACGATGTTGCCATTCTGTTCTTGCTTTCGACCCTCGATTCGGCTATTCCGGGATTCTGCCGGTGCTCCGCTCCGGAATGTGGTGAGGCCGCGGTTCCTCTGCGAACCGCTTTGCCGAAGCGGCCCCTGCCCGGCGTGACGCCGGCGACTCGAGGTCGAATCGAAGGGTCGCGCCCTTCACCCCGAAATGGGCCGGTCCTCGCGGATTCGGCGCACGCCGGCCCCCTGCGCGCAGAGGGGCCGGGGACCTTTCGGGTTTGGTGAAGCGGGATGGGACGGCCGGCGGGCGGCCGTTGGAGGGAACCATGGGGAAACAGGGACGCGGGCGGCACGGGCGGCGGAGCCCGGTTTGGCAAGAGGAAATCGCGGACGCCTTCCTGGCGGTGCTCCGGGAGACCGGTAACGCCCAGGCGGCGATCCGCGCCGTCGGACATGGCGACATGTTCTACCGTCGACGGCGCGAAGACCCGGCCTTCGCCCGGCGCTGGGCCGAGGCGGTCGCCGCCGCCGATCTCGATCTGCGCTCGAAGAAGGACGTTGCCCGAAGCCCGGCCCCCGCGGAGCGGGACGCGCCGTCGACCGGTCGGCAACCGCAATCGCATTGCCTCCCGGAGCCGGCGTCGAAGCCGAAGCCCTCCCGGCCCGGGCCGGTGATCCGGCGCAACCGGGCCGGCCGGCTCCAGCTGGCCGCCCCCCGGGACGGCGACTGGAGCGGCGAGTCGCAGGCCCGCTTCCTCGCCGACCTTCGCCGAACCGGGAATTTCGTCGCGTCCGCCCGGGCCGTCGGCTTCCATTTCACCACCGTCTACGATCACCTTAGGCACGACCCGGCCTTCGCCCGCGAGGTCGACGAGGCGCTGAACGAGATCGACTTGAAGCTGGAATATGAGCTGATCGCCTGTGCCGGACTGCTTCTGCGCCGCCCCGGCGAGGCGAGGCCGCAGGGCGAGGAGGAGATGCCGTTCGATCCCATCGCCGCGATGAAGATCCTCGCCTTCATCGATGCTCGGAAGGGCCGGCGCGTCGGCCGCGGCCGGAGGAGGGGGCTGCCGGACCGGCCGTTCGAGGAAGCCGTGGCCAGCATCCTCTCGAAGGTCGAGGCGATCGAGCGGCACCGCAAGCTGATGAAGGCGAAAGGGGACGGCGAGGACGGCGACGGCCCTGCGCCCCCTCCCGCGGAGGGAGGGAAAGCTTGACCGCCGCGGGCAAGCGGCTCCTCGAGCACCTCGTCGCTCTTCCGCCGGAGGAGAGGCGAGCGGCGCTGATCGCCGCCGGCGAGGATCACGCCAGGGCGTTCGACTCGGACTGGCCGGTCTGGGCGCATCCCGGCCAGATGCCGCCGAATGACGACTGGACGGTCTGCGTGATGAAGGCCGGGCGCGGCTTCGGAAAGACTCGGGCCGGGGCGGAATGGGTGAGCGCGAAGGCCCGCGCCAATCCCGGCTGCCATATCGCCCTCGTCGCCGCCACCCCGGACGAAGTGAGGCGGGTGATGATCGAAGGGCGAAGCGGGCTGATCGCCGTCGCCCGCGACGGCGAGGAGCGGCGGCTGATCCGCTGGGAGCCGGGCCTGAGGCGGCTGACCTTCGCGAGCGGCGCCGTCGCCTTCGTCTATTCGGGCGCCGATGGCGAGAGCCTGCGGGGGCCCGAGCATCATTACGCCTGGTGCGACGAGCTCGCGAAATGGAAAAAGGCGCAGATCGCCTGGGACAATCTCATGCTGGGGCTGCGCGCGGGCGCCCGGCCGCAGGTGCTGGTGACGACGACTCCCCGGGCGGTTCCGGCGATGCGCGCGCTGCTTGGGACGGCAGACGCCCTCGTCACCGGCGGGGCGAGCCGGGACAATCCCCATCTGGCGCCGGCTTTCCTCCGCTCGGTCGAACGGATGTTCGCCGGCACCCGGTTCGGACGGCAGGAGCTTCTCGGCGAGATGATCGAGGACGTCGAGGGCGCGCTCTGGCCCTGGGCTCTGATCGAGGCGTCGCGGACCGGGTGCCCGCCGCGCGAATCCTTCGCCCGGGTGGTCGTCGGAGTCGATCCGCCGGTCACCGCGCACGGCGACGAATGCGGCATCGTCGCGTGCGGGTTGGGGCTGGACGGAGTCGCCCGGGTGCTCGGCGATTACAGCGCGGGCGGCCTCTCTCCGGAGCAATGGGCGCGCAAGACGGCCGGGGCGGTCGAGGCCTGGGCTGCCGACCGGGTCGTCGCGGAAGGAAACCAGGGCGGGGAGATGGTCGATGCCGTGTTTCGCGGAGCCGGTCTTCGATTCCCGGTGAAGCGGGTGAATGCGACCATCGGCAAGGTCCGGCGGGCGGAGCCGATCGCCGCCTTCTTCGAAAGCGGCGAGGCGAAGCTGGCCGGCCGCTTCCCCCGGCTGGAGGAGCAGCTGGCCGCTCTGGTCGGCGGCGGAGGCTATCAAGGCCCCGGCCGAAGCCCCGACCGCGCCGACGCGATGATCTGGGCGATGACGGAGCTCCTCCTGGGCACCCGGAGAGCCGAGCCGAGGATCAGAAGCCTCTAGCCCCAAATCCTCCCCGCGACTCCGCGCCCAATCCTCCCCGCGATTCCGCGGGGAGGGGGACCGGGCGAAGCCTGGTGGAGGGGCTCTTCCCGGCTCCGAAGAACCCCCTCCACCGCGCTCCGCGCGGTCCCCCTCCCCGGCAAAGGCCGGGGAGGAATCACGGCGACCGCTCCCGGCA
>DASVPM010000329.1:0-4304 GCA_036382815.1 Allosphingosinicella sp.
AACAGGAAGAAGGCCCCGATCGCCAGCGCGATGAGGAGCAGGAGGAGGATCTTGCCCGGTTGTCGCATTCCACCCCCGCCGTTTCCACCTTCCGTCATTGCGAGGAGCGAAGCGACGAAGCAATCCAGCGGGTGGTCCGCGGCTGCACTGGATTGCTTCGCTCCGCTGGCAATGACGGAGGTGGGTTCCGAACGGGTTGTATCTGGACTATCCCCCACTGTCGAAGGAAGCCGTCATCGCCACCGCCGCTGCCCCTCCAGCCTCCCCCTTCATCGATCCCGCGGCGCGTCCGCTCGATCCGGCCAAGTTCCGCGATCCATTCATCACCGCGAAGGGCGAACCTCGTGCCCGGGTGGCCTTGAGCCGCCTCGAGACGCTCTGGATCAACACCGGGACCTTGTGCAATCTCGCCTGCGCGAGCTGCTATATCGAGAGCTCGCCGACCAACGACGCCCTCGTCTATCCGACGCTGGCCGAGATTCTCCCCTATCTCGACGAGGCGGCCGCGCTCGGCACTCGCGAGATCGGCTTCACCGGCGGCGAGCCGTTCATGAATCGCGACTCCGTCGCGATGATCGCGGCCGCGCTCGATCGCGGTTTCGAGGCGCTCGTCCTGACCAACGCGATGCGGCCGATGCGGCGCTTCGAGGCGGCGCTGGTGGCGCTGCCGCGCGAGGGGCTGACGCTTCGGGTCAGCCTCGACCATCACAGCGCTGCCGTGCACGAGGCCGAGCGCGGCGCGGGCACCTGGGCGAAGGCGCTTGACGGCCTGCGCTGGCTGGAGTCGAACGGTTTCAGGACCGCGGTCGCCGGGCGGCAGCTTCCCGGCGAAAGCCTCGATTGCGCGCAGGCCGGCTATGCCGCCTTGTGCCGGAGCGAAGGCCTGGCCGCGGAGGCCGGCCTCGTCCTTTTCCCGGCGATGGACTGCGCCGCCGACGTGCCTGAGATCTCCACCGCCTGCTGGGACATTCTCCACGTCGCGCCGGCCGCGATGATGTGCGCCTCGAGCCGGATGGTGGTGAAGGCCAAAGGCGCTCCCGCCCCGCACGTCGTCGCCTGCACCCTGCTTCCCTACGACCCGCAATTCGCGCTCGGCCCGACGCTCGCCGGCGCGGCGCGGCCGGTCAGCCTCAACCACCCCCATTGCGCCCGCTTCTGCGTGCTCGGCGGGGCGAGCTGCTCCGGCTGACTTTCCTCCGATCGCGGATGCGGAGGGGGACGAGCTTCGTGCGTACCGCTCCCCATGCTAGGGCATGGGACTATGCTCTCCGTCGTCATTCCCGCGCTTAACGCTGCCGCAACGCTCGGCCCCTGCCTCGCGGCCCTGGCGCAGGCCGACGAGATCATCGTCGCCGACGGCGGCTCGACGGACTCGACCTTCGCCATCGCCGAAGCGGGCGGCGCCCGCCTCGTCCAATCCCCCCGGGGCCGCGGGGTGCAGCTCGCCGCCGGGGCCGCCGCCGCGAAGGGCGACTGGCTGCTCTTCCTTCACGCCGATACCCGGCTCGCCGGCGGCTGGCGCGAAGCGGCGGAGCGGCACCGGGTCCGGAGCCCGGGCAAGGCGGCGTGCTTCCGCTTCCGTCTCGACGCGGGCGAGAGACGGGCGCGCCTGATCGAGGCCGGCGTTGCGCTCAGGGTCCGGATGCTGGGCCTGCCCTACGGGGACCAGGGCCTGCTCATTTCCCGGCGGCTCTACGGCGAAATCGGGGGCTACCGGGCGCTGCCGCTGATGGAAGATGTCGATCTCGTCCGCAGGATCGGCGCCGGCCGGATCGAACGGATCGCAGTGGACGCAATTACTTCGCCGGAACGCTGGCGCAGCGACGGATGGCTCCGGCGCTCGGCGCTCAACCTGGTCTGCCTTGCCCTCTACCGGTCCGGGATGAGCGCCGAGCGCGTGGCCCGCCTCTATGGCTGAGCCTCGAGCCCTGTTCGAGACGGCCGCCGCGAAGCTTCGCGGCGAAGGCGGCGTCCGCGACCTTCCCGGGGCGCTCGAGCTGTTCCGGCAGGCCGCCGGCGCCGGACGGGTCGACGCCGCCGTCATCTACTGCAATTTCCTTGCCGCCGGGGTCGGCGGGCCGCGCCGCTGGAGCGAGGCGCTCCGGCTTCTCGCCGCTCTGGCGCAGGTCAATCCGCGCAGCCGCCGCGAGATCGAGCGGATCGAGGCGATGGCGCTTACCGGCGAAGGCGATCCGCTCGGCGTGCCCGAGGGCGAAAGGCTGTGCGACGCGCCTGTGATCATCCGCTTCGAGCGCCTTTTCTCTCCCGAGGAATGCGCCTGGCTCACCGCCTCGGCGGGGCCGATGCTGGAACCGGCGGTGGTGATTGATCGGCCGACCGGCCGCCAGGTTCGCGATCCGGTCCGCGTCTGCGACAGCGCCGGCTTCCCCTGGCCGCTGGAAAACCCCGCAATCCACGCCCTCAACCGCCGCCTCGCCGCCGCGAGCGGCACTGCCGCGGAGCGCGGGGAACCGCTGCAGGTCCTTCGTTATCGCCCAGGCGGCGAATACCGCCCCCATTTCGACGCCATTCCGGGCTTCGCCAACCAGCGGGCGATGACGATGCTCGTCTGGCTGAACGAGGATTATGAGGGCGGCGAGACCCACTTTCCCACGCCCGGGCTGAAGCTGAAGGGGCGCACCGGCGACGCGATCCTCTTCCGCAATATCGGAGCGGACGGGCGCCAGGACCCGGCGTCGGGCCATGCCGGCCTGCCAGTGACGGCGGGCGAAAAGTTGATTGCGAGCCGCTGGATAAGGGAGCGGAAGTTCGAGATGCCGGTGGGACAGACGCCCCGCTAAGACCGTCTGGGGCGACGGATCACTGCCTGAAAACCCGCCGGCCCACCGCATCGAGCTTCGCCAGCATCACCGGGTCGCGAGCGTCGGGGGCGGTGATGATCGCCGTGTCCAGGGTGGTATCGATCGGCGATGGAGCCCGCTCCGCCGGCAGCGCCCTTGCGAACGCCTCCACCATGTCCCGCGCCCGGCCCGCATTGGCCATGAGCTGGGCGACGATGGCCGAAACCTCGACAGGTTCCTCGTCCTGCCAGCAATCGTAGTCGGTGACCATCCCGACCAGGGCGTAGGGAAGCTCGGCCTCCCTCGCCAGCTTGGCCTCGGGCATTGCGGTCATCCCGATCACGTCGCAGCCCCAGGCCCGGTACAGCTCGCTCTCGGCGCGCGACGAGAATTGCGGCCCCTCCATCGCCAGATAGGTGCCGCCCACTGTCACGCTCGCGCCCGCCGCCTGGGCGGCGGCGGCGAGCAGTCCGGAGAGGCGGGGACAGACCGGGTCCGCCATCGACACGTGGGCGACGAGGCCGGGGCCGAAGAAGCTCTTCGCGCGCGCGTAGGTCCGATCGATGAACTGGTCGACGAGGACGAACCGGCCCGGCGCCAGTTCCTCCCGAAGCGAGCCGACCGCCGAGATCGCCACGAGATCGCTGCAGCCCGCCCGCTTCAGCGCGTCGACATTGGCTCGGGCGTTGACCTGGCTCGGCGGGATCCGGTGGCCCCGGCCGTGGCGAGGCAGGAAGACGAACTTGACGCCGTGAAGCCGCCCGACCAGCAATTCGTCCGAAGGCGCGCCCCAGGGCGTGTCGACCCCGATCCACTCCGCCTCCTCCAGAGCCTCCATCTCGTACAGGCCCGAGCCGCCGAGGATTCCGATCGTCCATTCGCCCATCGCGGCCGATTAGCCGCACCCCGCCGCTTTGGCGAGCGCCGGACAAGCGGTGTCAGGCACCGATTGAAATTTGCGCCCGTCTCATAGGTTTGGAAATTCGGTGCCTGACACCGGTTTTTCAGGTGAGGATGATCCTGAGGTCGTTGACGTTGGTGCCGGTGGGGCGGGTGACGAACAGGTCGCCGCGCCGCGCGAACCACATGGTGGAATCGTTGTCGTCCAACGCGGCCTGCGCACCGGCCGGATCCCCGCCCTCGAAGAAGGCGCCGGCGGCGTAGCTGTAGCCGTCGATGCCGTCGGTGTCGGCGGCGAGCCCGCAAATCTCCGGCCGGCCCGCCAGGGCGAGCGCGGCGGCGAGCGCATATTCCTGGTTGGGGCCGCCGATGCCCTCGCCCCGGACCGTGACGGTCAGCTCGCCGCCCGAAATGAAGGCGGTGCCCGGCGCCGCCGCCAAAGCGAGGGCGGCATGCTCGCGCCCGACCTCCCGCGCCTCTCCCTCGCATTCGAGTCGGCGGACCCTGTAACCGAGCCGCTCCGCCTGCACCGTTGCCGCGTCGAGAGCGTCCGAGCCGCGCGCGACGATCCGGTAGGTGCCGGGGACCGTCAGCGGAGTCTCC
>DASVPM010000330.1:0-6936 GCA_036382815.1 Allosphingosinicella sp.
GCCCTTTGCGGGCTCGGGCTGGTCCTCGGCCTGCTCGCCGTCGGCCAGACCCTGTCCTATGGGATCCTCCCGGCCATCCTCGAGGCCGTCCGGTTCATCCTCGCGATCGTCTCGCTCTGGCTGCTCTTCCGGCCCGATTCGAAGGCCTGGTTCTCCGAAGGGCGCGGGGGCCCGGCCGCGAACGGCTAGAGTCTGTCCTGATGACATTGAAGCCCATGTTCCCCGGCGAAGGCCGGGGTCCAGCAGCACCACCGGAAGGACTGGATCCCGGCCTTCGCCGGGAAGCGATTCAGCCTCATCAGGACCGACTCTAGCGCGGCGGCGGTTCACGGCTCACGCCGGGCGACGACCTCGCCCTCGACGATCATGGTCTCGGGATGGTGCTTGTCGAGCCAGCGCTTGACGATCCTGAGGTTGCGCGTGTTCGACTTGAAGAAGAAGTCCGGAATCGCCCCGACCCAGGGGATGGCTCCGAGCAGGAAGTCGACGCCGACATTCCCGCCCATCCGCGCCAGATGCCATTTCGGCATTCCAAGGTTGCGGGCCTCCCAGGCCAGCCAGCTTCCCATCGCCGCGGCGACCAGGCTCCCGCCCACCGGGATGACGTCGAAGATCACGTCGAGGCCGAACCGGCGGTCGGTGCCCGGCAGGGTGAACATCCTTTCGAGCAGAGTCTCCATCGCCTCGATCCGCCGGCGCACCGAAGCCGGATCCCGGCCGACTGGAAGCCGCTCGGCGATCGAGTCGAACTGATCCTTCGGGCTCGGCATCGGCTACTCCTAGGGTTGCTCGCGGATCAGCTCGCCGATCGGGTGGCGACCGAAGGCGTTGGGGCGGAATCCGGTGAGCCTGGGCGAAACCAGCGACCAGCGCACCGGCGCCGTCAGCGGGATGAACGGACCGAGGCCGGCAAGTATCCGATCGGCGTTGGCGAGCAGCGCGCGGCGCCCCGCGGCGTCGGGAGCGATCCGGGCGGCCGCCATCGCCTCGTCGGCGGCGGGATCGCAGATCCGGCTCGAGTCGCAGGAGAAATGGCGAAGATACCAGCTGGCGAGGCCGGCGGGGGCCACTTCGTCGACGAGGCGCAGGTCGGCGGTCGCTCCGGCGGCGACCCGCACCGCTTTCACTCCAACCGCCGCCCAGTCGCGCCGAAGCCGGGCGAAGAGCAGCCGGTAGCCGGCGCCGTCGGGCAGCGCCACTCGAACGGTGAGCCGGCCGCCTTCGCCCGTCCCGCGCAGCAGCGCCGCGGCCCGCGCCTGCCGGGCCGGCAGCGGATCGCGGATCCAGGCCGGAGCGGAGACCTGGGCCAGGCCCTCGATCCCGGCGGGCAGAAGGGATTCGCGGGCCTGGAGACCGGGTACGCCCAGAGCGGCGGCGAGCGCCGCACGGTCGATCGCCATGGCGAGGGCCTGGCGGGTCTCCATTCGTGCGAAGGCGCCTTCGGAAGCGGTGAAGGCGAGACCGAACAGGCCGGTTACCGGATCGAAGCGGAGCTGAGCCGCCGGCGCGCCTGCCGCGCGCGCGAGCGGCAGGTCGCCCAGGGTCCCGCCGAGCACCAGATCGGCCTTGCGCTCGCCGAACCGCGCGGCGGCGAGGGCCGCGCTCTCCCCGCGCAGCACAAGCAGATGCGGCGGCGGGTCCTCGCCTTCGGGTCCATCGCTCTCCCCCGGGACGAGCCGGACGGATCCGTCGGGCTGCCGCTGCGCTCGATAAGGCCCCGGTCCTGTGCCGCCGCGGACGATCGCCATCTCGGGCTGGGCGAGCAGCTGCAGGAAATTGGGCCTCGGCGATTTGAGGCTGATCTCGAGCACGTCGTCGGTCATCGCGACGATCTCGTCGATGGCGCCGAGGATGGGCTTGAGCGGATTTCGGCTCGCCGGAGCGGCGGCGGCCCGGAGCCTCGCCACGACCTGCTCGGCGGTGATCCGGCGCCCGCTCCAGTCGACCTTGCCGAGACGGAAGGTGTAGCGCAGGCCGTCGTCGGAGACGATCCAGCGTTGCGCCAGCGCCGGTTCGATCTCGCCGCCGGCGTCGAACCTGACCAGGCCCTGGGCAGCGGCTTCGAGCAGGACGGCCGAGGGCGGGTCGAGCCGATCGCGGTTGGGATTGGCCATTCGGGGCTCGCCGCCGATGGCGCTGACCGAGATCGGGCCGGTCTCCTTCTCGCCGCAGCCGCTCAGCAGCAGGGTCGTGAGGAGGAGCCCGAGCGCCGGAGAGAAGCGAGTGACCATCGGCGAACAGCGATAGCGCAGCCGCCTCCCATCGTCATCCCGGCGAAGGCCGGGACCCGCGGGGCGGAAACATCCAGGCCTTCGCTCCTCCAGGGCCGTCGCCGCCGCCTTTACCCCCCCTTCACCTTTGACGTGCTAGACTCCCGCGCATGAGCCAGTACACGCCCCGCCGCTCGGGCCGGACCCCGATAGCGGGCCGCACCCAGCTGCGCGCGCAAAGCTGGTATTCGATCGAAGTGACGGTGCGCGACGTCTCGACGAGCGGCTTCATGGCCCAGTGCAGCGAGCCGGTGCGGATCGGAAGCTACGTCTCGCTCGACGTCCCCGGGGTGGGGCCGGTCAACGCCCAGGTCCGCTGGCAGCTCGGCGACCGCATGGGCGGACTGTTCGTCGACCCGATCAGCCTCCATCGCTGCGAATGGACGGCGATCCCGGCCGCGCCTCCGCCGGACGCGGCTTAAGGACGAGCTTCCGGCGCCATTATGGCGCCGATTTGATTTGGAAATATCCAAGAAGCGTGCATCCTCCTTTTCGATAATTGGGGAGGGGGCTCGCCATGTCGTCATCCAGGCCGTTCCGGGCGTTCGTCAGCTATAGCCACGCCGACGCGGCCTTCGCCGCGCGCCTTCAGCGTAAGCTCGAAGGCTACCGGCTGCCGCGGCGGCTGGCGGGCCAGGTACAGCCCTTGGCCGGCCAGGCGCAGGGCCGGATCGGCCCGGTGTTTCGTGACCGCGCCGATTTGCCGGCCGCTGGAGATTTGTCGACGGCCGTGCGCGAAGGCATCGCCGCTTCGTCCGCCTTGGTGGTGGTCGCTTCGCCCGACGCCGCCCGGTCGCGATGGGTGGCGCGGGAAATCGCCCTTTTCCGCGAGCTCCACCCGGATTCTCCTGTCCTGGTCGCCCTCGCGCGCGGCGAGCCGTGCGACGCCCTGCCGGAAACCTTGCGCAACGGTCGGGTCGAACCGCTCTGCGCCGATTTCCGCAAGCATGGCGACGGCAAACGCCTCGCTTTCCTCAAGATCGTCGCCGGCCTGGCGGACCTCCCGCTCGACGCCCTGGTCCAGCGCGACGCGCAAAGGCAGGTCCGGCAGGTGACGTGGGTCACCGCCGCCTCGGCGCTGCTCGTGCTCGTCATGGCCTGGTTGTGGATGACGGCGGCCAGCGCGCGCCGGGAAGCGGAACGGCGCCGGGTAAGCGCCGAGGCGGTCGTCGAGGCGATGGTGACGGGCGTTCGCACCGAGGCGCGGCGCACCGGCAATCTCAAGCTCCGGGCGGCGATCAACGAACTTGCCCTGGGCTATTACCGCAATCAGGGCGAGCTCAGCGGCCTGCCCGACGAGAGCCTGGCTCGCCGCGCGCGCGTGCTCCATGCGCTCGGCGAGGATGACGGGACGCAAGGCGATTATGACGCGGCGCGCGCGAAATTCGAGGAGGCGCACCGGGCCACGGCCCGAATCCTCGCCCGGCAGCCGTCCAACCCAGACGCGATCTTCGACCATGCCCAGAGCGAATTCTGGCTGGGCAGCGTGGCCTTCTACACCAACCATCAAGGCGACGCCCTGAAGCACTGGCGGGCCTATTTCCGCCTCGCGCAACAACTGTCCCTACTTCAACCCCGAAATCCCCGCTCCCTAATGGAAACCGGCTACGCGCACGGCAATCTTTGCGACGTCAACATGCGCGACGGGCGGGACGTCAAGGCAGGCCTGTGGCATTGCCGGAAATCTCTCGAACTCGAACACGCCGCACTCGCCCTGGCGCCGGCGGACGAAGAAATTCTGCGAGGCCTGGCCAATCGCCACGGCTGGTTCGCGGATGCGCTGATGACCGAGAAGCGATATGCCGAAGCGCGCGCCCATCGCGAGTCCGAGGCGGCGATCATGGCAGCCCTGCTTGAAGCCAATCCCGAGGACGCGGAGCTCCTCGATCGCGCCATCTGGCCGCGGATCGGCCTCGCCAAGATCGACATTGCGGAAGGCCGCCTGGAGCAGGGTCTCGCGCGCTACCAGGCTTGCCTGCGGGAGCTCGATCGCCTGTCCTCGCAATTCCCGGATAATCGCCTCCTCCGCGGCGAACGCATCCGGGTCAACGTCCTCGCGGCGGCGGCGCTGAGCAGAGCGCGGCGGCCGGGCTGGAAGGCCTATCGGGATAACGCCGAAGCCCTGCTTTACGGCGGCGCGCCGGCGACCCGCACTGGAAGGAAGCCGCCCCAGGGCCTGGAGAGGCAGCATGACATGTTCGAGAAACTGGAGCGGGAACTGAAGAGAAACTGACGGCGGCGGCGGCTCGTGGCGATCCGTCTTCCGGCCGGGCGGCCAAGGCAGCGGCAACTCGCAGACGCATTGGCGGGGGCGAGAACGGTGTCGGGATTTCGGACTCGAGTTTTGCGCTCGTCGAGCTACTTCCTCACCGCCCGGGCAGCGGCCATCTCGAGCTTCCCATGACCGTCGATCGGCGCCGGCAACGACTCCGGCAACGAACCTCGGTCCTGGGGGCCAAGGGCCTCCTCGCCGCGTCTCGATAAGACCGCCTATTTCCCGACCGTGACCGTCGTCACGCGGCTGTTTGCGGCATGCGGTTATCCTCCGGGCCGGACCTGCTGAAGCCGCCCGCGCATCGACGCGCGGCAGCTCCAGCCCCTGCTCTAGCGGCTCAGTTGCCGCGAATTCCGGGTCCTGGCGTCGAGCTTGGAAGAATGGAGAGCAACATGCACAACGGTTTCGCAGATCAAGACCCGCTGGCTGAAATCCTGACGGTTCGCCAGTGCGCGGCGGCCCGGGCGGGCCGCGAGCCGGCCCTGGCAAAAAGTTTCCGCGCGCCCATTGGGCGCACCGAGGCCTTTTTCGATGCGCCGGTCGCTGAGCCCGAGGTGTCGCCGGTCAGCCCGCGCAAGATAGCCGCGCTGAGATCGGCAGCACGGGGAGTGCATTGGGGCCGCGATCCCCACGATGCGCTTCCGCCGGATCCGGCGAATTGGGCGACATACAGTCCGCGCTACATCGTCATTTTGTACGTGCGGCTGAACCAGAATTGGGACATGTCGGTCAATCACGCCTGTTTCACGCCGACTGTCAACACGCCGGAAGGAAGGTTGGCGCAAGCGATCAGAATCCTCGATGACAAAATCAAATACGACTGCGATCTGGGAGACTCCCGGCTTCATCAATATGGGATATATGAGCACATTTATAAGTATCCGGATGCGGGGCATCAACTCGGCCGCGACTATGACAGCTTCACGTTTAGCGATTTCAAGTTCTACAATCAAAACGAGCTATTCATCTTTATTCATGACCCCGACATTACGATCCAGGACGGGGATCTGCTCGCGTTCAAGGCTGCCGGGCTCCAGCCGAAGCCCATGGATTTCAATTTCAGCTATTTCAACGCGCGGGCGGTCGACCCGGCGGAGATGAGCGCCTCACTCGCCCAGGAAGGGCGGATGATGCGGGTCGAGAATTATGCGACCAAGGAGGACGGCACCCCTATCGGAAACGATAACCGCAATTACTCGATCGACATCAAGTTCCGGATCGACGCCGGCCCCGCCGGGATGATCACGATGATCATCGATCCCGATACCGGCAACGGCGCCGGCAACGAGCCGTGACGAGGAGGCGGGCGCGGCTGACGGGTGGACCTTGGTGCGGACGGCGGGACTCGAACCCGCACGCCCCGAGGGGCAGGAGATTTTAAGTCTCCGGCGTCTACCGGTTCCGCCACGTCCGCACGGGATCAGCATGCATGGATCGTCATTCCCGCGAAAGCGGAAATCCATCGCGCGTGTGGACGGGGGGAGAGCCGGCATGGACTCCCGCTTGCGCGGGAATGGCGGGAAGGGGCTCAGACGTTCAGCCGCTCGCGCATTTCCTTGCCGGGCTTGAAATAGGGCACCCGTTTCGCGTCGACGTCGACCGCGTCGCCGGTGCGGGGATTGCGGCCCTTGCGGGCGTCGCGTTCGCGGGTCGAGAAAGCGCCGAAGCCCCGGAGCTCTACCCGGCCGCCCTGCTGGAGCTGTTCGGTGATCGAATCGTAGAAGGCGGAAACCACCCGCTCGATCTCCTTGCCGGTAAGATCGGGATGATCATCGCAAAGCAGCTGTACGAGCTCGGAACGGATCACAGCTTCCCCCCAACATGAGAGCGACGTCGCAACGGACCGTGCTTTGCCCCCAAGAGCACGAACCGCTAACCCAAGTTAAAACTCAAAATTGCCCCGAAAGCAATATCCGAGATTGAAAAAAGACAAGGAAAATTCGGCCCTTGCCGTACGTTGCCGGCCGCCGGCCGAACGGGCGGGCCCCACCGCGGCCCGCCCATAAGACAAATCAGTCCTTCGCCTTGTTTTTCAGCGCTTCCCCAAGGATGTCGCCCAAGGATGCCCCGGAATCCGACGAGCCGTACTGCGCCACGGCCTGCTTCTCCTCGGAGATCTGAAGGGCCTTGATCGAGAAGTTCGGCTTCTTGGAGCGGTCGAAGCCGATCACCATCGCGTCGAACTTCTGGCCGACCTGGAAGCGCTCGGGGCGCTGCTCGTCGCGGTCGCGGCCGAGATCGGTGCGCTTGATGAAGCCGGTGGCGCCATCGTCGCCCACCTGCACTTCAAGCCCGCCGTCGCGAACCTCGAGGACCGAGACGGTGACCGTCTCGCCCTTGTTGACGCCGCCCGACGCGCCGGCGCCGCCCTTGGCGACTCCGCCACGCTCG
>DASVPM010000331.1:0-2337 GCA_036382815.1 Allosphingosinicella sp.
CGAGGCGCCGGACGCCCGCCGCTTCTTCCCCGGCTGGGACGAGCCCCAGTACCGAACCCCCTACAATCTCAACCTCACCGTTCCGGCCGGCCAGGACGCCATCAGCAACATGCCCCAGGCGGCGGTCCAGACCAACGCTGACGGCACCAAGGTGGTCACTTTCCAGACCACCCCGGCGATGTCGAGCTACCTGCTCTTCCTCGCCGTCGGCGAGTTCGACCGGATCACGACCACCTCGGCCAATACCGAAGTGGGAGTCGTCACCAAGCGCGGCGACGGCGAGAAGGGCCGCTGGGCGCTGGAAAGCTCGGCGAAGATCCTGCCCTGGTACAATGAGTATTTCGGCACCCCCTATCCGCTTCCCAAGCTCGACAACGTCGCCGGCCCGGGCAGCAGCCAGTTCTTCGGGGCGATGGAGAATTGGGGAGCGATCTTCTCGTTCGAATCCATCCTCCTCGTCGATCCCGCCATCACCACGGAAGCGACCCGCCAGCGAATCTTCGAAGTCGCCGCACACGAAATGGCGCACCAATGGTTCGGCGACCTCGTCACCATGGCGTGGTGGGACGATCTCTGGCTGAACGAGGGCTTCGCCTCGTGGATGGCGACCAAGGCGACCACCGCCCTCCATCCGGAGTGGGATCCCGAGCTCGGCACCGTCTCCGGGCGCGAGGCGGCGATCAACCTCGACTCCGTCTCGAGCACGCACCCGGTCGTCCAGCGGATCAGCACCGTCGAGCAGATCAGCCAGGCCTTCGACGCGATCACCTACCAGAAGGGCGAGGCGGTGATCACCATGCTCGAGGATTATGTCGGCGAGGATGCGTGGCGGCGCGGAGTGCAGGACTATATCCGCACCCATCGCCTCGGCAACACCCAGACCGACGACCTGTGGCGGGCCGTCGAGCGCGCCGCGGGCAAGCCCGTCACGGCCATCGCCCACGATTTCACCCTCCAGCCGGGCGTCCCGCTGATCCGGGTCGAGAATGCGACCTGCCGCGGCGGCAGGACCGCGCTCACCCTTCGCCAGACGGAATTCAGCCGCGACCGGCAGAACCAGGCGGCCAGGGCCTGGCGGGTCCCGGTGATCGCCTCGACGCTGGGCGGCGCCGAGACACGCACACTCGTCCAGGGCGGCGCCGGCAGCCTCAGCGTCGCCGGCTGCGACCCGGTCGTCGTCAACAGCGGCCAGACCGGCTATTACCGCACCCTCTACACGCCGGCCCTGCTCGAGCGCCTCACCGCCGGCTTCCAGCGCCTGAAACCGATCGACCAGATCGGCCTGCTCGCCGACAATTGGGGCCTTGGCCTGGCCGGCTACCAGTCGGCCGCCGAAGCCCTGGACATGGTCGACGCCGTTCCGGCCAACGCCAATCCGCAGGTGTGGAGCCGGGCCGCGACCATCCTCAGCGGAGTCCACACGATGTACGAGGCCGATCCGGCCCACCGGGCGATGATCGCCCGCTACGCGTCGCGAAAGCTGTCGCCGGTGCTCGCCCGGATCGGCTGGACGCCCAGGGCCGGCGAGGCGCCGACCATGCCCGTGCTTCGGGCCGACCTGATCGACACCCTGGGCGAAATGGGCGACCCGGCTGTCGTCGGCGAGGCGAACCGGCGTCTCGCCGCCGGCGACCCGCTGGCCACCGCGGGACCGCTCCGCAGCACGATCCTCGCGGTCACCGCCCGAAACGTCGATTCGGCGGGCTGGGAGCGCCTCCGCGCCCAGGCGCGGGCCGAGCGGAACCCGCTGGTCAAGGCGCAGCTCTACCGCCTGCTGGGAAGCGCCGCCGATCCCGCCCTCGCGCAAAGGGCGCTCGACCTCGCGCTGACGGACGAGCCGGGCGCGACGACCAGTTCGGGCATCATCTCGGCGGTCGCCGACGAGCATCCCGATCTCGCCTTCGATTTCGCCATCCGCAACCGGGAGAAGGTGGAAGGGCTGGTCGACATCTCGTCGCGCTCGCGCTTCCTCGCCGGTCTAGGCGGCGGCTCGGCCGACCCGGCGATGGTCGCCAAGCTCGAGGATTTCGCGACCCGCTACATGACGCCCCAATCCCGCGGCCGCGTCGACGTCGCGATCGCCTCGATCCGCGACCGGGTTCGCGTGCGGACGACCCGGCTTCCGGATATTACGCGGTGGCTGGAGGCGAAGCGGCTTTGAGCCAAAATCCTCCCCGACATTTGTCGGGGAGGGGGACCGCGCGAAGCGCGGTGGAGGGGTTTTCAAGCTCAGCGAGGCCCCCTCCACCACCCTTCGGGTGATCCCCCTCCCCTGCCGATGCAGGGGAGGATTTTTAGGAGGCAAGCTTCATCGTCCTGCGATACAGCCAGATCGCC
>DASVPM010000332.1:0-5302 GCA_036382815.1 Allosphingosinicella sp.
CGGCCGCCGCGGGGGCCGCCGCGGCACTTCTTACTCCGACTCCCGACCTTCTCGTCACCGGCGACGGGCGCCACCTCGCGGTCAGGACCGGCTCCGGCGAGCTCGCTTTGCTTCGCGGACGGGCCGGCGACTATGTCCGCGATCTCCTCGCCCAAAGCGCGGGCCTCGACGAGGCGCCGGGCGAGCTGGAAACCCTGCGCGCCGCCGAATGCAGCGCCGATTTCTGCGCCGCCGAGCTTCGCGGCTGGCGCCTGCTCGCGAGCCGGAGCGGACGCCTGGTGCCCGTTGCCGAGCTCCGGAAGGCCTGCGCCGAGGCCGACATCGTCGTCTCCGACCGCCGCCTTCCGGCCGCGTGCCGCCCGCGCTGGCTCAAGGCCGACCGCGATTTTCTGGCCAGGAGCGGGGGCCTGGCGATCGCCTTGGGTGGCACTCCGAAGGTGACGACCGTGTCCACCGGAGAGCGGCACCCATGGCAGCTTGCTTCCTCCCCGAGATTATTCGGGGAGGGGGACCATGCGAAGCATGGTGGAGGGGTTCTTCGAGACCCCGAAGGGCCCCTCCACCGCGCTTCGCGCGGTCCCCTCCCCCGGAAATCCGGGGGAGGAATTAGGGCCGCCGCTCGCCGCGGTTGATGCGCTCGATCGACATCAGGATGCCGAGGCAGATCATCACCGTCAGCATGGCCGACCCGCCGTAGGAGACGAGGGGGAGCGGGATTCCGACGACGGGGGCGAGGCCCATCACCATCATCAGGTTGACGGCGATGTAGAAGAAGATGGTGAGCGTCAGCCCTGCCGCGGCGAGGCGCTCGAACCGGCCCTTGGCTTCCAGCGCAACGCTCATCCCCCAGCGCAGCAGCAGGAAGAAGAGCAGGATCAGGACGCATCCCCCGATCAAGCCCCATTCCTCGGCGATGGCGGAGAAGATGAAATCGGTATGCTGCTCGGGAAGGTAATGGAGGTGGCTCTGGGTGCCGTTGAGGAAACCCTTGCCGAAGACTCCGCCCGAGCCGATCGCGATCTTCGACTGAGTGAGGTGGTAGCCGGCGCCGAGCGGGTCGGTCTCGGGGTTGAGGAAGATCAGCACCCTTTCCTGCTGGTGCGGCAGCAGGAAGGAATAAACGATCGGCATCGAAACTCCGACCGCGAGCGCGCCGCCGATGAACCAGGCCAGGGGAAGGCCGGCGAGGAACATGAGCGCGATCGTGTTGAGGACGATCAGCATCGTCGTTCCGAGGTCGGGCTGGAGAAGGATGAGCAGGATCGGCGGGCCGAGGATAAGGGCGAGCGGCCACATCGCCCACAGGCGCCTGATCTCCGCGGGCGGCACATGGGCGTAGAACCGGGCGAGGGTGAGGACGATGATCGGCTTCATCAGCTCGGACGGCTGGAGCCGCAGGAAGCCCAGCTCGAGCCAGCTTCTCGCCCCGCCGCCGATCACGCCCAGCGCCAGGGTCAGGATCAGCAGGAGGATACCGCCGCCATAAGCGAAGAAGGCGAAATCGTGGAACGTCTGCGGCCGGATCCGCGACAGGGCAAGGGCGAGGCCGAGAAAGACGACGAGGCGGCCGGCATGGGGCAGCGCCCAAGGCATCATGAAGCCCCCCGCCGCGGAATAGAGGGCGAGCACGCCGGCGCCCCCCAGAGCGGCGACGATCCACAGCATCCGCCAGGGCAGGGTAGCCAGCGGCGCCGGAACGAAAGCCAGTCCCACTAGCGGCCCGTTCCCGGGGTGCCGCCGCCCGCCTTCCGCGCCGCTGCCGCGGCGGCGAGCCAGCTTTGCGCCCTCCGCTCCATCCGCTCGGCAAGGGTGCCGCCCCATTGTTCCTCGAAAGTGGCGAGCGCGGCGAGCGCCCTCGGCTTGTCGAAAAGGTAGGTGAGGACGTCCTTGGCGACCGGCGCCGCGGCCCGGGCCCCGCCCATGCCGTGCTCGATCACCACCGAGCAGGCATAGCGCGGAGCGGCGACGGGCGCGAAGCAGACGAAGAGCCCGTGGTCGCGATATTTCCACGCGCCGGACTGGCCGCGCTGGCCGCCGGTGATCCGCCGGACCTGGGCGGTCCCGGTTTTGCCGCCCATCTCGATCCCCGGCACTTCGAGCTTGCTCCGGCCGGCGGTGCCGTGGCCGTTCACCACCTCCCACATGCCCGAGCGCACCGTCTCGAAATGCTCCTTGGGAAAGGGCAGGGGTGAGGGTGCCGGGCGTTTGCGGTGGATGAGGTTGGGCTGGATGTCGAGGCCGGAGGCAACCTTGGCGACCATGACCGCAAGCTGGAGCGGATTGACGATGACGAAGCCCTGGCCGATCGACGTGTTCAAGGTGTCGGACTCGGTCCAGTCGGGGCGCTCGACGAGCTTCGCGCTCTTCTCGTAGCGTGCCTTCTTCCACTCCGCGCTCGGCATCGTCCCGTAATTCTGGGAGACGACGGGGATATCGAACTTCTGGCCGAAGCCGAGGCGCTTGCCCATCGCCGAGATGATGTCGATCCCGGCGCGCCGTCCCATCGAATAGAAATAGGTGTTGCAGCTGCGCGCGATCGCGGTGTGCATGGTCATCGAGCCGTGGCGGCCGAGGCACCGGAAGAAGCGGTTGCCGAGCTGGAAGCCGCCGGGGCAGTTGACATGGTCATCGGGATCGATCCCGGCCTGCTGGAGCGCCATGGCGACCATCGGCTTGAAGGTCGAGCCGGGCGGGTAGAGGCCGTTGAGGGCCTTGTTGAGGAGCGGCTTGCGCTCGTCCTCCGACAGCATCTTCCACTCGTTGCGGCTGATCCCGTCGGTGAAGCTGTTGGGGTCGTAGGCCGGCATCGAGGCCAAAGCGAGGATGTCGCCGGTCAGGCAGTCGAGCACCACCACCGATCCCGATTCCTCGCCGAGGCGGCGGGCCGCGAAGGTCTGCAGCCCGGCGTCGATGGTGAGCGGGAGCGGCGGCCCGCTGCGGTCCTCGAGCGTCGTCAGCTGGCGGACCAGCTTGCCGCCCGCCGTGACTTCGACCCGCTCCGCCCCCGGCCGCCCACGCAGCCGCGGTTCCATCGTTTTCTCAATACCTTCCTTGCCGATCTTGAAACCCGGTGTGATGAGGAGGGGAGCCTTTCCCTCTTTCTCATATTCCGCCTTGTTCGGGGTTCCGACATAGCCGACGAGATGGGCCACCGCCGCTCCGTCCGGGTAGAAGCGGGAGAAGGCGCGCAGCGGCGCCACTCCGGGAAGCTCGGGCTGGCGGATCGTCACCGCGGCATATTTCTCGAACGGGAGATTCTCGGCGACCGGCACCGGCTGGTAACCGGCGGCGTGCTTGAGCTCCTCCCGGATCCGGTCGACCTCGTCCTGCGGCAGGCCGAGCAGCCGGCTCAGCTCGGCGATGATCCGGTCCGGATCCTTGAGCCGGTCCGGGATGAGGTCGACCCTGAAATCGCTCCGGTTGATGGCGATCGGCTGGCCGGCACGGTCGACGATCCAGCCGCGCCGCGGCGGGATCAGCCGAAGCTGCACCCGGTTGCTTTCCGACAGGAGCTTGTAACGCTCGTTCTCGGCGACCGAGATATAGGCCATCCGCCCGGCGAGGGCCGCTCCGAGGAGGCCCTGGAAGCCGCCCAGGACGAAGGCGCGCCGGGTGAAGGTGTAGAGCTGGCTGCTCTCCGTGACGACGGGACGGTTGCGCCGCTTCATCATCGCTGAAGCCGCCAGCGATCGAGGGCGACGACGAGCCGGGCGACGAGCGGATAGGCGAAGATCGACAGGGCGAGCTGGGGGAGGAGCACCGCGAAGGGAGTCGTCCCCCCCATCTCCCGGGCGACGTACCAGCCGCCGGCCGTGTAGAAGAGGATCGCGGCGGCGGCGAACAGCCAGTCCAGCCAGTAATCGCGCCAGCCGACGCGGCTGTCGACGATGTCGAGGATGAGGAAGGTCAGCGTCCACAAGGCCATCGACTGGCCGACCGGAAGCCCGGCGACGAGATCGTTGAACAGCCCGAGCGGAAGCGCCATGTGCGCCTGCCACATTTCGGGCCGGAGCAGCCGCCAGGCGAGGAGCACGAGATAGGCGAAATCGGGAACGAGGGGCCGGCTCGCGACATAGGGCAGGAGGGCCAGCAAGGCGACGGCGAGAGTGCTGAGGATCGGCACCCACCGGCGTCGAAAGCCGAGCAGCGCCAGGTCGCGGCTCGAGCCGGCGATCCGGCTCATTGCCCCGCGCCCCTCAAGGCGCTTTCCGTGGTCTCCGCCAGCGGAGTGTCGGCGAGCGGCTGGTAGATGTTGAGCACCACGGCATATTCGACGTTGGCCGGATCGGCGAGCGGCTTCGCTACCGTCCGGTCCCCCGCGACCGAGACCACCACCGCGACCGGAATGTCGGGCGGGTAGACTCCGCCCACCCCGGAGGTGACCAGGACATCGCCGCGCCGAAAGGGATTCTTGCCCAGTTCCAGGGTCTTGAGATCGACCGTTCCATCGCCGTGGCCGGTCGCGATGGCCGCGGTGCCGTCGCGGACCAGACGGACTGGAACGTTGCTTGCGCTGTCGCCGACGAGAAGCACCCGGCTCCCCCAGCGTCCCGTCTCGATCACCCGCCCGACGAGGCCGTCGGCGGAGCGGACAGGCTGGCCCGGCTGGACCCCCAGCGAAGCACCGGCCGAGAGGGTGGCGAGGCGCCGGACGGAGGCGAAGGAGGAGCCGACGATCCGGGTCACGGCGACCGGATCCTCGGTGGCGCGGGTCAGGCCGAGCAGGGCCTTCAGCCGCTTGTTCTCGAGCTCCGTCGCCTGCGCCTCGATCAGCTTTCGCCGCGATTCCCGGAGCCGCCGCTTCAGCTCCGCATTCTGTCCGCCGGCCTGGACGTAATTGCCGATCGATGAGCCGATCCCGCCGAAGAACCGGGTCACCGAGCTTCCCGCCGACGATACCGGGCTGGTCACGTCGAGCGCCACGCCCTTGAGCGCATTGAACCCGCTCGGATCGACGATGGCGATGACGAGCAGGAGCCCGGCGAAAAGGACCCCGCCCACGGCCAGGACATAGGACAGGAACAGCCCATATTGCGCCCGGCGGGAAAATCCCGGTCGGCGGGTGGATGGCGGCGGCATTTCAGTAAGCCGTCACCCCAGCGAAGGCTGGGGTCCACGCAGATTCTCCACTGACGCGCGACGGCAGCATGGATGCCAGCCTCCGCTGGCATGACGGGGATGGCACGGACGGAGTCACGGCCCCCTCCGTCACCCCAGCGAAGGCTGGGGTCCACGCAGATTCTCCACTGAGGCGCGACGGCAGCATGGATGCCAGCCTCCGCTGGCATGACGGGGAGCGCAT
>DASVPM010000333.1:0-18658 GCA_036382815.1 Allosphingosinicella sp.
GGCCGCCGCATTGCCAGGCCGCGCTCCGCCGAGCTGCTGACGGACCTCGGCCCCGATCTGCGCGCCGTCCAGGTCGACGGTGTTGGCATAGCTCCTGGCGAAGCCGACGCTGTAGGTGAGCGCCGGGAGCGCATCCCATTCCTCCCGCTCGATATGCTCGAGATGACGGACCGGGATTCGGGTCTGGCGGGCGACGTCGTCCAGGCTCAGATTCTTGGCCTCGCGCGCGACCCTGAGCCGCTCGCCCACCGACTGGCCCAGCAGCTGATCCTGATCCGCTTCCGCCACCGTTTTCCCCTCAATATGGATTAACCATAGAGCCGGGGAGAGCGGGCAAAGTCAACCGGACTGCGGCACAGCTGGTCCAATGCCCTGCGCGGCTGAGCCTTTCTAAATTCCTCCCCCGGCTGCCCGGGGGAGGGGGACCGCGCGAAAGCGCGGTGGAGGGGTTCTCGGCGCTCGAAGAACCCCTCCACCAGCCTTCGGCTGGTCCCCCTCCCCGGCAAAGGCCGGGGAGGACTTTTGACGATCAGACCTTGACCCCCTGTCCCTCGGCCCATTCCGCCAGCGCGCCCCGCATATCCGCCGGCGGGCGGGCCAGCATCGCCTCCATCACCGGAAGCAGCGCGCCCCGGTCGAGCGACCGGATCATCGCCTTGATCGGGCCGACCGCGGCCGGAGTGATCGAGAATCGAGTGAGGCCGATGCCGATGAGGGCCATCGCCTCCAGCGTCCGCCCCCCCATCTCCCCGCACACTCCGACCGGCACCCCCGCCGCGTCGGCTTCGCGGACGATTCGCCTCAGGAAACGGAGGATCGAGGGGCTCAGCCAGTCGTAGCGCTCGGCCAGCTTGGGATGGGCGCGGTCGGCGGCGAACAGGAACTGGGTGAGGTCGTTGGTTCCGATCGACAGGAAATCCAGCTTCGGAAGGAGGATATCGAGTGTCTCGGCCAGCGCCGGGACTTCGAGCATCGCGCCGTAGCGGATGCCCGTCGGGAGCAGCTTCTTCTGGCCCGCCATCCACTCTCGCTGTTGCTCGACCAGCGCCCGCGCCTCGTCATATTCCCAGGGCTCGGACACCATCGGGAACATGACGTTGAGCTCGCGGCCGGCGGCGGCGCCGAGCAGGGCCCGGGCCTGGGCCTTCATCAGGTCGTCGCGATCGAGCGCCAGGCGGAGCGCGCGCCAGCCCATCGCCGGGTTCTCCTCGGCGCCGCCGTCCCCCATGTCGATATAGGGGAGCGCCTTGTCGCCGCCGACGTCGACGGTGCGGAAGATGACCGGCCTGTCGCCGGCCGCGTCGAGCACCGATTTGTAGAGGCGCTGCTGGCTTTCCCGGCTCGGCAGGGTGGCCGAGATCAGGAACTGGAACTCGGTCCGGAAGAGGCCGATCCCGTCGGCGCCCATCAGCTCCAGGGCGGCGACGTCGTCGCGAAGGCCGGCATTGACCATCAGGGTGATCCTGAGGCCGTCGCGCGTCACCGGGGGCACGTCGCGAAGCGCGGCGAACTCGGCCCGGCGCTTCCTGGTGATCGTGAACTTCGCCTTGAACGCCTCCTCGACCGCCGCGGTCGGCCGCACGAAGGCGACGCCGGCGTCGCCGTCGAGCAGGACCTCGTCGCCCTCGCCGATCGTCCGGCGGACGTTGCGCACGCGCCCCAGCATCGGCACGCCCATGGCGCGGGCGACGATGGTGACGTGCGCGGTAAGCGACCCCTCCTCGAGGATGACGCCTTTCAGCTTGCGCCGGTCATATTCGAGCAGCTCGGCGGGTCCGAGGTTGCGGGCGACCAGCACCGCGTCGTGCGGAAGGCCCATTTGGGCCGCCGTACCGAGCTGGCCGGCGACGATCCTCAAGAGCCGGTTCGACAGGTCGTCGAGATCGTGCATCCGGTCCTGGAGCAGGGTGTCGTCGATCTCGCGCATCCGCATCTGCATGCGCTGCCGGACCCGCTCGATCGCCGCCTCGGCGGTGAGGCCCGAGTCGATCGCCTCGTTGATCCGCCTCGACCAGCCCTCGTCATAAGCGAACATCTTGTAGGTCTCGAGAACCTCCTGATGCTCGCCCGCCGTCCCGAACTCGGCGAGGTTGGTCATGTTGTCGATCTGCTCGCGCATCTTGCGGAAGGCGGAATAGACACGGTGGCGCTCGGCCTCGATGTCCTCCGCGACCGTATGCTCGATGAGGATCCGGGGCTGGTGGTAGACCGCCTGGCCCCGGGCCATTCCGGCCACCAGCTTCAATCCGTCGAGCCGCTCCGGCCCCTCCTCCCGCGCCGTCGTCCCGGCCGCCGCGGCCTTGTCGGCGAGCCCGGCATTGGCGATCAGCTCGGCAAGCACCATCGCCACCGTCTGGAGCGCTTCGATCTCGAGGTCGTCATAGGCCCGCGCCTCGGCATGCTGGACGGCGAGCACGCCGATCGCGCGCTCGCGGCGGATGATCGGCACCCCCGCGAAGCTGTGGAACAGCTCCTCCCCGGTCTCCGGCCGGTAGGCGAATTCCGGGTGGCTGGGCGCTTCGGCGAGGTTGAGGATGGAGACGTCCTTGGCGATCGTCCCGACCAGCCCCTCCCCCGTGGCCAGCCGGGTGACGTGGACCGCGCTCTGGTTGAGGCCGACGGTGGCGAACAGCTCGAGCACGCCGTCGCGCAGCAGGTAGATGGAGCAGACCTCGCTCGCCATCGCCTCGGCGATGATCTTGACCACCTTGTTGAGCTTCGCCTGGGCGCTCGCCCGCGACGCCATCACGTCGTGCAGCCCGGTCAATATCTCGCGCGCGGAGCTGGCGGAACCGGTGGGCATAACCACGCGCTATCAGATGTCGCGCCTGGCTTCCAATCGGATTGTCTGCCGATGTTCCTCGAGCTGTCTGAGCCATATTTCGAGGGAGATGCCCGCGTGCAGGAACATATCGCCTCGGGTCTGGCCGACGGTGGCCTGGCGAATCGAATCGGCCCAGGCATTCGCGTCCGCGATCCCGGCGTCCGCCAGCCGGCAGCCTTCGGTCAGGTAACGCACCCATTCGGGAGACCGCGACAGGCCTTCGACGAACATGGCCGTGGCGACCCCCTTGCCCCCGCGCCGCCGCACCGATTCCGGCAGGATGCCCGCGAGCGCCCGCCGCTGCAGATATCGGTCGCAGCGCGGCCTCATCCGCAGGTCCAGCGGAAGCGAAGTCATGAAGCTGACGAGCCGTGGGTCGAGCAGCGGATGACGGATGTGGAACCCGCGCCGGCGCTGGACATCCACCGACGCATGCAGGGCTGTCACCCAGAGGCTGTCGGCGATTTGGCCCGCGCCGGGGGTCGGACGGCGGGGCGCGTAGCGCTGCAGGCGCCGGCGATCCAGCCGCCGCGAACGGACGAAATCGCGTTTGAGCCAGGGCTGAAGGGGAAGACGCGGCTGGTTTGAAACGCCGCGGCCGAAAAGGTGCTGGATCGAGGGCCGGACGACGCCCTGGCGCAGCCAATGGGACAATGACCGCCCCTCGGGCGACTCGCGCCGCCAGTGAAGGGTTGCCGACAGGGCCCGCCAGGGTTTCGCCGAGAAAAGCGGATCCGCCAGCGCGACCGGTTCGGAGCCGCAAAAGGCGCCGAGGACGGCGTCGCCGCCATGACCGGACAACAAAATATCGACGCCGTGGTCGGCGCATATCCGCTCCATTCTAAGGGTAAGCTCGCCGTTGATTGCTGCGATCGAGGGCTCGCCCGCGAACGGCGTCGGCGGCCCGCTGAACGGAAGCGTCTCTTCGAGGTCCAGAAGGTGCCACTCGACCGGATAGAGCGCTATCGCGTCGCGCATCCAGCGCCGCTCGTCCACCTGGTAAAAGCCCGGGCAATACACGCTGCGCGCCGCCAGGTTCGGTGCTCCAAGCCGGGCCGCCATGGCGAAGACCGTCGTCGAATCGAGCCCTCCGGAAAGATCCGACCAGACCGTGCGGGCGCCGTCGAACGCGCCTCCCACCGCCGACTCCAGCAACGAACGGAACTGCTCGTCTGCATCCAACCGTCGGGGGGCCGGGTGAAGCGGCTCAGTGAAGCGCCAGTGCTCGACGATGCGTGCGTCCGCTCCGTCGGACAGCAGAATCGTGCCCGGGAGCAGACGGCGCACGGCCCGGAAAGGGGTTCGGGCGGTGGTTATCGCGCCTCGAGCGACATAATCGGCGAAATATTCATGGTCGAGATCGCAGGTCGTCGCCAGGTCGAGCAGCGCGAGGAGATGAGTCGCGAAGCGCAGCTGCCCCCTATTCCGGTCGAGGCTATGATAAAGAGGCGAGAGCCCCATGCTGTCGTGCGCGAGCAGTGCGGTGCGCGAGGCGAGGTCGAACACCGCCGCCGAATATTCCCCGTGTACGTGGTTTGGAAATTGCTCGCCCCAGCGGCGATAGGCATGGCCGACGAGAGCAGCGTCGCCGCCGGGCCGGTCCCCCGACAGGGCGAGCGCGGATTTGAGTTCGGCCCGATTGGAAATCTGGCCCCAGACGAGGATCTGACAGCCCGACGCCGGGTCCACGACGGGGCCGGGTTCGGCGACGATCCCCAGTTCCGGATCGATCCGGCCGCAAAAGCCCTCGCTCAGAGGCCGGGCGCGCATGCCAGCCGCGCGATCGGAGTATAGCCGCCGCAGCGTTCCGGATCGTCCAGCAAAGGCCGCCCCTCGCTCTCGACCCAGGCATGCGCCTGGAAGGGCACCCGCCGGATGCCGATGACATGTTCGGCGGGGACCCCCGCCTCGCTCAGGTAACGGAACAGCGAAAGTGAGCGCACCAGGCAGTCGTTCGGCGCTTCCCGGGCGACGAACAAATGTTCGGCGCGCCTGAATCTGCGCAATTCGTCGTCGAGCCGGCCGCGGCCTCGGACCCGGCCGAGGGCCGCGTAGCGCCGGTAGGTTTCCGCGAAGCCATGCCGCAATAGCCGGTAGCGGGTCTCGTAGAGTATCCGGACCGCCCTGACTGATCCGGAGACGGCGGCGCGCGCCTTGCCGGCTGTCGGCGGAGCGCTCGACCCGGCCGCCGGGGCGCCGATCAGGCCGTCCTCGGCGCAGCGGGCGCGAAAGGCGGCGTAATCGTGATCGAGGCGGGCGCCGTCGACGGCGTAGCGGCCGATGAGTTCCTGACGCGCAATGTCCCAGCCGCGCTCCCCGACCATGGCCGACCACATGCTCGTCGCGACATCGTCGAGCACCGAATAGGTGCCGACTCTAAGGTCGAGGAGAACGCGCCTTCCGTCCACTTCGGCATGGCGGATGACGGGATTTACGACAATCATCCCCCCGGCGGGAGTTCAAGCCGCGTCGAGATCGACGTCCGCGCCGGTGAGGTTCTTTGCGGCATTGTAATAGCCGAGGTCCTGGCCAACCGGCGGGTCGGCGACAGGCTCGGTGTAGCCGGAGGTGAATTCCGCGACCGTTCCGACCTCCACGATGCGGGGAGCGTCGTACGAACGAAGATCGGCGGCTTCATTGCTGTTCTTCTGCATCCACGTTTCCCTTCCAGGAGATGAGATTTCACGAACTCAACGCAACGACAGGAGCCGAAACATAAACCTACGTCCGGCGGAGTCAACGCGCCGGCGAAACGGTCGACGCGCATTTCCTTTCCAGGAAGAAGAGAATTCACGAACTCGACGGAACGGCAAGACCACGGAAGCATAGACGCGGATCGAGCGGGATCGCCGCGCCGGCGAACCTTCGGCGCAACTTCAATCCGAAAATCGGTCGGACCTCCGCTCCAGCGCCTGAGCGGCCTCGTCCACGAGCTGGCGAAGTATGTCGGAGACCGGAGCCTCCTCCTTCACCATCCCCACCGACTGGCCGGCCATCACCGAGCCGGTCTCGACGTCGCCATCGATCACCGCCCGCCTCAGCGCGCCGGCCCAATAATGCTCGATCTGGAGCTGGGCCTCCATCATCTCGACCTCGCCTTTGTCGAGCAGGTCTGCCACCTCGCGCTGCTTCGCGGCGAAGCTCTCCATCTCGCGGTTCTTCAGCGCGCGGACCGGGATGACGGGCAGCCGCGGGTCGATCTGGACGCTGGTGATCGCGTCGCGCGCCGAGGCGCGGAGGAAGGCCTTCTTGAAATTGGGGTGGGCGATGCATTCGGTGGCGCAGACGAAGCGGGTGCCGAGCTGGACTCCGACCGCCCCCATTTCGAGATAGCCGGCGATCAGACCGCCATGGCCGATCCCGCCGGCGACGAAGATCGGCATGTCGGCGGCAAGCGGCGGCAATATCTCCTGGGCGAGCACCGAGGTCGAGACCGGCCCGATATGCCCGCCCGCCTCCATCCCCTCGATGACCAGCGCGTCGACTCCCGATCGCGCCAGCTTCTTCGCCAGCGCCAGAGCCGGAGCGAAGCAGATCAGCTTGGCGCCGTTGCCCTTGATCCGGTCGATCGACCCGGGCGGCGGGAGCCCCCCGGCGAGGACGACATGGCCGACCCGGTGATTCGCGCAGACGTCGATCAGCTCGCTCAATTGCGGGTGCATGGTGATGAGGTTGACTCCGAACGGCCGGTCGGTCCGCTTCTTCGTCTCGGCGATCTCGGTATCGAGAAGCTCGGGAGTCATCGCCCCGCAGGCGATCACCCCGAACGCGCCGGCGTTGGACAGCGCGGAGACCAGGCTGCGCTCGGAGATCCAGCTCATCGCCCCGCCGAGGATCGCCACCTCGCAGCCGAGGAAGTCGGTGCCCCGCTTCATCAGACGGCGGAGGCGCTCGTGGCCGAGGGTGGGGCTTGTCGCGATGTCGTTCATGCTAACTCCGTCACCCGGCGAAGGCCGGGGTCCCGTGGGGTGAAAGTCGCAGGTGCTCTTCACCCGCTGGGAGCCCGGCCTTCGCCGGGTTGACGATCAAGGCGCTTCCCCGAGATCGTCCAGCCCAAAGGCCGTGTGAAGCACCCGCACCGCAAGCTCGGTATAATCCTCCGGGATCAGGACCGAGACCTTGATCTCGCTGGTGGTGATGGCGAGAATGTCGATCTTGCGGTCGGCCAGCGTCGCGAACATCCGCGCCGCGATCTCCGGATTGCTCCTCAGGCCGACCCCGACGATGCTCAATTTGGTCACCGCGCTGTCGGTGAGGAGGTCGTCGAAGCCGATCTCGGCCTTGCGCTTCTCGATCAGGTCGGCGGCGAGCGCCAGCGAGGCGCGCGGCACGGTGAAGGTGAGGTCGGTCGGCTGTCCGGCCCTCGGCACGCTTCTCACGATCAGGTCGTAATTGACCCCGGCCTCGGCCAGCGGCGTGAACACCGACGCCGCGACCCCCGGAGAGTCGGGAAGACCGGTGAGGATCATCCGCGCCTCGTTCTTGTCGTGGGCGATTCCGGTGATGAGCTGCCGTTCCATTCCATATTCCTCGATCTGGTCTTCGCGCACGATCAGGGTGCCGGGCCGATCGGCGAAGGAGGACAGGACCGCGAGCGGGATGCCGTGCCGCATCGCGAGCCCGACCGACCGGGTCTGGAGCACCTTGGCGCCGACCGAGGCCAGCTCCAGCATCTCCTCGTAGGTGACGAGCGGTAGCTTGCGCGCCCTCGGCACGATCCTCGGATCGGTCGTGTAGACCCCTTCGACGTCGGTATAGATGTCGCAGCGGTCGGCATTGACCGCCGCCGCCAGGGCCACCGCCGAAGTATCGGATCCGCCGCGCCCGAGCGTCGCCAGGCTGCCGTCGGCGGCGACCCCCTGGAAGCCGGGGATGACGGCGATCCCGCCTTCCGCGAAGACCCGCTCGAGCACCCCCGCGTCGATATCGTCGATGAGCGCCGAGGCATGGCCCGAGGCCCGGATCGGCAGCTGCCAGCCCATGTAGGAGCGCGCCTTGAGCCCCATCCCCTGCAGCGTGATGGCGAGCAGCCCGCTCGTCACCTGCTCGCCGCTCGCCACCACCACGTCATATTCGCGCGGATCGTAGAGCGTCGACGCCTCCCGGCAGAACTGGATCAGCCGGTCGGTCTCCCCCGCCATCGCCGAGACCACCACCGCGACCTGGTTCCCCGCATCGGCCTCCGCCTTCACCCGCTGGGCGACATGCCGGATGCGCTCGATGCCCGCCATCGAGGTTCCACCGAATTTCATCACGATGCGGGGCATAGAGGCGGCTCTTTTCGAGTCGCGGCGTTGAGTGCAAGGAGATTCCGGTGCAGCGACAGGATCGGCCATGACCGCGACGACGACGATCGACCCGAAGGAAGCCGCGCATTTCGGCGCCATGGCGGCCGACTGGTGGGACCCGAAGGGCTCGTCGGCGATGCTTCACCAGCTCAACCCGGTGCGGCTCGCCTACATCCGCGACCGGATCGACCAGCATTGGGGGCTGGACGAATGCAGCCTGAGGCCGCTGGAGGGGAAGCGTGCGGCCGACGTCGGATGCGGCGCCGGTTTGCTCGCCGAGCCGCTGGCGCGGCTTGGGGCGCGGGTGACGGGGGTCGATCCGGCCCCGGAGAATATCGCCGCCGCGCGCGAGCATGCGCTCGGCCAGGGGCTCGAGATCGACTATCGCGTTGGCGGGGTCGAGGCGCTCCAAGACCGGTTCGATCTCGTCACCTCGCTCGAGGTGGTCGAACATGTCGCCGAGACCCGCAATTTCGTCCAGGGCCTGGCCGAGGCTTTGGCCGACGACGGCCTGCTCATCCTCTCCACCCCCAACCGCACGGCCATGTCGAGGCTGATGCTGATCTTCATCGGCGAAGGCACCGGCCGAATTCCGAAGGGCACCCACGACTGGGAGAAGTTCCTCTCACCCGAGGAGCTTTGCGCCCTCCTGCGCGACTGCGGCCTCGAGATAATCGACTGCCACGGCCTCGCCTGGGGCCCGGCCCGCGGCTTCCACCTCTCGGACAACAAGAGCCTCGACTATTTCATGACGGCGAAGCGGGCATGACCGTCGCCCCAGCGAAGGCTGGGGTCCCGGGGGGTGAAAAGCGCCGGCGGTCATCGCCCGCCGGGACCCCAGCCTTCGCTGGGGTGACGGTATTCACCGCCCCGCGATGAACGCCGTCACATCGCGCCCGAACCTCACCGGTTCCTCGACGAATCTGAAATATCCGGCTTCGGGATATTCGAGATGCCGCCCGCGCTTCACCCGCCGGCCAGCGCACGCTGCGGCTCGGCGACCGTCTGGAAGTCCTTGAGGAGGAACAACAGCCGCTTCATGGGGCGTCTCCACGGAATCGGAGACGATGACTAAATGAATCGTCATCCCGGTGAGGATAAGGGCACGGCGGGTCTCCCCGAGATCCCGGCCTGCGCCGGGATGACGCCCACTTCGCGAGCGTCAGAAATCCACCTTGTCGTAATGCGGGGGCGGCGAGATCACCTCCATCCGCTCGGCGAGCAGCGGCCTGAAGCTCGGCCTCGACTTCATCACGCCGTACCAGTCGGCGGTCTGCTTGTGCCCGCGCCAGTCGATCCCGCCGAGATAGTCGGCGACCGAGAGGTGCGCCGCGGCGGTCAGATCGGCGAGGCTGAGCACCGGCCCGGCCAGCCAGCGGCGGTGGTCGAGCAGATAGTCTATGTAGTCGATATGATTGTTGGCGGTCTTCATCGCCTCGCGCAGGATCCGCGTGTCGGGCGCGTCGCGGCTGACCAGCCGCTTGGTCATCCTCTCCTCCATCAGCGGGCCGACGACCTCGCGATAGAGGCCCTCGTCGAACCAGGAGACCAGCCGCCGGACCTCCGCGCGGTTGGGCGCGGTGCCCGGGATCATCGGCGAGCGGTCGACCGTCTCCTCGAAATATTCGCAGATGGCCTTGCTGTCGATGAGCACGATCCCGCGCGCCTCCTCGACCAGCACCGGGGTCTGGCCGGCGGGATTGAGATCGGTGAACTCGTCGCGCTTCAGCCAGGGCGATTCCCGGACCAGCTCATGCGCGACCCCCTTCTCGGCCAGCATCAGCCGGACCTTGCGGGAGAAGGGGCAAAGCGGGAATTGATAGAGCTGCCACATGCGAGGGCGTCTCTAGCGCGGGGGCGAAAGGTGCGCCACGCCTGAATCCCCAAAAATCCTCCCCGCGATTTCGCGGGGAGGGGGACCGCGCGAAGCGCGGTGGAGGGGTTCTTCCGGAACCTCGGCAAGGCCCCTCCACCAGGCTTCGCCTTGTCCCCCTCCCCTGCAAGGGCAGGGGAGGATTAAGCTCAGCGCGGTTCGTATTCCGGCTCGTCGTCGCGGGGATCGTAATCCCGATCGTAACGCTCGTCGCGCCGGTCGTAGCGGTCGTCGTACCGGCGATCGTAGCCGCGCTGGTAGGACGTGCGGCCGCGGGCGATCGCCTCCTCCATGCGGACAATGGAATCCTCGAGGCTGCGGCGCAGGATCGGGGTCATCACCGCCATCTGCTGCACGGCGGCTCCGAGGCCGACGGTGACGGCGCCGATCTCGGCCCGCATCCGCTCGCGCGCATAAGGGTCGCGGCGGCCGGCGAGGTCGCCGATCGTCTCGGGACCGCGGCGGTAGCGGCGGTGATAGGGGTCGAGCGCGTCGACCACCGGGCCGATGTCGACGTCCATCAGCGCGTCGGTGGCGGCGCCGACCGAATCGCCGATCCGCTCGACCTCCTCCGGCGGCGGCAGCCGCCGGACGAGATCGTCGCCTCGCGGATCGTAGCCGGGCTGGGCGAATGCGGGCGCGGCCGCGGCGAGCGCCGTCATGGCGATGATGAGCTTACGCAATTGAGGCCTCCTCGAACATGGGCGCACCGCGAAAACGCGCGCGGGTGCGACTCGGTTGCGATTCATGGACGAAGCAGGCTGAGCCTGACCTGAACGTGATCCGTCGTCCGGGCGAAAGCCTGGAGCCTGGGGAGACCCGCAGCGCCTTGGTCGGCCTGAGGTCCCGGCTTTCGCCGGGCTGACCGCTTCCTATCTCGCCAGCAGCCAGACCAAAGCCACCGTGCCCACCACGATCCGGTACCAGGCGAAGGGGGCGAAGCCGTAGCGGGCAACGATCCCGATGAACGCCTTGATGACCGCGATCGCCACCACGAAGGAGACCGCGAAGCCGATCGCGATGTCGCCCAGCTCTCCCGCGCCGAGCTGCGCGCCCGATTTG
The DNA here is from genome assembly GCA_036382815.1 of Allosphingosinicella sp. Lineage (GTDB taxonomy): Bacteria > Pseudomonadota > Alphaproteobacteria > Sphingomonadales > Sphingomonadaceae > Allosphingosinicella. The sequence goes on from DASVPM010000333.1 coordinate 11,048, forward strand.
AGCATGGCGTAGGCCGAAGCGCCGATCATCGTCGGCACCGCGACGAAGAAGCTGAACTCGGCCGCGGTCTTGCGCTCCACGCCCAGTGCCAGCGCGCCCATGATCGTCGCGCCCGACCGGCTGACCCCCGGGATCATCGACAGGCACTGGATGAGCCCGATGCCGAGCGCCGTCTTCCACCCCATCGCCTCGACGCTCTCGGTCGTGACCCTCTTCGTCATCCGCTCGATCAGCAGGATGGCGATTCCGCCCGCGATGAGCGCGATCGCGACGATCTCGGGGGTTTCGAGCATGCGCTGGATCGCCTCGTAGGCGATCGCGCCGATCGCCATCGACGGGAGGAAGCCGAGGAGCACGTTGCGGGTGAAGGCGACGGGCCCGGACGACCAGCGCAGCAGGCCGACGAGCACATCCCAGAAGCGGCGCCAGTAGAGGACGATGACGGCCAGGATCGCGCCCAGCTGGATGACGATCTCGAACGTCCCCTCGGCGGCGCTGTCGAAGCCGAGCAGTTCGGCGGCGAGGACGAGGTGCCCCGTCGACGAGACCGGGATGAACTCGGTCACCCCCTCGACGATCCCGAGCAGGATGATGGTGAGGAGCGACGCTTCCATCAGTTCGCCACGATCGGTGTAAGCGCCTCATCCCGGCGAAGGCCGGGATCCCGGCGAGAAAAAGACACAGTGCACACTCTCCCTGGGGTCCCGGCCTTCGCCGGGACGACGGTTTCAGTAGGGCGATTTCGCCGCGAAGCGGCCGTGGCGGCGGTAGCTGGTCAGCCAGCCTTCCGAGACCGCGGCGAGCGGAGTCTTCGGCAGCCCGAAGGCCTCCAGCCCCTCCGCGCCAGGCGACACGACGTTGTCGCGCCTCAGCATCAACCACTGGTCCCAGGTGATCGGAGCCCCGGGAAGCCAGCCCGTCGCCCGGGCGATCAGCCGGCCGACCGGATCGGGAATGTCGACGAGGGGCCGGCCGCGCCCGGTCGTCTCGCACACCCATTCCATCAGCTCGCGCATCGTCAGCACCTGCGGCCCGCCGAGCTCGTAGGTCCTGCCGCCATGGCCGCGCGGATGGAGCGCCGCGGCGGTTACCGCACGGCCGACGTCGGCCGCATAGACCGGCTGGAACCGGGTCGCCCCGCTCAACACCGGAAGCACCGGCGCCAGCCGGGCCATCCCGGCGAAGCGGTTGATGAAATTGTCCTCCCGCCCGAACAGGATCGAAGGCCTGAGGATCGTCGCGTCCGGGAACGCGGCCCGGACCGCGGCCTCCCCTTCCCCCTTGCTTCGCCCGTAGGCCGATTCGCTGTCGGGATCGGCGCCGATCGCCGAGACGTGGACGAGGGACCCGGCCCCCGCCTCCGCCGCCGCTTCGGCGACGTTGCGGGCCCCGGCGACGTGGATCGCCTCGAAATCGCCCTTGAGGATGCCGACGAGGTTGACGACGCAGTCGCTGCCGCGGACGGCGGCGCGCACCGCGCCGCGGTCGCGGATGTCGACGGCGAGCACCTGCAGCTGGCCGACGGCGGCGAGGGGGTGGAGGAAATTGGCCCGGCGCGGGTGGCGCTGCGCCACGCGCACCCGGGCGCCTGTCCGGAACAGGGCCTGGGCGGTATAACGGCCGAGGAAGCCGCCGCCGCCGAACAGGGTCACCACGCGGTCTCTCGCGTCCATTTCAGTCCCTTGGAAAACGCCTCAAGATGCGGCGTCCCCATGCCCGCACGCCGCCGCGTTGACAAGCGCGGGCACGCCCCCTAGTTCGCGCCCCCTACCCCGTGCCCAGGTGGCGGAATTGGTAGACGCACCAGCTTCAGGTGCTGGCGCTCGCAAGGGCGTGGAGGTTCGAGTCCTCTCCTGGGCACCATTTTTCATGTTCGCGAACATCCGCGAACGCTCGAAAGAACTTCGAAGCGGCGCGGCGGGCGAGGCATGCCGAACATAATGTACGTGCTGGGAAGCCTGGGGGCCGGGGGCGCCGAGCGGCGGTCGCTGCAGCTCGTCCAGGAGCTCAGAAAGCGCAGCCCCGCCTTCGGCTTCATCTTGTACGATATGTCGGGCGGGACGGGGGAGCTCGACGATGCGTTCGTCTCCGCCGGCTGCACGATCGTGAAGGGCAGCCCAAGCGTAAGGGGGCTTCTGAAGTTCTGGCGCGCATGTCGAATCCACCGCGTCGAAATTCTTCATTCGAACGTCGGCGCGATAAGCGGTTATTTCCTGCTCGCCGGCGCGCTTGCAGGCATCCGAACCCGGATCTGTCACTTCCGAAGCACCCACGACCAGCGTGAAGGTGCCGGATCGAGGTTCCGCCGCTGGCTCGGCATCGCCCTCATCAACCTGCTGGCGACCAGGGTGGTCGGCGTCTGCGATGCCGCGCGCGCCTTCGCTCCGGTCCGGGCCGACAGATGGATGACGCTTTACAACGGCGTGCCGGCGGAGGAACCGTCCTCGCGCCGCCGCCCGGCTGGCGCGGACGGTTGCAGGCACCTGCTCGTCCTCGGCCGCATCCATCCCGTGAAGAATTACGCTCGCTCGGTCGCTATTTTCGAGGCTCTCTGCTCCCGGGCAGGACCAGGCTTCAACCTGCATTTCGTAGGCGCGGGCGCAGCCGAGGATGAGGACCGCCTCGCCGGATTGGTGGTCGAATCCGCATACGGATCGCGTATCGTCATTCATGGATATTCGTCCGACCCGCTCGCCCACCTTCGCTCAGCCGACCTGTTGCTTCTCCCTTCGCTGTGGGAAGGGCTGTCCGGCTCGGTGCTGGAGGCGCTCTCCGTCGGGACGCCGGTCGTCGCGTCCGACCTTCCAGGGACACGCGAGATCGCACGAGCCGTGACGGGAGTGGCGCTCGTTCCGCTTGCCGCCGCGGATGATGTTTGGGCGGATGCCATCGAACGAGCAGTGGCGCAGGACAGGGCTGCGATCGCGGCCTCATTCCTTCGGAGCCCTTTCCGCTTCGAAGGCTATGTCGACAAGATGGCCGCTCTCTGGGGATTGAGGACCGAGGTGCGATGAACAGTCGGGCAGCCTGTCCGCCGTGCGCGGAACTCGGTCGAACAGCTCAAAGTAGATCCGGCCGGTCGCGCGATCCTGTGCTTGTATTCGCATTCGAAGAACGGTTTCATCGTTGTCCGGACGGCCTGATATACAGCCTCAACGGTTTCGACGGCGCTTTCTGGGACCGTTACAGACAGTTTTTTCCGGAAATGCGCGTCCTGGCCCGGGTTCAATCGGTTGAGGCTCCTGCCGCCGGAGCAGTCCCGGTGCCCGAGGGCCTGAGCTTCCACGCGCTGCCCCTCTTCGGTCCGTTAAGGTCGCCTTTGAACGGGCCGCTCCTGCTTAGCGAGGTCCGCCGCGGTCTCGAGGGTGCGGACGCCTACGCAATTCGCGCCCCGGGGCTTCTCTCGCTGCTGGTGGAGCGGCAAGTCCGGCGTTCCGGCAGGCCGTTCGCGGTCGAGCTCGTCGGGGATCCGCAAGCCGCGTCCGCTCCGGGATTGGTAAGTCCGGCCGTGGCGGCAGCCGGTCCGTTCATCACCCGCTCCACCAAGCGTCTTTGCCGCACCGCCGACGCCGTATCCTATGTCACCAGGAGCTACCTCCAGAAGCGCTATCCTGCCGCATCGGGCGCTCTGACCGGAGCGTTCTCGGACGCGATCCTTCCGCCCCATCTCATCCGCGCGACGCCGCGGCCGGCCTCCTTCTTCGCCGACAGGCCGTTCCGGATGCTCTTCGTCGGGTCCCTCCAGCAACCGTATAAAGGGGCGGACATTCTTTTCGAAGCGGTCCGCCGGCTGGTCGCACGAGGTTTCCCGCTTTCGCTTCGAGTCGCCGGCGAAGGTCGGCTGCGCGCGAAGCTGGAGCAGCAGATTGCGCGGCAGGGCCTTGCGGGAACAGTCGAGTTCCTAGGGCGGATCTCGCGAAACCAGGTCATCGCCGAGATGGACGCGTGCCACCTCCTGATCCAGCCGTCGCGGAGCGAGGGTCTGCCGCGATCCATCGTCGAAGCCCTTGGCCGCGGGACGCCCGTTCTCGCAAGCGACGTAGGCGGGATCAGCGAGATCGTGTCGTGCGAACAACTTTGCCCGGTCGGCGATCCGGACGCGCTCGCCGAAGCGATTCGCCGCAGTCTCGACCAGCCCGAGCTTCTCGCCGCCCTGTCGGCGCGCAACCTCCTCAGCGCCCGCAGCATCGCTCCGGAGGTGCTGGCGGAATCCTTCTCCGCTTTCTGGAGCGCCTTCCGGGACCTGGCGGCCGAACGTCCTGGCCTGGCATGCCGTTAGCGCTGGAGGCGCCGGGGCCGGCATCGACGCCGACTATCCCGAGCGGCTGACGCGCTTGGAGGTTCCGGACTTTCGAATGGACGCCAGAGACTCGAGCATCGGCTTGTACGCAAGATGGATCCGTTCCCGCTGTCTCTCCAGCGAGGCGGCGATGGCGACGCGGAGCGCGTCGCCGTCCTTGATGGCGAACTCGACTTTCGCTGCTGCCCGTTCAGCCCAGCCGCCACGTCTGCGGTCCTCGGTTTCGATTGGAAAGCCGAGCTGGGAAACGATGCCGCCGATCTTGTGCGAGTGTTGCTCGAGGGTGACGACCGGGACTCCTGCGCAGAAACCCAGAAGAGACGAATGAAGGCGGCTGGCGACGATGACCGACGCTCTTCGATACATCGCCATCAGTTCACGGAAGGCCGGCTGCCGCTCGATAATCGTGATCCTGTGGCGCTCAGCCATGTCCCGGGCGAACGGCAGGTCGCGCTGGATGTCGTTCGAAACGAAGACCAGCGGCCTCCCGATCGCCCCGATCCGCGCGAAGAGGTCATCCCACTCTTGAACCCCTTGCCTGGCCGTCGAAACCTCCACGGCCACCAGGATCGATCCGGCGGGGACGTCGTGGTGTCCGATGTCATGTGCGGGCGCCGGTCCCTCCGCCGAAGCGAGAAACGACAGGTCCGGGGCGACGGCCACCTTGCCCTCGGGAACGCCCATGCCGAGTGCCCGCGCAAGCGACTGTTCCTCGCGAACCGTGATCGCGGTCATTCGGCTGTAGACGGACCCGACGATCCTCTGCAGGGGGGGCTCTATGCTTTCGATGGTCTGGTTGAGTGCGAAGGTTGCAGCGCCGCAGCTTTCGGCCACCCGCAGGAGCAGCAACGGGGGCAAGCTGTCCGTCCAGCGGGGGTTTGGATAGAGCTCGCCCGCGGGATGCCATATGACCGAGTCCGCCCACATCAATGTATTCATGATCCGCTGGAACTCGCCGCGGCCGTAGAGGCCCGCTTTCGTGAGCCAGGTCCGGACGGCTATCTTCGACAGCGGCGTACGGTCGAGCGACCGAAGGAGGAAATGGCGTCGGCCCGGAACGCTTACGCTGCTGCCTGTGACCTTCGCTGCGAGCGGGCCGGCGGGATCCGGCGGATAGCGCCGGAGCAATCTGCGGCAGGATGATTCCAGTGCCGATACCGGGTCGGGCCCGAAGTGCCGCTGCCGCCTCGACAGCGGCAGGAGCGCCCGCGAGACCCGATCGATCGCCCGGATCTCTGCGTCGGGCAGGCTGTTGCGCAAGTAATCGATCAACAGCGTCGAGATCGCCTCGTTGCCGACGTTCTGGGCACGTAGTTTCGTTATCAAAGCGATCCGGGGTGTCCGCGGCGCCTGGCTCCTCGTTGACGCTTCCGCGACCGGCATCGAACCTCCGCTCAAAGACTTTTCTTCCCCACGGCCTCGCCGCCTCCAACTTGAATGAAGCCCGCTCTACGCCATCGAGCTGCCGGCAGTGCTAGAAAATTTCTTCCGACAGACCGTCGGCCTGTCACAGCGTGTACACGGAAGCTCCCGGATCATGCCTGGAGACGCGCGCCCCACATCCAAACCGCTCCTTCCCGGCATCCTGACTGATGAACCACCGGGAGAGCCCACGTGAAACACATACCCCGCCGCCAGGGGCCGCTCAGGATCTTCGACGAGGACAAGGACCGTCTCGTCATCCTCTTCCTCGCCAAGCACGCTTTGTCGGGCGGGGTGCCCGACGCGCAGGACGGCACCCACGCGGTCTACCATCACGAGATGCTCGAGACGCTTCGGATGGCCGGCTTCTTCGTGTCGGCGGCGAACAGCTACGAGCGGATCTGGCGGCGGCCGGAGGCCGATTTCGTCGTGCCCCTCCTCAACCGCGGCGGCTTCCTCAATTCGGAGATGCTCGCGCCCCTGATCCTCACCCGCCACGGCCTGCCCTTCCTCGGCGCCGCGCCGATGCTTCGCGGCCTTTCCGACGACAAGCATCTGATGAAGACCGCCGCGCGCCTGCGCGGCGTTCCGGTGACCGACTGGGCGATCCTGCGCCGAGGCCAGGGCAAGGTCGAGCCGCCGTCCTTCCGCTGGGAGCGGCTGGTGGTGAAGCCCAATGCCAGCTCGGCCTCATGGGGCGTGAAGATCCTCGACGAATGGAGCGAGGCCAAAGCCCATGCGGAGCACATCCTCGCCTCGGGCCACGACGTCATCCTCGAGCCGTATGCGCCGCTGATCGACATCGCCGTCCCGGTGGTCGGCGCCGACGGTCCCTGGCTGCTCCCGCCGATGGGCTATTTCCCCGACGTGCCGGGAATGCCGCGAAGCTACGAGGAGAAACGCGGCCTCGTCGAGGCCGGCGACGAGGATCCGCTCCGGATCGTCGACGATCCTGCCCTGGCCGAACGGCTGAACGGCGCCGTCCGAACGCTTTTGCCGGAGCTGTGGCCGTTCGACTATGGCCGCTTCGAGTTTCGCTACGATCCCGCCACCGACGACATCCGCTTCATGGAGGTCAACCTCTCCTGCAACCTGTGGTCGAAGAAGACTATCTCGCGCTCGGCCCGGACGCTCGGGGTCGGCCATGCCCGCCTCGTCGAGACCATCCTCGCCCACAGCCTGCTCCGCCAGGGCGTGGTGAAGGACGTGGTGAGGCTTTACTGATGGATCGGCTTCGCCAGGTCCTCCCTACCCAATCCTCCCCTGCATTTGCAGGGGAGGGGGACCATGCGAAGCATGGTGGACGGGCGCCTTCGAGACCCCGAGGACCCCTCCACCAGGCTTCGCCTGGTCCCCCTCCCCCGGGAATCCGGGGGAGGATTTGTGAACCCGGCGCTCGCTGGAGAAACAAAATTCGCTGTCCCCCCGCTTCCGCCTCATCCAAACTGCCCAACGCCGGCATCCTCACTGCTGCCGGCAAAGCGCGGGGAGACATGGCAGGTGGATCAGGAACTTCTACTGGCTTTCATGGCGGCGGGCCTGTTCATCGCCGCCTTCCATTTCATGCGGCTTCGCCACGACAATCAGGACCAGAAAACATTGCAGGAAGCGATCAGGGCCGATTCCCCGATCGCCCCGGAGCTGTTCGAGCAGCTTCGCGACCGGCCCCGGCGGCGCAGCCAGACGACCGGCATCGTCCTCGTCGCGATCGCGATCGCGATCATGGGCTCGGGCCTCATCCAGGGCGGCGAGCAGAATATCCGGAGCGCAGGCTCGGCGGCCCTGTTCCCGGCGCTGATCGGGATCGTCATCTACTGGCGCTCGCTCCTGAAAAGGCCGGGTGGCTGATCTCGCGCTCCAGCCGGACGAGGCGCTCGCGGCCGCGGCCG
>DASVPM010000334.1:0-1701 GCA_036382815.1 Allosphingosinicella sp.
CGGTGCGGCGGTCAAGCTGCGCACCGCCTGGGAGCTCCTCCGGGACAGCCCCGACGGGTGGGAGGACTGGTCGTTCGGGGGCTCGGCCGTTCGCGACGGCACGGTCGCCCTCGACGAGGACGGCAACGACTCGGGAACCGCGCAGATGCCGGACGCCTCGACCCTGCCCCTGAGCCTCGATCCGAACGGGGCGCTGAGGACCCCGCTCACCATCCCGGAGCTTCACGACGACGCGCGGCTGATCGTCGAGATGGATTATGCCGACGCCAATGGCGAGACCCTCACCGCCTCGACCCGCATCCCCGTCTACACCTCCGCCATCCGCCTCGGGCTCAAGCCCGACGGCTGGGTGCAGCGCGCCGGCGACATGCGCCTCAAGATCGCCGCCTTGGGGCTCGACGGAAGGGCCGTCCGAGGCCAGCCGGTCGAAATCGCTCTCTATACGCGCGAGATCATCTCGGCGCGGCGGCGGCTGATCGGCGGCTTCTACGCTTTCGACAACGTCGTGAAGACGACGCGGATAGCGACCGCCTGCACGGCTTCGACCGACGATCACGGGCTCGCAGAATGCCGCCTCGATCCCGGAGTGTCGGGGGAAGTCATCGCGGTCGCGACCAGCCGGGACAAGGACGGCAACGAGGCCCGCGCCGTGACGTCCCTCTACCTCGCCGGCGACGGGGAATGGTGGTTCGGCGGCGACAATGGCGACCGGATGGACATCATCGCCGATTCCAAGGCCTATCGCGCCGGCGCCACCGCGCACGTCCAGGTGCGGATGCCGTTCCGCAAGGCGACGGTGCTGGTGACGGTCGAGCGGGAGGGCGTGCTCTCCTCCTTCGTGACCGAATTGTCCGGCAAGGATCCGGTCGTCGACGTCAAGCTGCCCGGTGCCTACGCGCCCGACGTCTTCATTTCGGTGATGGCCGTCCGCGGCCGGGTCGCCGACTGGCGGGTCTGGCTGGCGGAGTTCGCCCAGCGATGGAAGATCCCCGTCGTCGGAAGGATAGCCAACCCCACCGCCCTCGTCGATCTCGCCAAGCCGAGCTACCGGATCGGGATCGCCAAGGTGAAGGTCGGCTGGGAAGGCCACAGGCTCAACGTCGCCGTCCGCCCGGATCGGGAGAAGTATCGGGTCCGCGAGCATGTCCGGGCCGCCGTCCAGGTGGTGGGCCCCGACGGCAAGGCGCCGCCATCCGCCGAGATCGCCTTTGCCGCCGTCGACCAGGCCTTGCTGACGCTTTCCCCGAACGACAGCTGGAACCTGCTCGACGCGATGATGGGCGAGCGCCCGCTGTCGGTGATCACCGCGACCGCCGCGATGCAGGTCGTCGGCAAGCGCCATTACGGGCGCAAGGCGCTTCCGGCCGGCGGCGGCGGCGGCGGCGACCTCTCGGACCTCATCCGCACCGATTTCAAGCCGGTTCTGCTCTGGCGCGGCCGGGTGAAGCTCGACGCGCAGGGCCGGGCCGAGGTCGACGTGCCGCTCGCCGATTCCCTTTCCGCCTACAAGCTCGTCGCGGTCGCCACGGCGGGCGGCGACCTGTTCGGGACCGGAAGCGCCACCATCCGGACCGTCCAGGACCTGACCATCTATGCCGGCGTCCCCCCGCTCGTCCGGTCCGGCGACGAATATGGGGCGACCTTCACGCTCAGGAACGGCACGGACAAGCCGATGACCGTCACCGCGAGCGCCGAACTCGA
>DASVPM010000335.1:0-1896 GCA_036382815.1 Allosphingosinicella sp.
GAGCCCTTCGCACCTGCAACAAAGGGTCAGGGCGCTCTGGCGCAGGAGGGATTGACGGTCAAGCGGAGCCGCTCGCGATTGACGTCCGGGACAAAAGGCGCGACAGCCCTGAGCCACGGGCAATGTGTCGGGCGCGCGTGATATGAGCTTAAGATCGCTGACTTTTTCGAGGCCGCTGTGGCTGTTGCCGCTGGCCGCGCTGGCGTCCCCGGCGGCGGCCGTGCCGTCGGCCGGCGCCGCAACGCGGCCTGGACGCAATGGCTCGAGGAGCGGCTGAAGAAGCCGGGGACCCTGCTGTTCGCGGTCGGGGCCGGGCACCTCGCCGGGCGCGAGTCGGTCCAGGCGATGCTCGCGAAGCGCGGGCTGAGCGTGAAGCGGATCGATTGACTGCCTCTTGAAATGCTCCACGACATTTGTCGGGATTAATCGGTGCCTGGCACCAATTTCTAATTCCTCCCCGAGATTTCTCGGGGAGGGGGACCGCGCGAAGCGCGGTGGAGGGGGTTCTTCGGACTCGGTAAGGCCCCTCCACCAGGCTTCGCCTGGTCCCCCTCCCCTGCCAATGCAGGGGAGGATTTTGTGAGTAGAGGAAGGATGACGATGGCGTTTCGGAAGAACTGGCTGAGGCTCGCGCTGGCGGGGCTGCTTCCGCTCACCGGCTGCGCCGCGGACGCGGCTCCGGCTCCGCGGGCGGCGCGTCCGGCGATGTGGAAGGTCGCCGATTCCGACACGACCGTCTATCTGTTCGGAACCATCCACCTGCTTCCCGAAGGCCAGGGATGGCGGACCCCAGCGATGGACAAGGCGCTCGCGCGTGCCGACGAGCTGGTGCTCGAGGTGGCCGATGTCGACGACATGATGGCCTCGGCGCAGGCCATGGCCAAGCTCGGAATGTCGCCGGGCCTGCCGCCGATCGTCGAGCGGGTTCCGGAGGACAAAAGGGCGGCGCTCCGGGCGATGATCGCCGAGAGCGGCTATCCCGAGAAGGTCTTCGACCGGCTCGAGACCTGGGCGGCGGCGCTGCCGCTGCTCGGAGTGACCTTCAAGCGGCTCGGCCTCGATCCGTCGCTGGGAGTCGAAAGGCAGATCGGAACGCCGTTCCGGACCGCCGGCAAGACGGTGACCGGGCTCGAGACGGTCGAGCAGCAGCTGGGCTATTTCGATACCCTCTCGGAGGATGCGCAGCGGGCGCTGCTGCTGTCCGTGGTCGAGGACAGCAAGGAGACGCGGACCCAGTTCAAGGCGATGCTCGACGCCTGGGCGAGCGGGGATCTCAAGGGAATAGAGCGAACCTTCGACGACGAGACCCAGATGTCGCCGGAGCTGAAGGCGGCGCTGATGAGCCGGCGCAACGCCGCCTGGGCCGACTGGCTTGCGAAGCGGATGGAGAAGCCCGGCACGGTGTTCGTCGCGGTCGGCGCGGGGCATCTCGCCGGCGCGGATTCGGTGCAGACGATGCTGAGGAAGAAGGGGCTGAAGGCGAAGAGGGTTCAATAAGCCTAACTCCTCCCCGACATTTGTCGGGGAGGGGGACCATGCGAAGCATGGTGGAGGGGTTCTTCCGGCGTCAGTAGAACCCCTCCACCATGCTTCGCATGGTCCCCCTCCCCTGCAAATGCAGGGGAGGATCTGGAGCTTCCCTTGCCTTCCGCGCCCCTCTCAGCTAGAGCCGCGGCTTCCCCGTTCATGGTCATCCCTGGAGGCGTGAGCGCGGGTTTTATCAATCCAGCTATTGGAGACTTGCAAGATGAGCGAACAGCTTACGCTGTCGGCCGAGACGCGCGAGCGGGCGGGCAAGGGAGCCTCCCGCGCAATGCGTCGCGAAGGCCGAGTCCCCGCCGTCGTCTACGGCAACAAGGAAGAGCCCCTCGCCGTCCACGTCGAGGAAAAGGCGCT
>DASVPM010000336.1:0-8544 GCA_036382815.1 Allosphingosinicella sp.
GCTGGCATGACGGGGAGCGCATGGACATCGAGCGACCTCCCCGGTCCCGGCTTCAGGCGGTCAGCAGAACGCCGCGGAAGATTTCCTCCTCGAGCGCCCGGCCGGTGCCGATGGCCACGCAGGTCAAGGGATCGTCGGCGACCGTCACCGGAAGTCCCGTTTCGTCGCGAAGCACCTCGTCCAGCCCTTGCAGGAGAGCGCCGCCCCCGGTCAGCACGATGCCCTGGTCGACGATGTCGGCTGCAAGCTCGGGAGCCGTGTTCTCGAGCGCGATCCGGACGCCCTCGACGATCGTTCCTACGGGCTCGCTGAGCGCCTCGGCGATCTGCCGCTGGTTGATCGTGATCTCCTTGGGAACCCCGTTGACGAGGTCGCGGCCCTTGATGTGGACCGAGAGGCCGTCGCCGTCCGCCGGCGGCTTGGCGATCCCGACCTGCTTCTTGATCCGCTCCGCCGTGGCTTCACCGATCAGCAGATTGTGGTTGCGGCGGACGTAGGAGCTGATCGCCTCGTCCATCTTGTCGCCGCCGACCCGGACCGAGGTGGTGTAGGCGAGGCCGCGGAGCGACAGCACCGCGACTTCGGTGGTTCCGCCGCCAATGTCGACGACCATCGACCCGATCGGCTCGGTCACCGGCATGTCGGCGCCGATCGCGGCCGCCATCGGCTCTTCGATCAGCCACACCTGCGAGGCGCCGGCGTTCGATGCCGCGTCGCGGATCGCGCGGCGCTCGACCGAGGTCGAGCCCGACGGAACGCAGATCACGATCTCGGGCCAGCGCGGGAAGCGGCGCTTGCCGTGGACCTTCTGGATGAAATGCTTGATCATCTGCTCGGCGACGTCGATGTCGGCGATGACTCCGTCCCTCAGCGGCCTGATCGCCTCGATCTGGTCGGGGGTCTTGCCCATCATCATCTTGGCGTCGTCGCCGACCGCCTTCACGCGCTTCACCCCGTTGATCGTCTCGATGGCGACCACCGACGGCTCGTTGAGGACCACGCCGCGGCCGCGCACGTAGACGACGGTGTTGGCCGTTCCCAGGTCGATGGCCATGTCGTGGGAGGGGAATTTGAAGAAACGCATGAATGACATTGAGGTGGGTCCGCTTCTTTCAAAACGCCGCCGAGGCATGATGCCCGGCGCGCTCGCCTTTCTCTATAGGATGGCCCCTCGCCTTGTTCCACAAATGAGTTAACAAGCCTCGCGGGACAGCGCCGCTTGGTCTAGACCCCCGATCGATGTCAATACGCCGTCTGCCCGAGCATCTGGTCAATCGCATCGCCGCGGGTGAAGTGGTGGAAAGACCGGCCAGCGCGTTGAAGGAGCTGGTCGAGAACGCGATCGACGCTGGCGCCAGCCGGATCGCGATCGCGCTGGGCGGCGGCGGCACCGGCCGGATCGAGGTCGCCGACGACGGCTGCGGAATGAGCCCCGCCGACATGGCCCTGGCGCTCGAGCGCCACGCCACCTCCAAGCTGCCCGGCGAGGAGATCGACGCGGTGACCACCTTGGGCTTCCGCGGCGAGGCTCTGCCCTCGATCGCGAGCGTCGCCCGCCTCGCCGTCGAGAGCCGGGTGCGAGGCGCCGACGGCTGGTCGCGCGTCGTCGACAACGGCCGGCTCGAAGGGGAGGGGCCTGCGGCGCTTCCGCCGGGCACCCGGATCCGGGTCGAGCAATTGTTCGCCCGGGTGCCGGCCCGCCGCAAGTTCCTTCGCTCGGAGCGGTCCGAATATGCCGCCTGCCTCGATGTCGTGAAAAGGCTGGCGATGGCCCGGCCCGATATCGGCTTCAGCCTTGAGCATGAAGGCCGCCGGACCCTCGTCGTCCAGCCCGGCGAGGACCGGCCGGCCCGGGTCGCCGCGCTCACCGACCGTGCCCTCCACGAGAACAGCGTCGCCGTCGAATATGACCGCGGGCCTGCCCGGCTCGGCGGAGTCGCCGGCCTTCCGACCTTCAATCGCGGGGTCGCCGACCATCAGTTCCTGTTCGTCAACGGCCGGCCCGTGAAGGACCGGCTGCTGATCGGCGCCGTCCGGGCGGCCTATCAGGACCTCCTCGCCCGCGACCGGCATCCGGTCATCGCTTTGTTCATCGACCTTCCCGGCGAGGAGGTCGACGTCAACGTCCATCCGGCCAAGACCGAGGTCCGGTTCCGCGACCCGGCGGGGATCAGGGGCCTGATCGTCGGCGGCCTCAGGCACGCGCTGGACAGCGCGGGCTTCCGAAGCGTCCAGCGGGCCGCGGCCGACGTGCCCTGGCAAACTTCCCCCTCTCCCCAGGGGGGAGAGGGCTGGGGCGAGGGGGTTCGGACCTCGCAAGGAAGGCTCTACGACCGAGGCCAATCTCCATACGTGGGTCCCCCCTCACCCTATCCCTCTCCCCGCTGGGGAGAGGGGAAAGTCCGCGACTCCCGGGCCGACTACGATTTCGCCCCCGCCGCCCGAGGCGAATCCGCCTTCGCCCCGCCCCCCGAAGCGACCCGATTCCCGCTCGGGGTCGCCCGCGGCCAGGTCGCCGCCACCTACATCGTCGCCGAGGCCGAGGACGGCCTCATCCTCGTCGACCAGCACGCCGCCCACGAGAGGCTGGTGCTCGAGCGGATGCGCCGGGCGATGGCCGACGGCGGAGTGGCTCGACAGGCCCTGCTTCTTCCCGAGGTGGTGGAGCTCGACGAGCCCGCCTGCGACCGGCTCGAAGCGCGCATCGCCGAGCTGACCGAGATGGGCCTCGAGCTCGAGCGCTTCGGAGCCCGCGCGGTGCTCGTCCGGGCGACCCCGGCGATCCTCGGCAACGGCGACGTCAGGGGCCTCGTCACCGACCTCGCCGACGAGCTCGCCGCCTTCGACGACGCCCTCGCCCTCAAGGAAAAGCTCGACCACGTCGCCGCCACCATGGCCTGCCACGGCTCGGTCCGGGCGGGCCGCATTCTCTCCATCGCCGAGATGAACGCGCTCCTGCGCGAGATGGAGATCACTCCCCATAGCGGCCAGTGCAACCACGGCCGCCCGACCTGGGTGAAGCTGGCGCACGGCGACATCGAGAAGCTGTTCGGGCGGAAATGAGCTCCTGCCTCCCGCCGCGAAGCGGCTAACGCTTCCTTCTCGCGGCTTCGCGGCGTTGCGTGAGACAATCTTCCGGCCCGCGGCGGCGTCCGGAAAAAAATCCTCAGCCGACGCCGCCGACCAGCCTTGCCTCGATCCGGCGGTGCCAGATCAGCCCCGCCACCGCCACCAGCGTCAGCGGCCCGAGCTCCCACCACCAGAAGAGCATCGGATCGCCCGCAAGGCAGGCGGCGTAGAGGGCGAGGACGCGCATGTTGGCGCTGAGCAGGTTCATCAGCCTGAGCGGCGGTGCCCCGCGCTCGGCATAAGCGGCCGCGAAGCCGCGGCGGTCGGGGGCGCCGGCGAGGGCGCGGTCGAAGCGTCCGGCGAGCCGGTCCATCGAGCCGGCGACGCGGTCGTAGAGGCGCGCCAGCCGGTAAGGCGATGGCGGCCCGGCCTCGCCGCCCGGATCGCCTCGAAGCCGGCGGTGGTAGCGGATCCGCTCGCTCTCGAAGAGGTTCGACTGGAGTCCGTGGACGAGGCCGGCGATCGTTCCGGTGATCCAGGCCTCGGGCTTGTCGATCGAAGCTCCGAGCGCGAGGTAGAGCAAGAGGAAGACGCCGTGATCGACGGCGCCGTCGAGAAATCTCCCAAGCGCGCTGGTCGTGCCGGTGGCCCGGGCGACCATTCCGTCGAGCCCGTCGAAGATCAGCCAGCCGATGCAGAGCAGGAAGCCCAGGGTCGCGAGAGCGGGCTCGCGCCAGCCGAGATAGCAGGCGGCCGCGGCGGTGCCGGTGACGAAGCCGGCGACCGATACCGCATTCGCCGATATCCCCGCCTTGAGCGCCGGCGGCAGAAGCATTCGCCCGGCGAGGTGGACGACCCAGACGTTGGTCGGATCGTCGATGCGGCGCTCGCGCGAGCCGTCGGGCGGCGGCAGCCAGGCGGGGCGCGGCCGGGCGTCCATCAGTGCAGCGTCGGCTGGGCGTCGCCCGAATCGTACCAGTCGGTTCGGCGCGGCAGTCGGGGATCGAGGTAAAGGGCGGGCAGCTTCACCATCAGCAACGTGCGATGAACGAGGAAGTCGGCGGTTCTTTCCCGCCGGGTCGGCCGCCCGCCGACATTCTCCTCGAGCCAGGCCGAATAAGGTTGCCAGTGGCTCGGCTCGTCCCGCTCGATCACCTTGAAGATCTTCACGAGCCTTTTGTCTGCGGTCATCAGCGGCGAGCGGAGCAGGATGTCGACCTGGCGCATCCCGCGCATCTCGGTGAGCATGACGATCCGGCACAATTTGTTGAACAGGCCGGGGCTGGAGATGATCTCCTCCGTGTCGAGATCGTCGATTCCGCAGCCGAAGGTCAGCCGGATGAGCCGGTCGATATGCCCGCAGGTCCGGTCGACCCGATAGGGCATCCGCCCGATATCCTCGAAATAGCGCCTGAACATGAGGTAATGCTGACGCTCGTCGCGGCGGTGCTTCTCGATCGCGGCGATGAAGCCCCGGGCCTCGGGATGTCGCGAGCGGACCGCATCGAGCACCCGGTCGATGCTCGTATAGCCCCGATGCTCGTTGTAGATGTAGACGCTCGCCAGGATGTCGAGATAGCGGCGATGCCAGGGCGCGAGCATGGCGAGCCGTTAGGCCCAAGCGCCGACCCCGGTCAATCGCGCGGCCTCACCAATCCTCCCCTGCCTTTGCAGGGGAGGGGGACCATGCGAAGCATGGTGGAGGGGGTTCTACGGCATCGGCAAGACCCCCTCCACCGCGCTTCGCGCGGTCCCCCTCCCCGGGAAATCCCGGGGAGGATTTACCGCGACCGGACCGGCTCGGCCTCGATCACCTTCCCGCCGCGGTCGAGCTGGATCATGTAATGGGCCGGACGAAGCGGCGCGAAGGCGGAGGCGTAGCCGAGCTCCTTGTCGCAATTCGCCCTCGGCAGGTAGCCGACATAGGCCGTGCAGCCGCCTTCCCAGCCGGGAGCGCCGAGCACGGCTTCGACGCCGGGGCGATCCAGTCCGAGCCGGACCTGGTCGAACCGGCCGGCAAGCTGGCGGTCGTGCCGGAAGCCCCGGGCCGCCCAGACCGCGCCCGCCCCGACCGCCGCGACGAACGCCGCCTCCAGCAGCCGGCGAGGGCGCCGGCGGCGTCCCTCAGCCATCGGCGCTCCGCTTGGCCAGCGCGTCGAGCCGTGCGGCGACCAGCTCGATCGGATGGGCGGCGGCCTGCGCCCGGCTCGCCTTCAGCCGCGGATAGCCCGCTTCGGCGTCGGCGATCAGCTCCCTAACGAAGCCGCCGCCCCGGACTTCGCGGAGAATCCGGCGCATCTCGGTCCTCGTGTCGGCGGTGACGATTCGGGTGCCGCCCTTCAGGGCGCCGAACTCGGCGGTGTTGGAGATCGCTTCACGCATCCCGGCTATGCCTCGATCATAGATGAGATCGGCTATCAGCTTGACCTCCGTAAGGCATTCGAAATACGCGATTTCCGGCGAGAAGCCGGCGTCGACCAAGGTCTCGAAGCCGGCATGGATCAGCTCCGGGATCGCGCCCCACAGGACCGCCTGCTCGTTGAACAAATCGGCTTCGCATTCCTCCGCGAAGCTGGTCTTCAGCATTCCGGCGCGGCCGCTTCCGATCGCCGCGGCGTAGGAAAGCGCCAGCGCTTCGGCGCGGCCGCCCGGATCCTGGTGGACGGCGAACAAGGCGATGAGGCCGCCGCCGCGCTCATATTCGCGCCGAAGGGCGGTGCCGGGACCTTTGGGCGCGACCAGGAAGACGTCGAGGTCCGGTCGCGGCTCGATCAGGGCGAAGCGGATGCTGAGACCATGGGCGAAGACGAGGGCGGCGCCGTCTTCGAGGTTCGGTGCGACCTCCTCCGAATAGATTTTCGAATGGAGCTCGTCGGCGGCGAGCATCACGACCAGATCCGCTTGCCGGGAGGCGCGGGCCGCCGTCATGACGTCGAATCCGTCTTCGGCGGCGCGGCCTCGGCTGGCCGAGCCGTCGGGAAGCCCGACGGTCACGGCGACGCCGCTGTCGCGAAGGTTGAGCGCCTGGGCCCGTCCCTGGTTGCCGTAGCCGATCACCGCGACTCGGCGCCCCCGGATCAGCGCGAGGTCGGCATCCTCATCGCGATAGACGTGCATCGGGCGGGGCTAGGGCAATTGCCGTTGGGCGGCAATCCCGTCGGCGAAGCGCGGCCAGTGCGCCGGCGGCTGGCGCGAGAACCAGGTATATTGGCGCTTCGCATATTGCCGGGTCGCGGTCCGGCCGGCCTGGAGCGCCTCCTCGCGGGTCGACTCGCCGCGCAGATAGGCCGCGATCTCGCGCACCCCGATTGCGCGCATCACCGGCAGCAGCGGGTTCAATCTTCGGTCCAGAAGCGAGCGAACCTCCTCAAGTCCCTCTTCAGACATCATTTTCTCGAACCGCTCGTCGCAGCGCGCATAGAGCCGCTCGCGGTCCGGCAGAAGGATGGCGGGGACGAGGTCGACTTCGCCGGCGATCCCGCCCGACCGCTCTTTCTGCCATTCCGCGAGCGGTCGCCCGGTCGACCGGATCACTTCGAGGGCGCGCGCCACCCGGGTCGAGTCCGACGGCCGCAGCCGGGCCGCCGCGCCGGGGTCCTCGACCTCGAGGGCCGCGTAATTGTGCTCGACGGCGAACGACCTTACCGCCGTCCGGATGGCGGGATCGATCTCCGGCACCGGAGCGATGCCGTCGAGCAGGGTCCGGATGTAGAGGCCGGTGCCTCCGACGAGCACCGGAAGCCGGCCGGCCTCGGCCGCCTCGGCGATCGCGCGCTTCGCGTCCTCGGCCCATTCGGCCGCCGAGCAGGCCTCGGCGCCGTCGCGATAACCGTAGAGGCGATGCGGCGCCCTGGCTTCGTCCCCGGCGCTCGGCCGGGCCGAGATCGTCCGCAGATCGGCATAGACCTGGACGCTGTCGGCGTTGATCACGGTGCCGCGGGCTCGCTCGGCCGTCGCGAGCGCGAGCGCCGACTTGCCGCTCGCGGTCGGCCCCGCGATAAGCGCCAGCCGCCGCGGCGAAGGGGAAGCCATGTTCATTGCAACGCTGATAGCAAAGGATCGTCTCGCCGACGGGGATATTTCGGCCGCCGCCGACGCCCTCGCCGAAGCGGGCATCCCCCCCTACGGCCGAAGCTGGATCGAGGAGGACAAGGCCTGCGACCTGCTTTTCTCGGCCGCGCCCGTCCCCGCCCGCGCGGCGCTGGAGGGCGTCATCCCCGGAGTCGACGCGATCGTCCAGGGCGAGGCGTCGCGCCGCCGCCGGCTGCTCGTCGCCGACATGGATTCGACCATGATCACCGTCGAATGCATCGACGAGCTCGCCGATTATGCCGGTCTGAAGGCGGAGGTGGCCGCGGTGACCGACCGGGCGATGCGGGGCGAGATCGGCTTCGAAGCGGCGCTCGCCGAGCGCGTCGCCCTGCTCGCGGGGCTCGAGGAGGCGGCGATCGACCGCTGCCGCGCCGAACGGGTCCGGCTGACTCCCGGTGCCGCTGCGCTGGTCCGGACGATGAAGCGGGAAGGGGCCTTCACCCTCCTCGTCTCCGGCGGCTTCACCCGCTTCGCCGATTCCGTCGGCGCCGAAATCGGCTTCGACCGGGTCGTCGCCAACCGACTGGGTGTAACGGCGGGTAGGCTCGACGGAACGGTCGTCACGCCAGTGCTCGGCGCCGAGGGCAAGCGCGGCGCGCTGCTCGATGCGGCCGCCGAACGCGGTGTTCGCCCCGACGAAGCGCTCGCGGTGGGCGACGGCGCCAACGACGTTCCGATGCTGAAGGAAGCCGGCCTCGGCATCGCCTACCATGCCAAGCCCGCGGCCGTGGCGGCCGCGGATTCGAGCATCCTCCACAACGACCTCACCGCCTTGCTCTACGCCCAGGGCTGGTCGCGGAGCGAATGGGAGCAGTAACGAGCGCTTGTGATGGGCGCCGCTGCGCGATCAGGGGCGGCTCATGTCGGCGGCGATCGCGGCGAGCGCGAAGGCGACCGAGGCCTCGCCGAGCCGGAAGCCGAGCTCGACTCCGTCCGGCGCCAGTGAGCGGACCGTCGCGCCGATCGCCCCGGCTTCGGGATGGCGCAGCTCGACTCGGTCGCCCAGGGCCGGTCGCGCATTGGTTTCGAGAAAGGCGCCGCTGGCCGAGACGGTCCGCAACGCCGCCGGCGCGGGCGCTCCGGCGATCAGGATGCACATGCGCCGCCGGCGCCAGCGCGACGCCATCCGGCTTTCGCCCCCGATCCTTCCGACTGCGGCCATGTCTCGTCCCCCAAGCGAGGAGCGGTCATAGCCGGGCACGCACGAAAATTCGGTTAAGGCGCGACCGGGAAGCAGGCGGCGCCGGCCGCCTTGGCCGCCGCGCAGACCCGGTCGGCGGCGGCGCGATTGGGCAGAGGGCCGGCCTGGAGCCGGGTGACGGCGCCGGCCGCGACATATTGCGGCTGAAGGCCCGCGCCGAGCCGGCCGCGCTGGCCCGCCCA
>DASVPM010000337.1:0-2083 GCA_036382815.1 Allosphingosinicella sp.
GAAATCGCGGGGAGGCGTTAGCCGCCCATCGCTCTCGCGACCGCGACGAACTCCTCGACCGTCAGGGTCTCCGCCCGCCGCTCGGAGTCTATCGCCACCGCCGCCAGCGCCTCCAAAGCCCCCTCCAGCCCCTTCAGGCTCTGCCTCAGCATCTTGCGGCGCTGCCCGAACGCCGCCCCCGTCAGCCGCTCCAGGGTTGCTGCCTTCACTCCTTCCGGCGCCGGCTTGGGGACGATGTGCACCACCGCCGACATCACCTTCGGCGGCGGAACGAAGGCGGAGCGGTGGACCTTCATCGCGATGCGCGGCTCGCTTCGCCACTGGGCCAGCACCGCCAGCCGGCCGTAGGCGCCGGTATCCGGGCGGGCGACGATCCGCTCGGCCACTTCGAGCTGGAACATCAGGCTCAGCGATCGCCACCAGGGCGGCCAGGCTTCTCCGCCGAGCCAGCGCACCAGCAGGGCGGTGCCGACATTGTAGGGAAGGTTCGCGGCGACGTGCGCGCCTTCTCCGGCTTCCGATACCTCGTCGATCGCCAGCGCATCGCCTTCGATCACGCGCAACCGGCCCCGGCCGGCGGCCTCGCCGACCTCGCTCAAAGCGGGCAGGCAGCGCCGGTCGCGTTCGACCGCCACGACCTCGGCTCCGGCTCTGAGCAGCGCCCGGGTCAATCCTCCGGGCCCGGGGCCCACCTCGTAGACCCGCTGTCCCGCCAGGTCGCCCGGAACGCGTGCGATTCGGTCGAGCAATTGCTCGTCGAGGAGGAAATTCTGGCCGAGCGACTTTGCCGCCCTCAGCCCGTGCCGCGCGATGACCTCACGCAGCGGGGGCAGGTGCCGGAGCGGATCCTCACCCGGATCCGTCACCGGCAGGTCACGCGGCCGCCAGCCGCGCCGCGCAGTCCGCGGCCATGTTCAGCGCGGCGAGCATGGCGGTCGGCTCGGCCTTGCCTCGTCCGGCGATGTCGAAGGCGGTGCCGTGGTCGGGCGAGGTCCGGACGAGCGGCAGGCCAAGGGTGATGTTGACGCCTTCGTCGAAGTGCAGCGTCTTGAGCGGCACCAGCGCCTGGTCGTGGTAGAGGCAGAGCGCGGCGTCGTAGGCCGCCCGCATCGGCGCGTGAAACATCGTGTCCGCCGCGTGCGGGCCGGTGACCAGCGCGCCTTCCTCCCGCAGCCGCTCGATCGCCGGAGCGACGATGTCGATCTCCTCCCGTCCCAGCGCCCCACCCTCGCCGGCGTGGGGGTTGAGGCCCGCCACCGCCAGTCGAGGGCGCTCGATCCCGAACAGCCGGCGAAGCGCCCTGATCGTGGTTCGGCCGCGCTGGACGATAAGCTCGGTTGTCAACAGTCCCGGCACGTCCCGAAGCGCGACGTGGGTCGTCACCGGCACCGTCCGAAGCGTCGGCCCGGCGAGCATCATCGCCACCATGTCGGCGGCGATCCCGCAGCGCTCGGCGACGAACTCGGTCTGGCCGGGGTGGGTGAAGCCGATCGCGTAGAGCTGCGCCTTCGACACCGGGCCGGTGACCAGCGCCGAGCTCGCGCCGGAGCGGGTAAGCCCGACCGCGAGCTCCAGCGCGTCGAGCGAATTGCGGGCGCCCTCGAGGGTCGGCTGGCCCGGACGGGTCTCGCCGGCGGCGTCGATCCGGATGACCGGAAGGGCGTCCCCGAAGCAGGCGGCGGCTTCGTCCGGGCCGGCGACCACCTGAAGCGGGCCGCCCCAGACCGCACGCAGCGCCTCCGGAGCGCCGACCGCGAAGAACGGAGGCACCGAGTCCGCGACGCGCCGTTCCCAGGCCTTGGCCGTGATCTCGGGTCCGATCCCCGCGGGGTCCCCGAGCGCGACGGCCAGGGGGGCGATCAAGACCGGAGGTCCCTAACGATAGTCGACCACCGCGTCGCGCCGGAGGTCGCGAAGGAAGCGGCGGGCGCGCAGATTGACCCGGTTTTCCGCGATCTGATTATAGACCTGCTCGAAGCTGACATTGCCCACCGGGTCCGGATCGTCGCGGCCGCACAGCACCAGCACGCTCACCCGGTCGTCGGCCGAGCCGAAGGCCGGGGTCGCCTGCCCGAGACCGAGG
>DASVPM010000338.1:0-2702 GCA_036382815.1 Allosphingosinicella sp.
AGGGGCAGGATCGCCTGGTTGTGGCGGTTACGGCCCTGCTTGGCCGAGCCGCCGGCGCTGTCGCCCTCGACGAGGAACAGCTCGCTCAAAGCGGGATCGCGCTCCTGGCAGTCGGCGAGCTTGCCGGGCAGCGACGCCACCCCGAGCACCGACTTGCGGCTCGCCTCGCGCGCCCTCCGCGCCGCCTCGCGGGCGGCGGCGGCATCGATGATCTTCAGGATGAACGTCTTCGCATGGCCGGGATTCTCCTCGAGCCATTCGGCGAGCTTGTCGGCGATCAGGCTTTCGAGCGGCTGGCGAACCTCCGAGCTGACCAATTTATCCTTGGTCTGCGAGCTGAACTTGGGGTCGGGCAGCTTGACCGAGACGATCGCGGTCAGCCCTTCGCGCATGTCCTCGCCGGTGAGCTGGACCTTTTCCCGCTTCATCAGCCCCGATCGCTCGGCATAATTGTTGAGCGTGCGGGTCAGCGCCGCACGGAAGGCCGCGAGGTGGGTGCCGCCGTCGCGCTGGGGGATGTTGTTGGTGAAGCAGAGGGTCTGCTCGTAATAGCTGTCGTTCCACTCGAGCGCGACCTCGATGCCGACGTCGTCGCGCTGGCCGGTGACCGAAATGGGATCGGGGATGAGCGCCGCCTTGGTACGGTCGAGATAGCGCACGAAGGCCGAGATCCCGCCCTCGTAGTAAAGCTCGACCGACTTCTCCTCCTCATGCCGGGCATCGGTGAGGATCAGGCGGACTCCGGAATTGAGGAAGGCGAGCTCGCGGAAGCGATGCTCGAGCTTTTCGAAGTCGAACTCGACGATCTTGAACGTCTCGGGCGAAGGCAGGAAGGTGACCCGGGTACCCTTCTTCTCGCCGGCCGCGCCGACGACCTTGAGAGGAGCGACCGCGTCGCCGAGGCGGAAGCGCATGTAGTGCTCCTCGCCGTCCCGCCAGATGGTGAGGTCGAGCCATTCGGAGAGGGCGTTGACCACCGAGACTCCCACGCCGTGGAGTCCGCCCGATACCTTGTAGGCATTGTCGTCCGACGTGTTCTCGAACTTCCCGCCGGCGTGGAGCTGGGTCATGATGACCTCGGCCGCCGACACGCCTTCCTCGGCATGGATTCCGGTCGGGATTCCGCGGCCATTGTCCTCGACCGAGACCGATCCGTCGGGGTTGAGCGTGATCCTGATCAGGTCGCAATGCCCGGCCAGCGCCTCGTCGATCGCGTTGTCGGAGACCTCGAACACCATATGGTGGAGGCCCGATCCGTCGTCGGTATCGCCGATATACATTCCGGGCCGCTTGCGGACCGCGTCGAGGCCTTTCAGCACCTTGATGGAATCGGCGCCGTAAGCATTTTCGCTGGGGGGTGTTGCCATCGTTAGGATATAGCGAGCGCGAGTGCAAAACCCAAGGAAATTGGCGGGTTTCAGGCAGGTTTTTTCGCAGGTGCAGCACGCTTCTTGGGTCGGGACCGCGCCTTCGGCGGGGAGGCTTCATTCACCATCGAGAAACGCGGGTAGCGGCGCTGCAACGGGCCGTCCCGGCCGGGAGGCCGTGGTATCTGCATTTGTGCCGCCAATTGGGCGGAAGCCTCTACGTACGACTTCAGCCACCCCAGCTTTTGGCTTACGCGGGGGCTCGCGGCTGCGGTGAGCTGGCGGCCGACGAGTTGCTCGATGCGCGAGAGGCGCACCGGCCAGTCCAGCTCGATCTGAAGTATGTCGAGGCCCAAATAGTCGACGAAGTAGCGGCGGTCGAGGAAATCTATGTGAAGAGCGATGTCTCCGTCCCCGTCGCATTAATTGATGCCGTACACCCATAGTGCGGCAGGTCTTCTAAGGGAGAAGAAAAATGAGGCCGAGATTAGCCTTCGCAGCGGTTCTGGCGCTTTTCGCGACGCCCGCGGCCGCGCATGTTCCAATGGCCCAGATGGCGCCCGCCATCTACACCGATCCGCCGCACGACAAGGCCCATCCGGCGGGCATGGAGGTGCTCCACATCCCCTCCGATGCGGTGAAGATCAACGGCGTGGCCTACACCGCCGCCGGCGCCGGCCCGCACCCCGTGCTGGTGCTGATGCACGGGTTGCCGGGGAATGAGAAGAATCTGGACCTCGCCCAGGCGGTGCGCAGGGCGGGCTGGATCGTCGTCACCTTCAACTATCGCGGCTCATGGGGAAGCCCGGGGGCTTTCCGCTTCGCCGGCAATCTCGATGATGCGCGGGCCGTGCTCACCTATCTGCGCGACCCCGCGAATGCGACGAAGCTGGCGATCGATCCGAAGCGGATCGTCGTCGCCGGCCATTCGATGGGCGGCTGGATCGCGGCGATGACGGCCGAGCGGGACCCGTCGGTGGCGGGCGCGATCCTGATCTCGGCCGCCAACATGGGCGGGCGAAAGATGGGGCGGGCCGAGGCGTAGCGCTGATGGCCGACAATATGGAAGCGCTGGCCGGGGTCACGGCCGAAACCATGGCCGACGAAGTGCTGACGAAGGCGAGTTCCTTCGACTGGAGCCCCGGGGCGGCGGGCCTCGCCCGGCACCCGCTGCTTGTCCTCACCTCCGACGACGGCCTAGAGTCTGTTCTGCTCATATTGAAGCGTATCCGGAGTTGCGCAGGTAGTTTGCGCATTCGTGGGGTGGGAAGGCGTCGAGGAGGGAGCCGATACGCTTCCAGGTCGCGTCGACGGTTCGTTCGGCGGCTTTGCGCA
>DASVPM010000339.1:0-3536 GCA_036382815.1 Allosphingosinicella sp.
GGACGGGTACCGGTACCTGTCCCCGACTAGGATGGGGACAGGTACCGGTACCTGTCCCCAAGGGGAGCGACAGGGGTTCGTGCGCATCGCGCTCGTCGAGAACGAGCATAGAATCCGGCAGGCGGCGCGCGGGGTGAAGAGGTTTCCGGGCTAAAAATCCTCCCCGCGATTTCGCGGGGAGGGGGACCGCGCAGAGCGCGGTGGAGGGGTTCTTCGGAGGCCGAGGAAAAGAACCCCTCCACCATGCTTCGCATGGCCCCCCTCCCCTGCAAATGCAGGGGAGGAATTAGAGAGGCAGTGGCCTCGAAACCACAGCCATGGCCTATGACCGTTTCGCCCGTAGAATAAGTTTGACGCTCCCCGCAAACCCGCACAATTTAGCCGGCGACGCAATCCTGTGGGGGATATTGCCGATGCGCATCGCTTCCAGCCTCAAGCTCGCCGCCTGCCTGCTCGCCTCCACCACGCTTTCGGGCACCGCTTTCGCCCAGGACGCCCCGCCGCAGGACCCGCCCGCCAGCGGCGAGGGGAGCGGCGCCAGCGACCGGGGGGACCGCAACGCCGCGGCCGAGTCCGAGGACAGCAACGACATCATCATCACCGCGACCAAGCGCGAGGAGAATCTCCAGGACGTCCCGATCAGCATCCAGGCGCTCGGCACCCAGCGCCTCGAGGAGCTCAACGTCGCCAGCTTCAACGATTACACCAAGCTGACCCCGAGCGTTTCCTTTCAGACCGCTTCGCCGGGAACGGCCAACGTCTACATCCGCGGAGTCGCCAGCGGCGGGGACGGCAACCATTCGGGCTCGCTCCCCAGCGTCGGAATCTATCTCGACGAGCAGCCGGTGACCACGATCGGCGGCAATCTCGACATCAACATCTACGACATCGCCCGGATCGAGGTTCTGCGCGGCCCGCAGGGCACGCTGTACGGCGCCTCGTCGGAAGCCGGGACGATCCGGATCATCACCAACAAGCCCGACCCCTCCGGCTTCTCCGGAGGCGCCGACGCCCAGCTGAACACCGTCCGCCACGGCGGCATCGGCGGCGGAGTCCAGGGCTTCGTCAACGCCCCGCTCGGCGCCGGCGCCGCCCTCCGGGTCGTCGGCTGGTACCGTCACGACGCCGGCTATATCGACAACGTGCCCGGAACCCGGGCCTTCCTTCCCCAGCCGGGCGGGATCGTCATCAACAACAACACTTTGGTCGAGGACAATTTCAACGACGTCGACGTCGTGGGTGGCCGCGCCGCGCTCGGCATCGATCTGGACGACAACTGGACGGCGACGGCCAGCCTGATCGGCCAGGACCAGAAGAGCCGCGGCACCTTCGGCTTCGATCCCAGCGTCGGCGACCTTCAGGTCCAGCATTTCTTCCCCGACAAGCGCCACGACCGCTTCCTCCAGGCGGCGCTCACCGTCGAAGGCAAGATCAGCAACTGGGACCTGACCTACGCCGGCGCCTATCTGATCCGGAACGTCGACAGCTCGAACGACTATACCGATTATGCCGAGGCCTATGACGAGCTCTACGCCGATTATGGCGGGGTCGCCGGCTATCTCTATTTCTTCGACGACGCGGGCAACACGATCGACAGCTCGCAGCACATCATCGGCCGCGACCGCTACCGGAAGATGAGCCATGAGCTCCGTATCGCCTCGCCGGCGGAAAACCGGCTCCGCCTCGTCGCTGGCCTCTTCTACCAGCGCCAGACGCACGGCATCCACCAGGATTACCAGGTCACCAACCTTGCCGACGAGCTGTCGGTCAACGGCTTCCCGGGAACCCTGTGGCTGACCGAGCAGAAGCGGGCCGACAAGGATTATGCCGCGTTCGGCGAGGCCAGCTTCGACATCACCGACACCGTGACCCTCACCGGCGGCCTTCGCGGCTACAAATATGACAATTCGCTGATCGGCTTCTTCGGCTTCGGCCGCAATCCGGGCGGCGGCTTCACCGACGATCCGTTCAACGCGGTAGGAAGCTCGCGCACCGGCTTCATCCAGTGCTTCACCACCACCGGCGCGCGGCTCCGCGACAATATCGGCGGCACCGTCCTGCCGCCGATCGTGGCCGGCTCGCCCTGCACCAATCTCGGCGATTTCGTCGGCGGCAGCGTCGTGCCCAGGCGGGTGAAGGGCAGCGGCCTCACGCACCGGCTCAACGTCAACTGGAAGATCACGCCCGACCATCTCGTCTACGCGACCTGGTCGAAAGGCTTCCGTCCGGGCGGGATCAACCGCCGCGGCACCCTCCCTCCTTATGACGAGGACACGCTCACCAACTACGAGCTCGGCTTCAAGACCAGCTGGCCGGGACGGCTGACGGTGAACGGCGCCTTCTTCTGGCAGGACTGGAAGCGCTTCCAATATTCCTTCCTCGGCGAGAACAGCTTCACCGAGATCCACAACGGCCCGAGCGCCCGCATCAAGGGCGTCGAGATGGACGTGTCCTGGCGGCCGGCGCGCGGCCTCTCGCTGACCGGGAGCGCGGCCTATACCGACGCCAAGGTCCGGGCGAACGTCTGCGACTTCGACGATCCGACCTTCGCCTGCACGGCGCCCGGGCCGCAAGGCCAGGCCAACTCGATCGCCGCGCCGGCCGGGACCCGGCTTCCGGTCACCCCGAAGTTCAAGGCGAGCGC
This sequence comes from Allosphingosinicella sp., assembly GCA_036382815.1. Lineage (GTDB taxonomy): Bacteria > Pseudomonadota > Alphaproteobacteria > Sphingomonadales > Sphingomonadaceae > Allosphingosinicella. Next base: position 2,645 of record DASVPM010000339.1, read on the forward strand.
GACGGGCCGGTACGAATTCCCGCTCGGCTCCGGCCGGGCGCACGTCCAGACGGTGCTCACCCACCAGAGCGGATCGACCGCCGACCTCAGGGTCGGCCCGGCCGCGGTGCTCGGCCGGCTGCAGCCCTACACGATGGCGGATTTCGCCTTCGGCATGGAATGGGGGAAGATCACCGGCGAGCTCTTTCTCGAGAACGCCTTCGACGAACGGGCCGAGCTCACGCGCTTCCAGCAATGCGGCCAGTGCAACCTCAGGGTCTACGTCGTCCCCTACCGGCCGAGGACGCTGGGCATCAGGGTGGGGACGAGGTTTTAGCCAAGCCCGTCATTGCGAGCGAAGCGAAGCAATCCAGCCCGGCGTCGGGCGTGGGCGCCGAAGCTGGATTGCTTCGTCGCTGCGCTCCTCGCAATGACGGCTACCGCGCCGTCCTGAAGAACAAATGCCCGCCGATCACGCGCACCGGCGCCAGCCCCGACGACCAGCGCGGCGACACCGCCGCCGTGTGGTAGAAGAGCGCCCCGCCCGTGGGGTCCGCGGAAGCGCCCGACAATATCTCGTCCGCCACCCGCCTGGCCGTCAGCCACATGCGTTGATCCTCGCTGTCGGGCCGGAGCCGGTCGATGTTCATCATCGCCGAATAATTGGGATCGTTCTTGTTCCACGCGCTGAACTGCCAGGCCTCGCTCACCGTCTCGGTGGCGTAGGTGCCGTGCGCTCCGCTGCGCCGGCGATTGTCGATGACATGCCCGACCGCGCGCATCGCCGCCTCCCCGCCGTTGCGCGCCTCGCCCCACATGGTGAGAGCCATCCAGTGCGCGTCGACGACGTCGATCTCCTCGGCGGGAACGATCTCGGCGGCGGGCGCCGGAGCCTCCGCCTCCACGGCCGGAC
>DASVPM010000340.1:0-19845 GCA_036382815.1 Allosphingosinicella sp.
GTTGAGCTCGGCGGGAGCCGTCGGGGGGACCACGGTGATCGCCTGGGCGGCCGGAGCGGTGCGGCCCGACGCCGCGATCTGCGCGTCCGGGGTCAGCCGCATCAGCACGGGCGGCACCTTGGGGCCGAAGCTGCAACCGGAAAAGGCCAGGGTCGCGGCAAGCGCGGCAACCGGGACGAGGAACGGGCGCATCTGTCTCATTTTTTCCTCGTCTTATAGTCGGGCAGCTTCGAGCCGCCGATGATCCCGCCCGCGCCCTGCGTATTGAGGCGCTGGGCGACGGCGTTCAGCGAATCGGACATCTCCCTCAGGTCGCGGACGAGCTGCCCGACCTCGGGAATAGTCTGCTTGGAGAAGGCCTGGAGGCCGGGACGGGCGTCGCCGATGGCGGCGTCGAGATTGCCCATGCTGGTCTCGGCGGCCCGGATCGTCTGCCTGAGGTCGCCGAGCATCGGCCGGACATCCTGCGACAAGGAACGGTCGGCGGTGTCGGCGAGCTCGCCCATCTGCTGGGCCGCCACCCCGGTCTGCCGGATCGCGACGCGCGCCTCGGCCATGGTGGCCGCGATCTCGTCCGAGCGCTCGGCGAGGTTGCGGCTGATCACCTGGACGTTCTCGAGAATGGCGGCGATCGAGTTCTGGTTGCGGTCGCCGAGCAGCTCGGTCAGCCGGGCGGTCAGCGCCGAGACCCGCTCGAGCAGCTCGGGAGCGCTGTTGAGAAGCTGGCCGAGCGCGCCGGGCTTGGTCGGGATGAGCGGCACCCCGAACGGGCATTGAGTCTCCGGCCGCTCCGTCGGGCAGACGATCGGACGGTCGACCCGGCGCCGGCGCGGGTCGCGCTCGGGCGGGTCGAGCTGGATCGAGGCGATTCCGGTGAAGGTCGCCTTCATCGTCGCGGTGGTGCCGACGAAGATGGGTGTCTTCTCATCGACCGTGATCCGGATGCGCACGAATTGCGGCGTGTCCGGCATCAGGTTGATCGATTCGACCGATCCGACCGGGACGCCCGAGAAGGTGACGGCGCTGCCCTTGGCGAGACCTTCGACCGCCTGGCTGAACAAAATGTCGTATTTCTTGTCCTGGTCGCCGCCGGCCTGGCTGAGCCAGACGACGAACAGCACCAGGGCCACGAGCATTCCGAGGACGACGGAGCCCACGAGGATGTGGTTCGAGCGGGTTTCCATTATGCTTCAGCGCCCCCGTTCGTTTCGGCGGTCCGTGCCTCTTCGGCTTCCATGGCCTCTTCGGCCGCACGGCCGCGCGGACCCCTGAAATATTCCTGTATCCATTCGTGGTCCAAAGCCAATAATTCCGGAATAGTCCCGACCGCGATCACCTTCCTGTCGGCGAGCACGGCGACACGGTCGCAGATCGTGTAGAGCGTGTCGAGATCGTGGGTGATCAGGAAGACGGTGAGGCCGAGCCGCTCGCGAAGATCGACGATCAGCTGGTCGAAGGCGGCGGCGCCGATCGGATCGAGGCCGGCGGTGGGCTCGTCGAGGAAGAGCAGCTCCGGATCGAGCGCGAGCGCCCGGGCGATCCCGGCGCGCTTCTTCATTCCGCCCGAGAGCTCGGCCGGGAATTTCGGGCCCGCGTCGGGCGCCAGGCCGACCATCACGATCTTGTAGGCGGCGATCTCGTCGAGCAGCCGCTCCGACAGCCGGGGATAGAATTCGCGAAGCGGGACCTGGACGTTCTCGGCGACGGTGAGTGTCGAAAAGAGCGCGGCGCCCTGGAAGAGTATCCCCCACCGCTTGCGGATCGGCTGAAGCTGGGCGTCGTCGCGGTCGAGCATCGGCTCCCCGAACACCCGCACCTCGCCGTCTTCGGGCCGCTGCAGGCCGATGATCGACCGCATCATCACCGATTTGCCCGTCCCCGACCCGCCGACCACGCCGAGTATCTCGCCGCGCCTGACCTGCAGGTCGAGGCCGTCGTGAATGACGGCCTCGCCGAAGCTGTTCCGGAGGCCCCGCACGTCGATGACGATCTCCGCTTCCTCGCTCACAGCCATCCTATTTCCGTAAAGAAGACCGCGAAGAAGGCGTCGAGCACGATGACGAGGAAGATCGCCTGGACGACGGCGGTCGTGGTCCTGAGCCCCACTTCCTCGGCGTCCGACTTGACCTGCATGCCCTGGAAGCAGCCGGCGAGCGAGATGATCAGGCCGAAGACCGGCGCCTTGATGAGCAGCTGCCACAGGTCGGAGGGCGGCACGACCTCGCGCATGCGCTGGACGAAGGTGACAGGCTGAATGTCGAGCGAGATCCAGCAGAAGATGCCGCCGCCGACGATCGCCACGATGGCCGCGTAGAAGCTGAGCAGCGGCATCATCAGCACCGTCGCGAACACCCGCGGCAGGACCAGCGCCTCCATCGGCGACACGCCGATCGTCCGCATCGCGTCGACCTCTTCGGCAAGCTTCATCGAGCCGAGCTGGGCCGCGAAGGAGGAGCCGGAGCGGCCCGCGACCATGATCGCCGTCATCAGCACGCCGAGCTCCTTGATCGAGCTCCGGCCGATGAGGTTCACCGTGAACACTTCGGCGCCGAACTGGCGAAGCTGCACCGCGCCCTGCTGGGCGATGACGATGCCGACGAGGAAGCTCATCAGCCCGATGATCCCGAAGGCATGGACTCCGACGACCTCGAAGCGCTGGACGACCGCGTTGAGACGGAAGCGGCGCGGATGGCGGACGACATAGCCGATCGACAGAAGCATCGCTCCGAAGAAGCCGAGCAGCCCGACGAACGTGTGGCCGGCCTCGACCGTGGCCGAGCCGAGCTGGTCGAGCACGCGCTGGAACGGCGCCGGCGGATCGGGGCGGACCTTGACCGGCTGGTCGGCCTTCCCGACCTGCCGGAGCAGCGTCGTCACCGAAGAATCCGCGCCGACGATCTCGCCGCCGCGCTCGCGGGCGGTACGGTGGACCAGCCAGGCGCCGATCGTATCGATCCGGCCGACGCCGGAGAGGTCGATGAGGAAGTCGCGCCCCTTGAGCCGGTCGAGCCGGTTGGGCAGCACGCCCAGCCTCGACAGGGTGAGGTCGCCCTGGAAGCGGAGCACCCGCCGGCCTTCCTCGACGCTGTCAGTGAAACGGGCGACCGTGCTCATCCCGGCGTTCATGCTTCAATTCCCAGCATCGGGCAACTCTGGACAAAAGGCCATGCCGGATGCTTGGAGCGTCGGCATGAAGGCTCGGCTCGCCATTTACGACATGGACCGGACGGTCACCCGGCGGGCGACCTACACGCCCTTCCTGATCCACGCGGCGACCCGGCTGGCGCCGTGGCGGCTCGCGCTCATGCCGTTCGTCCTGCTGGCGATGCTCGCTTATGTCCTGAAGCTGGTCGACCGCGGACGGCTGAAGGAGATCAACTACGTCCTGCTCGTCGGCCGCGCGACCGCGCCGGAGCGGCTCGAGCCGGTGATCGAGAGCTTCGCAGAGAAGCAGCTCGCCACGAACATCATGCCGGGCGCTCGCCGCGCCCTCGCCGAGGACCGCGCCGCGGGCCGCCGGCTGGTCATGGCGACCGCCTCCTACCGCCTCTACGCCGCCGCCATCGCGCACCGGCTCGGCTTCGACGACGTCATCGCGACCGAGACCGGTCTCGACGCGGAAGGCCGCATCGTCGCCCGGATCGACGGCGCCAATTGCTACGGCCCCGCCAAGAAGGACATGATCCTCGCCTGGCTCCAGCGCGAGGGGCTCGACCGCGACGCCGTCCACATCCGCTTCTATTCCGACCACGTCTCCGACCACCATGTCCACCGCTGGGCCGACGAAGCGGTCGCGGCTAACGCCCATTCCCGGCTGGTCAGGCTGGCCAAGGCCGAGGGGTGGGAAGTGGTGGACTGGGGAAGGAATTGATCGTCACCCCGGCGAAAGCCGGGGCCTCGGGGAGACCCACCGAGACTTCTCGACCTGAGATACCAGCTTTCGCCGGGATGACGGGTTAGCTGTTGATCACCGCCCAAAGGTCGCGCCACGCCGGGTTGCTGCGCTCGATCAACTCCACCTTCCAGTCGCGATGCCATTCCTTCATCGCCTTTTCGCGAGCAATGGCTTCGTCGATGGCGGGATAGGGCTCGACGTAGACGAGCCGGCTCAGATTATACTTGCGGCAGAATTTCGAACCGGCGCGAGCGCGGTGCTGGGCGACGCGCTGGACGATGTCGGTGGCGACGCCGAGACCCGCCGAGACCTTTTCGCCCCGAGGTCCCGGCTTTCGCCGGGATGACGCCACCCCCCGGCTACACCGCCCCGAGCGCCTGGTCGAAGTCGGCGATGAGGTCGTCCGCATCCTCCACCCCGATCGAGATCCGCACCAGATTGTCGGTGATGCCGAGCGCCTGCTTGCGTTCGTCGGGGACCGAGAGGTGGGTCATCGCGGCGGGCGCGCTGGCCAGGGTCTCGGTACCGCCGAGGCTGACGGCGAGGTGGGCGATCTTGAGCGAATCGAGGAAGGCGAAGGCTTCGCGCTCGCCGCCCTTCAGATAGAGCGAGAAAGTGGAGCCGGCGCCGGTGCAGTGGCGCCGGTAGATGTCGGCCTGCCGCTCGTCGGCCCCGCCCTCGAGGAAGCCGAGATAGCCGACGCTTTCCACCTTGGGATGGTCGCGGAGGAATTCGCACACCCTGGCCGCATTCTCGCCGGCGCGGGTCATCCGGAGCTCGAGCGTCTCGAGGCTGCGCAGGAGCATCCAGGCGGTATTGGGATCGGTGATCGTGCCGATCGTGTTGCGGAGCATGCGGATCGTGTTGATCAGTTCCTTCGAACCCGTGATCCCGCCCGCGACGAGATCCGAATGCCCGCCGGCATATTTGGTCAGCGAGTAGACGGAAAGGTCGGCGCCCTGGCGGAGCGGCTGGGCCCAGAGCGGGCCGAGGAAGGTGTTGTCGATCGCGATCGGCGGCCGTTCCTCGCCGAGCACCGCCGAGCGCGCCGCGGCGACCGCCTCGACGTCGACCAGCGCATTGGTCGGGTTGGCCGGGCTCTCCAGGTAGATGAGCGAGACCCGCCCCAGCGCCTTGGCCCGCTCCAGGACGCCTTCGATCTCGTCACGGGTCGCGCCGGCGGGGAAATCGAGCCATTTGACTCCGAAGCGGCCGAGGATCCGGGCGATCAGGGTCTCGGTCGCCGCGTAGAGCGGTCCGGAATGGACGACGACGTCGCCGGGCTGGACGAAGGCGAGGAGCAGGGTCGAGATCGCCGACATGCCCGAGGAGAAGGTCAAAGCGTCCTCGGCGTCCTCCCACAGGCTCAGCCGGTCCTCCAGTATCTCCTGGTTGGGGCCGTTGAAGCGCGAATAGACCAGCCCCTCGGCGCCGCCCGGGCGCTTGCCCGTGACGCCCTCGAAGAAGCGCTTGCCCGCGGCCGCGGTCTCGAAGACGAAGGTCGAGGTGAGGAAGACAGGCGGCTTCAGCGAGCCTTCGGAAAGCGTCGGATCGTAGCCGAAGCCCATCATCAGCGTGGAGGGCTTCAGGCGCCGGCCCCCGATTTCGAGGGCGCTGGCCTTGGGCCGCCGCCGGGGTGTCGCGCCGGAAATGTCGTTTTCGTCCTGCATGAACATGCCTCCTGTCGTGGAGACCGAGCCCGTTCGAGATCAGGCTCAAGACCGCGGAGGAAAGCGGCCTAGGGGTGAGGTCGGTTGCCCGCGGGCTCCCTAACCCAAGTCGCGGCGGCGGGGCTAGCCCCGATCCGTCGTCCCGGCGAAGGCTGGGACCCCAGGCGGTGAAAGCCGCCGCACTCTTCACCCCCCGGGGCCCCAGCCTTCGCTGGGGCGACGATTAACCCAGCACCGCCCCGATCCCCCATACGATCCCGACCATGATCGGCACCCCGGCGAGGTCGAGCAGGAAACCGGCCTTGAGCATTCGCGGAAGGGCGATGTGCCCCGTCGCCCAGGCGATGGCGTTGGGGCCGGTTCCGGAGGGGAGCATGAAGCCCCAGCTCGAGGCGAAGGCGGCGGGAAGCGCGAGCAGGATCGGATCGACGCCGGTCGCGGCGATGATCCCGGCGACGACCGGGATCGCGCCGCTCGCGGTGGCGACGTTCGACGCGAATTCGGTGACGATGATGACGATGGCGACGAGCAATGCGGCGACGATCAGGGGGTGCACCGAGCGCAGCGGCTGAAGCGCCTCCCCCATCCATTCGGCGAGTCCCGATTCGCCGATCCCGGCGGCCAGGGCGAGGCCGCCGCCGAACATCATGATCACACCCCATGGCGCCCGGTTGGCCTCCTCCCAGTTGAGGATGGCGCGCCCGGTGCCGTCGGGAATGACGAAGAGGAGGAGGGCCGCTACGACCGCGACGGTGCCGTCGGTCAGCGAATCCTTGGGAAGATAGGGCGTGACGAAGGGGAGCGCGATCCACGCGGCCACGGTCAGGGCGACGAGCGGGACGAGGCGCTTCTCGGCGGTCGACCAGCGGCCGGTCTCGCCGATCCCGGCGCGGGCGGCGGCGGGGTCGAAGTCGGTGGGGGAGACCTTCTGGACCTTCATCAATATCGCCCAGCACAGGGGCACGCTGACGAGAACCAGGGGGATCCCGTAAAGCGCCCAGGTGAGGAAATCGATCCGGTAGCCGGTCGCCTTCTCGATGATGCCGGCCGCGATGGCGTTGGTCGGCGATCCGACCAGGGTTCCGAAGCCGCCGATGGTGGCGGCGAAGGCGATGCCCATCACGAGCGCCCCGGCGAAGCCGCCGGTGTGGCCGGGCTCGATCCGGGCGGCTCGAATTATGGCGAGGCCGATCGGAATCATGATGAGCGTCGTCGCCGTGTTGGAGACGATCATGCTGAGCAGGGCGGTGGCCGTCATGAAGGCGAACAGCATCTGCGCGGGGCCGCCGCCGCCGCGGGCGATGATGCCGAGCGCGAGCCGGCGGTGGAGTCCGGTCCTCTCGATCGCCAGAGCGACGATGGCACCGCCGAGGACGAGGAACAGGATCGGCGAATAATAGGCCGCGGCCGATTCGGTCGCGGTCATGATCCCGAGCAGCGGGAAGGCGAGGAAGGGGACGAGCGCGGTGGCGGTGAGCGGAAGGGCTTCCGTCATCCACCAGCAGGCCATGAGGACGATGATCGCCGTGGTCCGCCAGGCGGCCGGCGACATGCCGCCCGGCGCCGGCAGCAGAAGCATGACGATGAAGGCGGCAAGCCCGCCCCACAGGCCCCAGCGTCCGGCCATTTGTTTCCCCTGGGCTTTTGGGCGGTGATGGCATGGGGAGAGGACGGTCGGCTAGTACGATTGATCTAAAATCCTCCCCGCGATTTCGCGGGGAGGGGGACCGCGCGAAGCGCGGTGGAGGGGTTCTTCGGCCTCGATAAGAACCCCTCCACCATGCTTCGCATGGTCCCCCTCCCCGGCAAATGCCGGGGAGGATTCAAGGTCTAGAGCGCGATCAGCGAGATCTGCCTTCCGTAATCCGCCTCGCCTTTATGCGTCGCCCTCCGGAAGCTGAAGAAGCGATCCGGCTGGGAATAGGTGTCCTCGCCGAGCGCCTCGATGCGGGTCAGTCCGCTCGCGGCGAGGCGGGAGAGGACGAAGCCTTCGAGGTCGAACTGGTGATGCCCCTCGCGGCCGAGGGCGAAGAAGCGCTCCGCCTCCGGATCGGCCTCGGCGAAGCGGCGGAGGAAGCCGTCGTCGACCTCGTAGGATTTGCGGGCGATGCACGGTCCGACGGCGGCGGCGATCCGGCCGCGGTGCGCGCCGCGCCGCTCCATCTCCGCCACCGCCGCCTCGACCACGCCGCCGAGCGCGCCCTTCCAGCCGGCATGGGCCGCAGCCGCCACCCCCGCTTCGCGGTCGGCGAGAAGCACCGGCGCGCAATCGGCTGTAAGTATCCCGAGAACGAGGCCGGGACGGTCCGCGACCATCGCGTCGGCCCTCGGCCGGGCTCCGTCGGGGAAGGGCGCGATCACGTAGACGGCGTCGGCGGAATGGACCTGGTGGAGCGTGACCAGCGCCGCTCCCGGAGCCACGGCGGCGACCGCCCGGCGGCGGTTTTCACGGATCGCGTCGTGATCGTCGGCCGAGCCCAGGCCGACGTTAAGGCCCGCGCATACGCCTTCGGAGACTCCGCCCCGGCGTCCGAGGAAGCCGTGCGCGACTCCGTCAAGCGCCGCGCTGCGAAGGACGTCTACAGCTCCAGCTTCCATATCTCGTCCTCGTCCGCCTGCTCGCCGACCATGAACTTGTAGGGGCCGACATAAGTGAAGCCGTAGCGCCGGTAGAAGGCCTTGGCGCGGTGGTTCTCGGTGAAGACCGACAGGTAGAGCTCCTCCGCGCCGCGGCGCCTCGCCTGGTCGATCGCCCATTCCGAAAGCGCCTGGGCGACCCCGGCTCCCTGCCATTCCCTGAGCACGTAGAGCTGGCGGAACTCGAGCGCCGGACGGTCCGGCTCGACGGGCAAGGTGATCGGGCCGAGCTTGACGAAGGCGACCGGCTCCCCGTCGGCCTCGGCGAAGCGTATCTGGTGCATTCCGTCGAGCAGCTCGGCCCGGAACCCCTCCTCGGTGAGCTTCGCGAGAAAGGTTTCGAGATCCTCGGGGCGGTAGAGGTGGGCGAAGGTCTCGACGAAGCTTCGCCGGTGGAGCTCAGCGAGCGCGGCGGCGTCGTCCGGACCGAGGTCGCGATAGGTGATCATGAAAAGCCCTCCGGAGCCGGCCAGCCGGGCGCCGACAAGCCCATCGCCCGGAACAGCCGGCCCATCTGCTCGGGCGAGACGAGCCGCTCCCTCGCCGCGTTTATTTCCGCGCACCGGCCCGGCGCCGAGCCGGCGAGCGCCCGCGCCCGGGCGTCGATGCCGAGCTTCGCCAGCCACTCGCCCTGAGCGACCGGACCGTGGACCCGGGCGCCGCCCTCGGCGGCGGCTCGGCCGAGCGACTCGAAATCGACATGGGCGGTGAGATCCGCCTCCCCGGGCTCCATCCACGGATCTGCATATTCATGCATCCGCACCGCCTGAAGGGTTTCCCCCGCGCCGAGCCGATCATGGCCGTAATCGACGATGAGCGCCGCGCCGCCGTGCATATTTATGCGGCCGGCGAGGCGGCGGGCATAAGCCAGCGAGGCCGGCGAGGTCTCCAATATCGTCCCGGGCGGAGCGGCCCGGAGGGGATCGGGGACGGCTGCGGCGGGGACCGGCGGGCCGGCGGCGGGCACGAACCGGTCGCCGTCCAGGGTAACTCGCCGCTCGCGCCAGCCGTCGGCGGCGATCAGCTGGCGGACCGGAAGCGCGTCGAAGAATTCGTTGGCGACGGCGAGGATGGGGCCGTCCTCCGGAAGACCGGCGAGGTCGTCGTGCCAGGCGGCGTTCGGGACCCGCTCCGCCTGGGCGGCCCGGAGGATCGGGCTGGTCTCGACGAGATGGACGTGCGGCTCGAGGCCGGCGGAGCGCATCGTCCGAAGCGCGTCGGCGGCGAGCGTGCCCCGGCCGGGGCCGAGCTCGACGAAGCGGACTCCTTCGGGACGGCCGGCCCGAGCCCAGACGTCGGCCAAAGCGAGTCCGACCAGCTCCCCGAACATCTGGCTGATCTCGGGCGCCGTGACGAAGTCGCCGGCCGCGCCGAGCGGGTCCCGGGTGGCGTAATAATGAGCGTTGGCGAGGGCCATATAGTCGGAGACCGGGATCGGGCCTTGGGCCTGGATGAGGCGGCGCAGGCGGTCGGCGAGGGTCCTTCGATACGGCATTTCGACTTCGCTCAATGCCTACTCGGGATGAGCGATTCAAATACAGCTTTTCCGCTCATCCTGAGTAGCGGCTGAGCCTGGCGAAGACGCGTATCGAAGGACCGTCCCAACCCCGCACCTAAGCCACGCTCTCCGTGCCCGCGATCGATTCCACCCGTTGCCGGCGGCCCTTCGCGGTCGCGATCAGCCAGGCGCCGCCGAGCACCATCGGGAGAGTCAGGGTCTGGCCCATGGTCAGGCCCCAGGAGAGATGCTCGAGCCCCTGGTCGGGCTGGCGGACGAACTCCAGGGAGAAGCGGCTGAGGCCGTAGACGAGAAGGAAGGCGCCGACGAGCTTGCCCGGCTGGTAGCGGGCGTCGGTCTTCCAGAACAGGAACCAGAGGACGATGAAGAGGAGGATGCCTTCGAGGCCGGCCTCGTAGAGCTGGCTCGGGTGCCGGGGGACCTCCCCGCCGGTCGGGAAGATGATCGCCCAGGGCACGTCGGTGGGCCGGCCCCAGAGTTCGCCGTTGACGAAATTGGCGAGGCGGACGAAGAAAATTCCGAAGGGCGAGCAGCAGGCGACGTAATCGTGGACCCTTAGCCAGTCGAGCTTGTGCTTCCTCGCCATCCACAGGATGCCGAGCGTGGTTCCGATGACCCCGCCGTGGAACGACATCCCGCCGTCCCACAGACGCAGGATCTGAATCGGATCCTCGAAATAGAATTTCGGCCGGTAGAAGAGCACATAGCCGAGCCGGCCGCCGAGGATGATCCCCAATGTGGCGTAGAAGACCATGTCGTCGGCGTGGCGCCGGGCCATCGGAGCGCCGGGGCGGTCGACCAGCTTCATCAGATACCACCAGCCGACCAGGATCCCGGCCAGATAACCGAGCGAATACCAGCGGAGCGGGAAGGGCCAGTCGAACAGCGTCTTGCTCAGCCCGAGATTTTCGAACCGGACATAATCGTCGGCCGCCATCGACAGGCTTGTCAGTAAAGGATCGATCAAAGGCTTCCCCCTCCGGCTCCAGGCCCTAATAGGAGGGGGAAGCAGAAACGGAAAGGGAGAGTCGAATGCCGAGCGAGCTGGACCGCAAGTTCGACGCGGTGCTGGCGCAGGTGACCGCGCCCGGCGGACGAATCCAGATCGCCGAGGATTCCGAAGGGCGCAAGATAATCGCCAACCTGCCCCCGACCCTGCCCGGAATGTTCGACGCCTTCTGCATGCTTCACGGGGCGACGACGGCGGTCATCGCCGACGGCGAGCGTCTCACCTTCGCCGAGCTCAACGAACAGGCAACCCGGCTGGCGCGGGCTCTGGCCGGCGGGTGGGGAGTCGGCAAGGGCGCCCGCGTCGCCATCGCGATGCGCAACTGCCCGAGCTGGATCGTCGCCTACATGGCGGTGCTCAAGGCCGGCGGAATCGCGACCCTGGTGAACGGCTGGTGGCAGGCCGACGAGCTTCGCCACGGTCTCGCGCTGACCGAGCCTTGCCTCGTCATCTGCGACGCGCCGAGGGCGAAGCGGCTCGAGGCCACGGGCCTGCCCGTCGCCGGGGTGACGCTTGCGGTCGAGAAGCCGATCGCCGAGGCGCTGGCGCCCCTGCTCGGCCGCGGCGAAGCGGATCTCCCCGCGGTCGCGCCCGAGGACGACGCCACCATCCTCTTCACCTCCGGATCCACGGGCGTGGCCAAAGGCGCCCTCTCCACCCACCGCGCCGTCACCACCGGGATCTACACCTATTCGCTGAGCCTTCTCGCCTTGCTCGGGATCATGGAGAGCGAGGGCCGCGGGCCGCCCAATCCGCCGCGCACCCTGGTCAACGTTCCACTGTTCCATGTTACCGGCGAAGTGCCGGTATTCTTGAACAGCTTCGTCATCGGCCGGGGCATGGTGCTGATGGCGAAATGGGATGCGGGCGAGGCCCTTAGGCTGATCCAGGACGAGAAGGTCACCTATTTCGTCGGCGTGCCCACGATGAGCCTGGAGCTGATGCAGCATCCCGACCGCGAGAAGTTCGACCTCTCGTCGCTGACCGACATCGCCGCGGGCGGGGCGCCGAGGCCCGTGGCCCACGTGAAGCGGCTCCAGGAAAGCTTCAGGGGCGCCCAGCCGGCCCTCGGCTACGGCCTCACCGAGACCAATGCCGTGGGCTGCGGCAATTTCTGGCAGAATTACGCCGACAAGCCCGCCTCGACCGGGCGGCCGCACAAGCCGACGGTCGAGCTCGCCATATTGGGCGAGGGCGACCGGCATCTGCCCACCGGAGAGACCGGCGAGATCGGGATTCGCTCGGCCGCCAATTTCCGGGCCTATTGGAACGACCCTGCCTCCACGGCAGCCGCGTTCACCGCCGACGGCTACCTGAAGACCGGCGACATCGGCTATCTCGACGAGGAAGATTACCTATTCATCGTCGACCGCAAGAAAGACATCATCATCCGCGGCGGCGAGAATATCAGCTGCCAGGAGGTGGAGGCGGCGATCTATTCTCACCCAGCCGTGTCCGAGGCTTCGGTATTCGGGGTCCCGTGCGACCGGCTCGGCGAGGTGCCCGCGGCCGTCCTTTATTGCGAGGACGATCGCGATTTCGACGCGGAGGCGCTGAGGGCGTTCCTCGACGGCCGGATCGCGTCCTACAAGATCCCTCAACATATCTGGGTCCATCACGAGCCCCTGCCCAAGCTCGGCACCGGAAAGATCGACAAGAAGACGCTTCGGGAGAGATATTCGGCTGAGGTCGACGCGGCATAATTCCTCCCCGCGATTTCGCGGGGAGGGGGACCGCGCGGAGCGCGGTGGAGGGGTTCTTCGGACTCAGCAAGACCCCTCCACCATGCTCCGCATGGTCCCCCTCCCCTGCAAAGGCAGGGGAGGATTTAGAGAGGCTAGCCCCTTCCTTCCTCCCCCTCTATCAGCGCCTTCATGGCGCGAGGCGGCGAGACGAGCGGGATCAGCCGGCGGACCCTGCTGATAAGCGGGGCCGCCGGGGCCGGGCTCGTCGTCGCCTGGGCGCTTTGGCCGCGATCCTACGAGCATAACCTTCGCGCCGGCGACGGCGAGCATGCCTTCAACGCGTTCCTCAAGATCGGAAATGACGGTCGGGTGCTGGTGGCCGTGCCGCAGGCGGAGCTGGGCCAGGGCACCTGGACCGCGCTGGCCCAGATCCTCGCCGACGAGCTCGGCGCGGACTGGCGCACCGTGGGGGTGGAGCCGGCGCCGATCGGGCCCCTCTATGCCAACCTGCTGCTCGTCGAGGGCGCAGGCGGCGACTCGTTCCTCGCCGATGCACGGCGCTGGCGCGCGCAACATTTCGAGGCCGGCGAGGCCGGCATGCTGACCGCGGGGTCGAGCTCGGTGCGCGCCTTCGAGCGGCCACTGCGCGAAGCCGGAGCGGGGGCCCGGGCGCTGCTGATGAAGGCCGCTGCGGGGCGCTGGGGAGTCGAGTGGGAAACTCTCGACACGGCCGCCGGCTTCGTCACCGACGGCGGCCGCAAGCTGAGCTTCGCGGAGCTGGTCGAGGCGGCGGCGGGCGAGCTGCTGCCCGAGCATCTTCCGATCCGCGCGGGAATCGACAATCGCCTGGCGGGCCAGCCGTTGCCCCGGCTCGATCTGCCCGCAAAGGTCGACGGCTCGGCGCCTTTCGCCGGCGACATCCGGCTTCCGGATATGGTCTACGCCTCGGTCCGCGCCGGACCGACCGAAGACAGCCGCCTTGCCCGCTGGAACAAGGACCGGGGGCTGAGGGTGCCGGGCGTGTTCGGAGCGGTGGACGCCCCGGGGTGGGTCGCCTGCGTCGCCACCAACTGGTGGGGGGCGGACAAAGGCGTCGAGGCGCTGGAGCCCGTGTGGGAGGTACCGCATCCGCCGGTTTCGAGCGAGAGCATCGATTCGGCCCTGACCGGTGCGCTGGAGCGGGACGAAGGCCGCCGCGTCTACAGCCGGGGCGACCTCGCCGACGCCTTCGAGGGCGGCAGCGTGCTTCGCGGCCATTATCGCGCCGGGCCGGCCCCCAATGCGCCGCTCGAGACCCTGACCGCGACGGCGCGGACCGGCGGCGACCGGCTCGAGATCTGGGCACCGACCCAGGCGCCGGGATTGGCCCGGGCGGCGGCTGCGCGGGTGGCGGGGCTGGGCGAGGCGCAGGTGACGATCTACCCGACCCTCGCCGGCGGCGGCTACGGGCGCAAGCTCGAGACGAGGGCGATCGAGCAGGCGGCGATGCTTGCGATGCGCGTGAAACGGCCGGTGCAGCTCAGCTGGTCCAGGCTGGAGGAGACCGTCCAAGACGGCTTCCGGGCGCCGGCCCGGGCGCAATTGCTGGCTCGCCTTGACACCGGCGGGATCGTCCTTGGCTGGCAGGCGAGGATCGCGGCGCCGGACACCGGCGCGCAACTCCAGGCGCGGTTGCGGGGAGGCGGAGCCGCGATGGCGGCGATCGGCGATCCGGTCGCGGGAGCGGTGCCGCCCTACGCCATCCCGGCGGTGGCGGTGGACTATCTGCCCGCCGAAACCGGGATCCGGGTGGGCGGCTGGCGCTCGGGCGCGCAGAGCTACACGATCTTCTTCACCGAAAGCTTCATGGACGAACTGGCTCGGATTTCGGCGGTCGAGCCCTTATCCTTCCGGATGCAGATGCTCGGAGACAATCCGCGGCTGGCGCGATGCCTGACGACGGCCGCGACCCTGGGCGGCTGGGACGGAGGCGTGCCCGGAAGCGCGATGGGGATCGCGTGCCACAGCGCCTTCGGAAGCCATATCGCGGTGGTGGTCGAGGTCGAGG
This sequence comes from Allosphingosinicella sp., assembly GCA_036382815.1. Classification (GTDB taxonomy): domain Bacteria; phylum Pseudomonadota; class Alphaproteobacteria; order Sphingomonadales; family Sphingomonadaceae; genus Allosphingosinicella. The sequence continues at coordinate 14,463 of DASVPM010000340.1, forward strand.
TGACGGCGGCCCAGGACGTGCGGGTGCTGAGGGCGGTGTGCGCTGTCGATTGCGGGCGGATCGTCAATCCGGACCTCGTCCGCCAGCAGGTCGAGGGCGGGCTGATCTTCGGGATCGCCGCCGCCACGGGAAGTGCGATCGGCTTCGAAGACGGACGGCCCGACGCACGCGGCTTCGGTCATTTCGGATTCCCGCCGTTCGCCGCCTCACCTGAGGTCACGGTCGAGTTGCTCGAGAGCGACGAGGAATCGGGGGGGGCGACCGAATTGGGCGTTCCGGTCGCGGCGCCGGCCATCGCCAACGCGCTTCACGCCTTGACCGGCCGGCGGCTGCGGTCGCTGCCGCTGCGGGTGGGCGGATGAAGCCGCCCCCCGATCATCCGCCGGTACCGACGCGCAAGATAGGCGTGCTTCTGATCAACCTCGGAACGCCGAACAAGCCCGAACCGGGGTCCGTCCGGCTCTACCTGAAGGAGTTCCTTTCCGACCCGCGCGTGATCGAAATCCCGCAGCTCGTCTGGCAGCCGATCCTGCGCGGCGTCATCCTCAGGAGCCGGCCGAAGAAATCCGCGCACGCCTACAGCCAGGTATGGACCGACGAAGGGTCGCCGCTCGCCGCGATCACGGCGCGGCAGTCCAAGGCGCTGCAAGGCGCCTTCGGCGAGGAGGTCATCGTCGATCATGCGATGCGCTACGGGCAGCCCGCGATTTCCGCCAGGATCGATGCCCTCAAGGCGGCGGGGTGCGAGCGGATCCTCATCGCCCCGCTCTACCCGCAATATTGCGCGGCGACGACGGCGACCGCCAATGACGAAGCCTTTGCCCATTTGCGGCGGCTGCGCTGGCAGCCGGCGGTCCGCACGCTTCCCGCCTATCACGACGACCCGGCCTATATCGCGGCGCTGAAGGCTCGGCTGGAGGAAGGCCTGGCAAGTCTGGACTTCGAACCGCAGGCCGTTCTCGCCAGCTTCCACGGCATGCCGCAGCGAACGCTCGAGCTGGGCGATCCCTATCATTGCCATTGCCGGAAGACGGCTCGGCTGCTGAGCGAGGCGTCCGGGCGCCAGCTGCTCGTCGCCTTCCAGTCGCGCTTCGGCCGCGCGAAGTGGCTGGAGCCCGCGACCGATTCGACGCTGGCGGCTCTGCCTTCGAAGGGAGTCGCGAAAGTGGCGATCTTCGCCCCCGGCTTCGCCGCCGATTGCCTGGAGACACTGGAGGAGCTGGCGATTCGCGGACGCGATTCTTTCCTCGCCGCGGGAGGGACGGATTTCGCCTACCTGCCCTGCCTCAACGACAGCCCCGCCGGGCTGGAAATGCTGCGCAGCATTTTGGGCCGCGAGCTTGAAGGTTGGGGGAGCGTTCCGTAAGGGCCGCGCACAACAAGAAACCACCAGGAGAGAAACATGGCACGCGTTGCGATCGTCACCGGCGGCACCCGAGGCATTGGCGAGGCGATCAGCATTGCCCTTCGCGACCAGGGCGTGACGGTCGCCGCCAATTATGCCGGCAATGACGAGAAGGCGCGCGAGTTCACGACACGGACCGGGATCAAGGCCTATAAATGGGACGTCGGCGACTTCGACGCCTGCCAGGCCGGAGTCCAACAGGTGGAGAGCGAGCTCGGCCCGGTCGACGTGCTCGTCAACAATGCCGGGATTACCCGCGACGGGACGATGAAGCGCATGACCCGCCAGGCCTGGGACGAGGTGATCGACGTCAATCTCGGCGGCTGCTTCAACATGGCCAAGGCGGTGTTCGAAGGGATGCAGTCGCGCAAGTTCGGCCGCATCGTCAACATCGGCTCGATCAACGGCCAGGCGGGGCAATACGGCCAGGTCAATTACGCCGCGGCCAAATCCGGAATACACGGCTTCACCAAGGCTCTGGCGCAGGAAGGCGCCCGCGGCGGGGTGACGGTCAACGCGATCGCGCCCGGCTATATCGACACCGAGATGGTGGCCGCGGTGCCGGAGGACGTGCTCGCCAAGATCGTCGCCAGGATCCCGGTCGGAAGGCTCGGCAAAGCCGAAGAGATTGCCCGCGGCGTGCTGTTCCTGTGTTCCGACGACGGCGGATTCATCACGGGCTCGACGCTCAGCATCGACGGCGGGCAGCACATGTATTGAGCCCTCGCCTCCAATGCGTCACCCCAGCGAAGGCTGGGGTCCATTGGGCGTTGGTGCGGCTCTGAATCGGCATGGATGCCAGCCTTCGCTGGCATGACGGAGGGGCGATGGTGGGCCCGATCAAACGATCGGTCATGATCGCGGGGCACGCGACATCGATCAGCCTGGAGCCGGCGTTCTGGGAGGCGCTGAAGGCGGCGGCGGAGGCGGAAGACGTTCCGCTGAGCGCCCTCGTCGCGCGAATCGATGCGAAGCGCATACAGACGCGCGACCCGCCCAATCTCGGTAGCGCGATCAGGGTCTGGCTGTTCGAGCGCCGGAACTCCCCTCCCTGAAAGGAGAGGAGCTACCTGCCCAGCAGCACCCTCGCCTGCGTCGCGATCTGGGCCAGCATGGGCGCGGTCGTCACCGGCGCGTTGCGGACCCGCTCCACCACCCGGCGGAACTGTTCGATGCGCGGGCCCTGCGCGGCGACCCACTGGTCGACGGCCTCGGTGGGCTCGCTTCCGCGCTTCCTGTGCAGGAAATCGAGACGCAGCTGCTCGAAATCCCGCGCGAGGCCCGCGGTCAGCAGGCGCTCCCACTGGTCGCTCGCCCGGAACTGGTTGGCGGCCCCCTGCGCCCAGTCGAGGCCGAGCGCCTCGCCGAGACGGGTATAGGCGTTGGTGAGGCCGATCACGTCGACTCCCATGCGCTTGCCCAGGGCGGCGATCCCGACGGCGCCGTTCAGTTCGAACAGCCGGACGATTTTGCGCGCGATGTCGTCGGGCGCTCCGAGATCGACGAGGCGCTGACGGCGCTCGCCCGCCTCGCTCGCCACCTCGCGGCGGAGCAGCCCCTCGACCGCATCGTCCAGCGCGTCGAGGCCGGGCGCGAGATTGTCGACCATCTCGGCGAGCTTGGTCGTCGCCGAGGTGTTGCGAAGGATGTCGGCCATGTGCAGCTGCAGCGCCTGGCTGGCCTGGTCGAAGAGTTCGAGTCGGAGCTGCTCGGGCAGGTCGGCGGTGTCTAGCCGCTCCCAAAAGACCTGCATTCCGAACAGGCGCTCGGCCGCGACGAAGGCGGCGGCGACCTGGCCGAACGAGGCGCCTTCCTCTTCCGCCAGGGCGAAGGGCGCGGTGATCCCGAGACGGTTGACGAGACGGTTGGCGATCTTGGTGGCGATGATCTCGCGCCGGAGCCGGTGCTGGAGGATCGCGTCGCCGTGGCGGGCGCGCATGGTCTTCGGAAAGGCCCCGCACAGCTCCGGGGTGAGCGTGGGATCCTCCGTGATCTTGCCGGATTCGAGCGCCGCCTGGAGCGCCATCTTCGAGGTCGAGAGAAGGATGGCGAGTTCGGGCCGGGTGAGGCCGTGATTCTCCTGCGCGCGGCGCATCAGCTCCTCATTGGACTCGAGACCTTCGACGGCGCGATTGAGCCGGCCGCTTTCCTCGAGCATCTCCATCGCCCGGAGGAGAGGCGGAAGGCCGGCGGCGCCGCTCCGCTCGGCGATCGACAACGCCAGGGTCTGGAGCCGATTGTCCTCGAGCACGATCTCGGCGACCTCGTCGGTCATCTCGACGAGCAGGGCGTTGCGGTCCTCGAGGCTGAGGCGGCCTTCGATCATCTCCCGATTGAGCGGGATCTTGATATTGACCTCGTTGTCCGAGCAGTCGACGCCGGCCGAATTGTCGATGAAGTCGGTGTTGATCCGCCCGCCGAGCGCGGCGAACTCGATCCGGCCGGCCTGCGTGATGGCGAGATTGGCGCCCTCGCCGAGCGCCTTGGCGCGGAGCTCCGCGCCGTTGACGCGGATGGCGTCGTTGCCGGGGTCGCCGACCTCGGCGTTGCTCTCGCTTTTCCCCTTGATGTAGGTGCCGATGCCGCCGAACCAGAGCAGGTCGACCGGCGCCGAGAGAATGGCGGTCAGCAGGGTCGCGGGATCCGTCTCCTCGGCCTCGAGCCCGAGCAGGGCGCGGATCTCGGGCGACAGCGGGATCGACTTTTGCGCGCGCGGGAAGATGCCGCCGCCTTTGGAGATCAATTTGCGGTCGTAATCGTCCCAGCTCGAGCGCGGCAGGTTGAACAGCCGGTTGCGCTCGTTCCAGCTCGAGGCCGGATCGGGATCCGGATCGAGGAAGATGTGGCGGTGGTCGAACGCGGCGACGAGCTTGATCGCCTTCGACAACAGCATCCCGTTGCCGAACACGTCGCCCGACATGTCGCCGACTCCGGCGACTCGGATCGGCTCCGACTGGACGTCGATGCCGATCTCGCGGAAGTGACGCTGGACGGAGATCCAGGCGCCCTTGGCGGTGATCCCCATCGCCTTGTGATCGTAGCCGTAGCTTCCGCCGCTGGCGAAGGCGTCGCCGAGCCAGAAGCCGCGTTCGATCGCGATCGCGTTGGCGATGTCGGAGAATGTCGCGGTGCCCTTGTCGGCGGCGACGACGAAATAGGGATCGTCGCCGTCGAGCACGACGACGCCCTCCGGATGAACGATCTTGTTGCCGACGATATTATCCGTGACGGACAGCAGCGAGCGCATGAATATCCGGTAGCTCTCCGTCCCTTCCGCGAGCCAGGCGTCGCGGTCCGACGTCGGCGGCAGCTGCTTGGGATAGAAGCCGCCTTTGGCTCCGGTCGGGACGATGACCGCGTTCTTGACCAGCTGCGCCTTCATCAGGCCGAGGATCTCGGTCCGGAAATCGTCACGACGGTCGGACCAGCGAAGGCCGCCGCGCGCGATCGGGCCGCCGCGAAGGTGGATGCCCTCGACGCGGGGGGAATAGACCCAGATCTCGCGCCAGGGCAGCGGCTGGGGAAGGTTCGGCACCTTCGCGCTGTCGAGCTTGAAGGCGAGCGCCTCGCGGCCCGCGGGCGTGAAGGCGTTGGTTCGAAGCGTGGCGGCGACGACTCCGTGGAGGAGCCTCAGAATCCGGTCTTCGTCGATCGCCGCGACCTGGGAAAGGCCGTCGCGGATCGCCCGATGCGCCGCCTCGATCGACGGCTCGCGCGGGCCTTCGTGCCTGGGATCGTGGAGCGCGTCGAACAGGGCGATGAGGCCGTGAGCGACCCCCGGGGCGCGGCGTAGGGCCTCGACCACGGTCACCATCGAATAGGACAGGCCGACCTGACGCAGGTAGCGGAACCATGCGCGGAACAGGACGACGTCGCGCGGCGCGAGCGCGGCGGCGACGAGCAATTGGTTGAACGGGTCGTTCTCCGCCCGGCCCTCGAGCACTTCGGCGATGGCGCGCTCGACCATCTCGGCGCGCT
>DASVPM010000341.1:0-12669 GCA_036382815.1 Allosphingosinicella sp.
TCCCAGCTTCGATGGGGAGGCAGTTTACGGCCCCCTCCCCCGCTCCTATACCGCCCGCCATGGAGCGGCTGGACGGCGGCTCGGCGGTACCGCAGGCGCTTCGCGGGGGCATCGTCGCGCTCGGCAATTTCGACGGATTTCACATAGGCCACCAGGCGGTGGTGGGCCGCGCCGTGGAGCGTGGCCGGGCCGAGGGGCGGCCCGTGCTGGTCGCCACCTTCGATCCCCATCCGGTCCGCTATTTCAGGCCGGAGGCTCCCCCCTTCCGGCTGACCAGCCTCGACCAGCGCCAGCGGCTGTTCGCTGCCGCCGGGGCGGACGCGATGATGGTCTTCCGCTTCGGCGACGAATTGGCGTCGACGCCGGCGGCGGAGTTCATCTCGAACAACCTGCTCGAGCTGATCGGCGCGGCCGGTGTCGTCACCGGCGAGGACTTCACCTTCGGCCGCCGCCGCGGCGGCAATGTCGGAGTGCTTGCCGAGGCCGGATCCCGGCTCGGCTTCTCGGTGGATTCGGTGGCTCCGGTGGCCGACGAGGGGGGGGCGGTCTCCTCGAGCCGGATTCGCGACGCGCTGGAGGCAGGCGACTGCGCAACGGCGGCGCGGCTGCTCACGCGGCCGTTCGCGATCGAGGGAATCGTCGAGCATGGCGACAAGAGAGGGCGCGAGATCGGCTATCCCACCGCCAATATCGCTCTCGGCCCTTATTTGCGGCCGCGCTTCGGCATTTACGCGGTGAGGGGACGGCTGGCCGACGGTGCCGTTCTCGACGGCGCGGCCAATCTCGGCGTTCGTCCGACGTTCGAGCCGCCCAAGGAGCTTCTCGAGCCTTATTTCTTCGATTTCAGCGGCGACCTCTATGGCCAGAAGCTGGAGATCGAAATGATCGACTTCCTTCGGCCCGAGGCGAAATTCGACAGCCTCGACTCGCTGGCCGCGCAAATGGCCGCGGACTGCGACGAGGCCCGCCGGAGGCTTGCCGCATGAAGCTGTGGCAGTGGGCCGGGACCGCGGTGGCCGCCTTCGCCGTCACCGTCTCATTGATCAACGCGTCCTGGATCGCGGCGCGGTCCCAGAAGCCGCTGGTGCTGGTCGCCCATCGCGGCCTCGCCCAGCAATTCGACCGCGCCGGGGTCGGCCGCGACACCTGCACGGCGACCCGCATCCGGCCTCCGGAGCACGATTTCATCGAGAACACCCTGCGCTCCATGTCCAATGCGCGGCACTTCGGCGCGGACGCGATCGAGCTCGACGTTCATCCGACGAGCGACGGCCAGACGGTCGTGTTCCACGACTGGACCCTGGATTGCCGGACCGAGGGCAAAGGACCGGTCCGAGGGCATACGCTGGCCGACCTGAAGAAGCTCGACGTCGGCTACGGCTACACGGCCGACGGCGGCAAGACCTTCCCCCTGCGCGGGAAGGGCGTCGGCGGCATGCCCACCGTCGAGGAAGCGCTTCGCGAAACTCCGAAGATGCGGCTTTTCTTCAACTTCAAAAGCAAGGACCCCGGAGACGCCGACGCCCTCGTCGCCGCCTTCCGCCGCGCCGGAGTGGAGATTGACGGCAAGTTCGCGTTCTACGGACACCCGGCAGTGACGCGGCGGATGAAGCAGCTCGTCCCCGGCGCCTGGACCTTCTGGAAGGGTGAGATGAAGGCGTGCCTTACCGATTACGTGAAATTCGGCTGGACGAGCTACATTCCAGAAAGCTGCCACAACACAACGGTCGCAGTGCCCTTGAACTATCAGTGGGCAATCTGGGGCTGGCCCAAGCGCTTCATCGCCCGGATGGAGAGCGTCGGCACCAGGGTGATCCTGATGGGCCCGTACGAGAAGGGCGAGATCGCCGGGATTGAACGCCCCGAGCAACTCGACAAGGTCCCGCGCGATTTCCGCGGCTATCTGTGGATCGAGGATTTCTACAATGTGGGAAGGGCGCTGGAGAATTAGCGTCGCCCCAGCGAAGGCTAGGGGCCCAGGGGGTGAAAAGTGCCGGCGGGCTTCCCCGCCGGGGTCCCAGCCTTCGCCGGGACGACGAGAGGTTCCCATTGCCCGCCTTCCCGGCTAATCCCCCGCCAATGTCCGAAAAACCCGATTACCGCGACACTGTCTTCCTTCCCAGGACCGACTTCCCGATGAAGGCGGGCCTCGCGGGCAAGGAGCCCGCGATCCTGGCGCGCTGGGCGGAGATGGGCCTGTACAAACGTCTTCGCGAGGCGCGCGCGGGGCGCGAGCGCTTCATCCTCCACGACGGCCCGCCCTACGCCAATGGCGACATCCACATGGGTCACGCCATGAACAAGATCCTCAAGGACATGGTGGTGCGCTCCCAATCGCTGCTCGGCAAGGACGCGCCCTACGTGCCCGGCTGGGACTGCCACGGCCTCCCGATCGAGTGGAAGATCGAGGAGCAGTACCGCAAGAAGAAGCTCGACAAGGACGAGGTGCCGCCCAAGGAGTTCCGCGCCGAATGCCGGGCCTATGCGGAAAAGTGGGTCGCCATCCAGTCCGAGCAGTTTCAGCGCCTCGGCGTGATGGGCGAGTGGGACGATCCCTACCTTACCATGAAGTTCGAGGCCGAGGCCAAGATCGTCGAGGAGCTTTTGAAGTTCGCGGAGAGCGGCCAGCTCTATCGCGGCGCCAAGCCGGTGATGTGGTCCCCTGTCGAGAAGACCGCGCTGGCGGAGGCGGAGGTCGAGTATGAGGAGATCGTTTCGACACAGATCGACGTGGCGTTCGAGATCATCGAGAGCGCGGCACCGGAGCTGGTCGGCGCTTACGCGGTGATCTGGACGACCACGCCCTGGACGATCCCGGTGAACCAAGCGATCGCCTTTGGGCCGGACGTAGAATACCAACTATATGAGATTGTCGCAGGAGGGCGTCCAGAAGCTCTCGAACAACTCGCAAAGGCATATCCGCTCACAGGGGTGAGAGTGCTCATTGCTGAGCAGCTAAAGGACGAATTCCAGCAGCGGTTGCAGAAAGCTGCGCGCGAAAGCGGATGGATCAAATTCGGGCAACGCCGTGTTAACATCGGCGATCCTGAGTTGATGGGTATCATTCCACTTTTAACTCGAGAAATTGGCCACGGCGGCAAGGGTCCCAAGGTTAAAGGCTCCGAGCTGGCCGGCACGATCGCCCGTCACCCGATGCACGCGCTCGGCGGCTTCTTCGCCCGTCCCCGCCCCTTCCTTCCCGGCGATTTCGTCACCACCGAGCAGGGCACCGGCCTCGTCCACATGGCGCCGGACCATGGCGAGGACGATTTCCTGCTGTGCAAGGCGAACGGGATCGATCCGGTCTTCGCGGTCGACGATGCCGGCTTCTACCGCAGCGACTGGGAGTGGCTGGGCGGCCTCGGCTCCGTCATCAACGCCAGGTTCAACGCGCCGGACGGACCGATCTGCACCGGCCTTCGCGAGGCCGGCGGCCTGCTCGCCGCCTCGCAGGACTTCCGGCACAGCTATCCGCACAGCTGGCGCTCCAAGGCGAAGATCATCTTCCGCTGCACCCCCCAGTGGTTCATCCCGATGGACAAAGCTCCCTCTCCCTCCAGGGGAGAGGGACAGGGGGGCGAAGCCCGCCAGGGTGAGGGCGTGGGCAGCCCCTCACCCTCGGCCGCTGACGCGGCCTTTCCCTCTCCCCTGCAGGGAGAGGGGCTAAGAGCGACCGCCCTCGCCGCGATCGACGAGACCCGCTGGGTGCCCGAAAAGTCGAAGAACCGCATTCGCGCCATGGTCGAGGGGCGGCCGGACTGGGTGATCAGCCGCCAGCGCGCCTGGGGGGTGCCGATCGCGCTCTACGTGCACCGCAAGACGGGCGAGTATCTCAAGGACGCGGTGGTCAATTCGCGGATCATCAGGGCCTTCCACGAGGGCGGCGCCGACGCCTGGTTCGGGGCCGACCACCAGGCCCTGCTCGGCAACGGCTACAGCCTCGACGATTACGAGCCGGTCACCGACATCCTCGACGTCTGGTTCGACAGCGGCTCGACCCACAGCTACGTCGTCGAGGCGCGCTATGGCGAGGGGGTGCGCGCCGACCTCTATGTCGAAGGCTCCGACCAGCATCGCGGCTGGTTCCAGTCGTCGCTGATGGAAAGCTGCGGGACCCGCGGCCGGGCGCCCTTCGGGGCCGTTCTGACCCACGGCTTCGCGCTCGACCAGAACATGCGCAAGATGTCGAAGAGCCTCGGCAACACGATCGACCCGCTCGCCGTCCTCAAGGAGAGCGGCGCCGACATCCTTCGGCTGTGGACGGCCTCGACCGACTATTTCGAGGACGTGCGCATCGGCAAGGAGGTGCTCGCCACCACCACCGACGCGTACAGGAAGCTGAGGAACACCTTCCGCTACCTTCTCGGAGCGCTCGCCGGCTTCGACGAGGCGGAGCGGGTGCCGGCCGCGCAGATGCCCGAGCTCGAGCGCTGGGTGCTCCACCGGCTGGCCGAACTCGACGCCGAGCTCAGGGAGGCGACCGAGGGCTTCGAGTTCAACCGCTACGTGCGGCTCATTTCGAACTTCGCCAACGACGATCTTTCGGCCTTCTTCTTCGATATCCGCAAGGACAGCCTCTATTGCGACGCGGCCTCCTCCCCGAAGCGCCGCGCCTGCCGGACTGTGCTCGACACGGTGTTCCATGCCCTCGTGCGCTGGATGGCGCCCGTCCTTTGCTTCACCACCGAGGAAGTTTGGCAGACCCGCTATCCCGATGAAGGCGGCTCGGTACACCTGCTTGAATGGCCCGAGATCGACTCCGGCTGGAGAGACGAGACCCTCGCCGCGAAATGGGCGCTGATCCGAGCCACCCGGGAGAACGTCACCGAGAGCATCGAGCCGCTCCGGCGGGAGAAGGTCATCGGCTCCAGCCTCGAGGCGAAGATCCTCTATCCGGACAGCCAGATCGACCTGCTCGATACGGACCTTCCCGAGCTGGCGGAAATCTACATCGTCTCCGAGGTCGCCCAGGCGCGGAGCGAGACGATCGAAGTCACCAAGTCCGATTTCCTGAAATGCGGCCGCTGCTGGCGGCTGCTTCCGGAAGTCGGCGAGGAAGGGGGCCTGTGCGCCCGCTGCGAGGGGGTGTTGAATGGCTGATCTGTCCCGAGATACCGAGCGGACGAGGAGAAACCGGAGGATCGGCCTCTCGGTCGCGGTCCTGATCTTCCTGGTCGACCAGGCGGTGAAATGGGTGGTGACCTACCCGCTCCAGCTGCCGCACCGTCTGACCATCGAGGTGGTGGACTTCTTCACTCTGCGCTGGCTGAAGAATACCGGAGTCTCGATGGGGCTTCTCAACGCGGGAAGCGAAATGGGCCGCTGGCTGCTCGTCGCCCTGACCTGCGCGATCGCCGCCTTCGTCACCTTCTGGATGTGGCGGGAGAAGCGCCGCGACGACGCCGTCGCGCTGGGCCTGGTGCTGGGCGGAGCGCTGGGCAACATCCTCGACCGGGTGCGGCTGGGCTACGTCGTCGACTATGCCGACCTGCATTTCGGCGACATCCACCCCTTTTTGGTCTTTAACGTGGGCGACGCTGCCATTACCATCGGCGTCCTGCTATTGCTGGTCCGGGCGCTGCTGACGCGCGAACGGAAGGTTCCCGAGGAGGAAAAGTGACTATGCGTATCGTGAAGCTGGGCCTTGGCGCCTGCGCGGCCACACTGCTGCTCGCGGGTTGCGGCAGCGGTGGCATCGCCGGCCGGGAGCGGCCCGACGAGTTCGCGGTCACTCGCAACCAGCCCCTGGTGATTCCGCCCGATTATGCACTCACCCCGCCGAAGACCGGCGAGCCGACTCCGGTCGGGACCGATGCCCGCACTCAGGCGCTCGAAGCCCTGTTCGGCGGCCCCGCGCCGCGCAGCCAGAGCGAGCGCTCGATGCTCAACTCCGCCGGAAGCGACCGCGTCGCCCTCGGCGCCCGCTCCGTCGCCGGCGACCCGAACACGAACGTCGTCGACAAGGGCGCCGTCACCCAGGCAATCGTCGCCGCCCCCTCGGGCGCCGGCCGCGACGCAACGGTGACGACTCCTCAATAAGCCTCGTCGCAGCGAGCGAAGGGCACCGGCGATCTTCAACCGGCGGGCCCCCAGCCTTCGCTGGGGCGACTGTCAAGGCTAACCCTTCCTTAGCCTCGTCCCCTTATCCTGCCGCGCATGACGCAGCAGCAGCCGCCTTTCTACGCCCCGGGCCTCGCCGACGCCGGCGCCCAGATCGCGCAGCTCCGCCAGGTGCTCGCTTTGGTCGAGGAGATGGCGGGGCGGGCCGCGCTCTCGCCGAAGGACGAGCTGCTCGACGAAGCCGCCCGGATCAGCGCCGCTTACGCCCGCGCCCTGCCGATCGACCAGAAAAGGTTCGACAATCTTGCCGCAGAGACTGCCCGCTGGGCCGCGGCCGGGGTCGGCGCCCTGCTCAAGCTCGATGACGCGGGAATGCCGGTGCGGGCCGCCGCCGAGCGGCTCGCCGAGGAGCTCGAGAAGGGGCTCGCCGAGCTCGGCCGGAGGCTGCCCCAGCCCTCATTGCGAGCATAGCGAAGCAATCCGGAGCTGCGGCTGCCCAGCCGCGGTAGCTGGATTGCGCGTCGCTCCGCTCCTCGCAAGGACGAGGCCTATCGGTCGGCCCCGGGCATCCCCGGCCAGTCCTTGATGTGCAGGTCCCTCTGCGGGAAGGGAAGGTCGATCTTGTTCTCCCGGAACAGCTCCCACACCCGGTTCAAAATCTCCGAGCGGACGCTGCCCACGCCCTGCTCGGGATCGCTGATCCACACCAGTATCTCGTGATCGACGCTGCTCTCGCCGAAGGCGACGAGCCAGACCTTGGGCGGCCGGTTCTTCATCACCCGCCGAGCCTCGGTCGCCGCTTGGATCATCAGCTTCTGGGCCAGCGGCAAATCGCAATCGTAGGCGACGCCCACGGGGATGTGCACGCGCACGTCGCGGCTCGAATAAGACCAGTTCTCGACCTCCTGGGTCATCAGATTCTCGTTCGGGATCAGATGCTCCTTGCCGTCCCGGGTGACGATCGAGACGGCGCGAACGCCGATCTTGGTGACGTTGCCGAAGCTCTCGCCGACGACGATGACGTCGCCCGGCTTGATCGAGCGGTCCATGAGCAGGATGATCCCGGCGATGAGGTTCCCGAACGTCTTCTGAAGCCCGAAACCGACGGCGAGACCGAAGGCGCCCGAGAAGACCGCGAGCGCGGTCAGGTCGATTCCGAGCAGGTCGATTCCGATGAAGAAGGCGGCGATCAGGATGGCGACGCTGGCAAGCTTCTGGCCGAGCAGCTGCTGGGTCGCGTCGAGGCCGGTGGCGCGGTGGATCGAGTGGCCGACGATCCGGTTGAGCAACTTCACGACGGCGTAGAGCGCGACCAGGGTGACCAGCACCTGAAGCACGGTGAGAAGCGATATCCGAGTCTCGCCCGCGGTGAAGCCGACCCGGTTCAGGGTGTCGGTGATCGGCTTCAGCCCGCCCACGGCCCGGGCGAGCAGGGCGAAGAAGGTCACGGCGGCGAGCAGGGCCGCGATCCAGCGCGGCATCTGGAGTCCGCGAACGAGGCCGGAGACAAGCATCGCCGCCCAGGCGGCGAGTGCGACCCCGAGCACGATCGCTCCGAGCGGGCGCCAGGCGTCTGCATTGAGGACTAGCGCCACGACGAGGGCACCCGCCAGATAGCGGGTGAGGTCGCACATCCGGCTCGCCAAGGCCTCGCCACGGCCGCCGGCACGATGCTCCCAGAAAGCAGCGACCCGAGGGCCGAGCCAGCGGCCGGCGAGCCACGCGAGGCCCCAGGCCGCGGCGACGAGGGCGAGGGCGATGGCCGCCGCGATCCAGTCGGCGTAGGTCGGCCAGGTTACCCCGAAGCGCTCGAACAGGCCTCTCACTGCGCACCTCGCCAGCGCTCGAGGCCGACCGCCAGGTCCTCGATCAGGTCGTCTGGGTCCTCGAGGCCGATCTGAAGCCGGACGAGGGGTCCGTCGGCCGGCCAGCGAGTGGCGGTTCGGAGCGGCTCCGGGTCGACGGGGATGACGAGGCTTTCATAGCCGCCCCAGCTGTAGCCGATGCCGAACAGCTCGAGCGCCTCGATGAACCGGATCCGCTCCCTGTCCCCGCCGCCCTTGAGGACGAACGAGAAGAGGCCGGAGGAGCCCCTGAAATCGCGGGCCCAATATTCATGGCCGGGACAGTCGGCAAGCGCCGGATGAAGGACTGCCTGGACCTGCGGCTGCTCCTTCAGCCAGCGGGCGATCCTGAGCGCGCTCGCCTCGTGCTGGCGAAGACGCACGCCCATCGTCCGGAGGCCCCGCGAGGCCAGCCAGGCGTCGTCGGGGCCGATCGCCTGGCCGAGGTCCCAGCTCGTCCGCTCGAGCTTCGGATAATATTCGGCCGTGGCGGTCACCGACCCGAGCATGACGTCCGAATGACCGCCGACATATTTCGTGCCGGCGAGGATCGAGAGATCGACCCCCGAGGCGAGCGCCGGGAAGAAGAGCGGAGTCGCCCAGGTGTTGTCGAGGAGCGTGACCACCCCCCTCGCCTTCGCGGCGCCGCAGATTGCCGGCACGTCCTGGACCTCCATGGTCAGCGAACCCGGGCTTTCGAGGAAGACGGCCCTGGTGCGATCGCCGATCAGCTCCGATATGCCGGCCCCGACGAGCGGGTCGTAATAGCGCGTCGTCACTCCGTAGCGCTTGAGGAAGACGTCGCAGAAGCGCCGGGTCGGGCCGTAGACGCTGTCCGCCATCAGCAGCTCGTCGCCGGCCGAAAGCACCGACAGAAGGGCCGCCGTCACAGCCGAAAGGCCGTTGGTATGGAGGGTCGTCCCGGCCGCGCCCGGCTCGAGCTGCGTCAGGGCCTCGGCGAGCGCCCAATGGGTCGGAGTGCCATGCAGGCCGTAATAGGCCTTGCCGAGTTCGGGGGTCGCGGCGCGCATTTCGGCGACGCTGTCGAAGAGGAGGGTCGAGCCGCGATGGACGGGAGGGTTGACCAACCGGCCGCGCCATTCCTTGCGGCGGCCGCCATGGACGAGCCCGGTGTCGGTCCGCCGGCCCTTCACGCCGGCCCCGTCGCTTTCGGAGTGGAAGCATCGGCGCCCCATTCGGACCAGCTGCCGTCGTATAGGCGGACGTCCTCCTTGCCGAGGAGGTGAGCGCCGAAGAGCAGGACGCAGGCCGTCACCCCGGACCCGCAGGTTCCGATCAGCGGCCTCGCGAGGTCCACGCCGGCCTCCTCGAACGCGGAACGGAGCGAGTCCCGACGCTTCCAGCTGTTGTCCGGCTCGAACAGCCGGCCCTGGGGGAGGTTCTTCGACCCTGGAATGTGTCCGGAAGCCATTCCCGGCCGAGGCTCCGCTTCCTCGCCCGTGAAACGGCCGGGGCCGCGCGCGTCGACGATCTCATGACGGCCGTCCCCGATGAGCCCGGTCACCGTCGCCTTGTCGACCACGGCGCCGGAGTCGAACCTCGGGCTGAAATGGCCATGGCGGATCTGAGGCGGGCCGCTCTCAAGCGCCCGTCCCTCCGCTTTCCATTTCTGGAGACCCCCGTCCAGGATCGCGACATAATGGGCGCCGAAGCTCTTCAACATCCACCAGGCGCGAGCGGAGCTATGAAGCGGGCTGTTGTCGTAGACCACGAAGCGCTGCCCGTCGCGAAGCCCAAGCGAGGCCATCCGGCTTGCGAACTTGGGCTCGGGCGGCACCATGTGCGGCACGGGACTGGAGCTGTCCGACATTTCCTCCAGGTCCAGGAAGACCGCGCCCGGGATATGCTCCGCCTCATATTCCGCCCTGGCGTCGCGAGGCTCGCCGGGCAGGAAGAGCGTGGCGTCGATCACCCTGAGGTCGCTCGCTCCCAACTCCCCCTCGAGCCATTCGGTGGTAACGAGGCTGTCCATCGCCGTTCCTAACGCCGGACCACGCCGAGCCGCTCCAGAACGGCGAGATAGGCGGCGACCTCCTCGACCGGCGCCGGGCCGACGGTCAGGGCGAGCTCGTCCCGTATCTGCTGGACCGGCCGGCGGCCGTCGACAAGATTGAGTGCCTCGTAGCCGAAGCTGGGCCCCTCCCAGGTGGGCTCGCGGGCGAGCAGCGCCGGCCGCTCGAGTCCGGCCCTCTTCAGATTGTCGTCCAACCAGCTGTAGCCGAAGCCGTCCATCGGTCCCTTCAGTTTCGGGTCGCGCCGATAGACGATGGCGCCGGGGCCGTCCGAAACCGCCACGTCGCCCTCACGGTCCGGGTCGCCGACCATGAGCCCGAAGCGCTGCAGCGAAAGCTCGATCGCCACCTCGTGGTTGGCATGCTGCAGCCTCGCAGTGGCTCCGTCCGCGTCGGACAGCTCGCCGGCACGCCGGGAAATCTCCGCGCTTCGAATGTCGCCCTCGATCATCTGGATTCGTCCCAGCGCCGGAGTGTCGGACTGCTCCAGGTTGGCCAGCGCCCAGGCCGATGCGGCGGCGATGAACATCGCCCGCTTCATTTTCGTCGAATCGAGATTTCCGGGCAGGTCCTTGTTGGTGTGGATGTAGAGGTCGGGCCAGTCGGACAGATAGAGGATCGGGATCCGCCAGCTCCCCTCGCTCCACACCTGATGGTCCGAGCCCTCCGAAAAGCCGCCGATCCGGGCCCGGAGCGGGTTCTTCGTCCCCTCCGGATCGAGCAGCGGAAAGTCCGCCTCGCCGCGTTCGGCGTAGCGGGAGGCGTTCGAATCGACCCAGCGCGCCATGGCGAAGCCGACGCCCGAAACGAAGCTCGGCAGGCTCGGCGGAGACCCCTCGACCCCGAGCGTGCCCTTGGTGATGTCGGTATTGCCGCCGATCATGTCGAGATGAATGGTCGCCAGCGTGCGGCGGGCGAATTCGGGCCGGGCATTGAGCAGGGCGATCGTGCATTCGATTTCGCACGGCCAGACGAAACGCAAGGTCCGCTGGGGCTGCGGCAGCCGGCCTTGCGCGATCAGCCGCTGGAAGGTGCGCGCGATCTCGAGGATTCCCGAGCAACCGCTGGCATTGTCGTTGGCGCCCGGAGAGGGGTGGTCGAGATGGCAGGAGAAAAGGATTTCCTTCGACCGGTCCCTGCCGGGAATGACGGCGGTGGGGATCAGGTAGGTCCCGGGGGTCCGCCCCGCTTTCACCTCGGCCCGAAGACGGACCGTCTCGCCCTTCGCCAGCCGGGCCTGCCAGGCCCGAGCCCTCGCCGGCGAGACCATGAAGGCGAAGGTCGGGTCTTCCCAGGTACTGAGGTGGCCCCAGCGGATCAGGCTTTCATCGTCGCCCCACCAGCCCGATTTCTGGTTCTGCGCCCAGGACACTATCCCCGCCGCGCCCCGCTCCGTCACCGCCAGCCTGGCGGCGGCCTCCGGCTGGCCGGAGACGAGGACGAGCTTCCCCCGGACCTGCTTGCCCGCATAATCGGACTGCGAGGCCCCCGTTCCGACATCGACCAGCTCGGCCTCGGCGCGGCCGCCGACGCTGTCCTGGGCGAGGGTGATCGGCTGGTCTGCCCAGGAAGCGATCCGCTCCGAATCGTTCCAGCGACCGCCCTCCTGCCGCTGCTCCCAAAGCTCCGCGAAGCTCGCATTCCAGGCCGGGCGCGAGCGCTGGGTGCCATAGAAGACCTTGCCGTCTGCCGGCAGCGAAAGGATTTCGACCTCTTTCAGGCCGAAGTCGCGAAGGCGGTCCCGGATCAGCTCCGCCGCGGCGCGATAGCCGTCCGAACCGCGCATGCGGTGGTTGAGCGACAGAGCCTGGACGGTGCGCTTGGCGTAAGCGCCGGACAGCTCCGATGCCAGTGCCTCGGTCTCCGCGCGGGAAAGCAGCGGGGCAGCCTGCTGGGCGGCGGCGGGCGCGGCCAGAAGGACGAGAAAGGCGACGGCCGCTCTCATTTCGCGAATCGCCGGAAGAAGCTCTTCTCGCCCCAGGCCGGGCGCTGCGGCGCGTCGGCGACCCGTAACGCCAGCTCGCCGACGAAATCGTGAAGCCTGATCGCGTCCTCCTTCGCCACCGCCTGGGAGAGGTCGTCGGACGGCGCGTGATAGCGGGTCGAGCGCCACTGCCGCTCGATTTCCGATTCCGGGTCGTTCGGGCCGAAGCCGAACTTGAAGGCGAGCGACGGAATGCCCTCGCGGATGAAGCTGTACTGGTCAGAACGGACGAACGAATTGCGGTCCGGGAAGGGATCGGGGACCAGCGGCAGGCCCATGGACCGGCCGACCGCCGCCGCTACCCCGCCGAGGCTGCTTTCCTCGGCGCCGAGCGCCGTGACGCTCCTCAACGGGAAAATGGGCAAGGCCATGTCGAAATTCATATCGGCGACTATCGAGGCTTTGGCCACCGTCGGCCGCAACGAGAAATAGCGCGAGCCGAGCAGCCCCTTCTCCTCGGCGGTGACGAAGACGAACAGCATCGAGCGCTTCGGCCTCACGCGCCGCTCTTTGTAGCTCCGGGCGATGTCGAGGAGACCCGCCACCCCCGCCGCATTGTCCATAGCGCCGTTGTAGAGCCCGTCGCCGTTGATCGGCGTGCTCACGCCGAGATGGTCGAGATGGGCCGAGAAAACGACATGCTCGGCGCGGAGGCGCCGGTCGCTGCCGGGCAGGCGGGCGACGACGTTGGACGCGGTGACCGGCCGGTGCCGCGTCGCGACCTTGGCCCGAAGCGACGGCTTCAGGT
>DASVPM010000342.1:0-4936 GCA_036382815.1 Allosphingosinicella sp.
CTCCAGCAGGCGCTCGGTCGGCGCCTCGACGAAGGCGCCGGCCGCGCCGAAACCGGCATTGTTGACCAGGGTCTCGACCTCGAAGCCGAGCCCGGACACCTCGGAGAGCACGCGCTCCGAAGAGCCGGGCTCGGCGAGGTCGGCGGCGATGACGTGGGCGCCGCCCAGCTCCGCCGCCAGGGCCTCCAGCCGGTCCCTCCGGCGTGCGACCAGCACCAGCGCGTCGCCGCGCCCGCGGCACTGGCGGGCGAACTCCGCCCCCAGCCCCGCCGAGGCGCCGGTGACGAGCGTGACCCCTCTTGTGCCGGCCCTGCTCATGTCGACACACCTGTTCCCCGGCGAAGGCCGGGGCCCAGTCTCACCGTCCCTGCCGCTGGACCCCGGCCTTCGCCGGGGAACGGCTCCGCCTCCGAAGCGCTGAGCCGAGCCACCGGCTCAGGCCCGGAGCGAGGCTTTGACGATCCGCCCGGGCTCGCGCGGCGGCTCGCCCTTGGGAAGGGCGTCGACATGCTCCATGCCCTCGGTCACCTCGCCCCAGACCGTGTACTGGTTGTCGAGGAAGCGGGCGTCGTCGAAACAGATGAAGAACTGGCTGTTGGCGCTGTTCGGGTTCTGCGAGCGGGCCATCGAGGCGACCCCGCGGACATGCGGCTCGCGGCTGAATTCGGCCTTGAGGTCCGGCTTGTCCGAGCCGCCCATTCCGCTTCCGGTCGGGTCGCCGCCCTGGGCCATGAAGCCCGGGATGACGCGGTGGAAGACGACTCCGTCGTAGAAACCCTCCTCGACCAGCTCCTTGATCCGGGCGACGTGGCCGGGCGCGAGATCGGGCCGAAGCCGGATGACGACGTCGCCGCCGCTGCTGAGGTTGAGGACCAGGGTGTTGAGCTCGTCGGCCATGTATTTCTCCACTTCAACGTCATCCCGGCGAAAGCCGGGACCTCGGCGAGACCCGCCGAGACTGCTTGTCCTGAGGTCCCGGCTTTCGCCGGGATGACGGGTCAAGCTCGGCATAGGCCGGGCGGTTCCACCGCGCCACCCCGCTCGACAGTCAGGCCCCCCCGGCTTAGGAAGCGGCCGACGGGATCACACGGGCGGAAGAGGGGCGGATGAGCGACAGCGAAATCGATCTGTCCGGCGCTCCGCCCGGCTCGCTGAGGGAAGGCCGGCTCGACGAGGACGACCGGCTGAAGCCCGAATATGTCCGCGAGGTGATGGAGCGGGTCGAGGCCGGCGACGCCGACGGCGCCCGGGCGCTGGTCGAACCTCTCCACCCCGCCGACCTCGCCGATCTGTTCGAGCTGGTCGATAGCGACGACCGCAGGGCGCTGGCCGCGGCCATCGCCGACCTTCTCGACGGCGACGTGCTCGCCGAGATGAACGAGCACGTCCGCGAGGAGCTGGTCGACGCGCTCGATCCGCGCCAGGTCGCCGACCTCGCCGGGGAGATGGAGACGGACGACGCCGTCGCCATGATCGAGGACCTCGAGGAGGAGGAGCAGCGCGCCGTCCTCCGCGAGCTCGATCCCGACGATCGGGCGGCGATCGAGGAGGCGCTCACCTATCCGGAGGAATCCGCCGGTCGGCTGATGCAGCGCGACCTGATCGCGGTGCCAGAGCATTGGACCGTCGGCCAGGTCATCGATTACCTTCGCGCCGGCGAGGATCTGACGACCGACTTCTGGGAAGTGTTCGTCGTCGACGAGCGCCACCATCCGGTCGGCACCTGCATGCTGAGCTGGATCCTGAGGACCCACCGCCACGTCGCCGTCGCCGACGTGATGAAGCGCGAGCAGACTCTGATCCCGGTCGACATGGACCAGGAGGAAGTGGCGCTCCGCTTCCAGAAATATGCGCTCATCTCGGCCGCCGTGATCGACCAGTCGGGCCGGCTCGTGGGAATGATCACGGTCGACGACATCGTCCACATCATCCAGGAGGAAGCGAGCGAGGACGTCCTCCTCCTGTCGGGCGCGGGCGAAGGCGACATCAACCAGCCGCTTCTCGAAAGCTATTCCAGCCGGGTGCGCTGGCTGATCGCCAATCTCGGCACCGCGCTGGTCGCGGCGACTATCATCGGCCTGTTCGAGGGCACGATCGCGAAGATGGTCGCCCTCGCCGCGCTGATGCCGATCGTCGCCGGGGTGGGGGGCAATGCCGGGACGCAGACGCTGGCGGTGACCGTGCGCGCGCTCGCCACCAACCAGCTCACCCAGTCCAACACCTGGCGCGCGATCCTTCGCGAGATCCAGGTCGCGTGCCTCAACGGCCTCACCGTCGCCGCAGTGATCGGAGTCGGGGTCGCGTTGTTCTTCGCCAATCCGGCCTTGGGCGCGGTGATCGCGGCGGCGATGCTCGCCAACATCATCATCGCCGGCTTCGCCGGCGTCTTCGTCCCGCTCGCGCTCGAACGGGCGGGGGCGGATCCGGCCGTCGCGTCGAGCGTGTTCGTGACCATGGTCACCGATTCGATGGGCTTCCTGGTCTTTCTCGGCCTGGCGAGCGCGTCGGGGATTGCCGGTTAAGCCTCTTGTTTCCCGGCGAAGGCCGGGACCCAGCCTTTCTTCGTTCCGGGATCCCGGCCTTCGCCGGGATGATTGGAGCAATATTCCTATTGCCCCAAGCACTTATCCAATTATGAAATCCGCATGCCCCTCAACATCAGCAAGGTCGCCGTCGGCTGCGCCAGCCTGGATGCGCTTCACGCGCGCCAGCGGCTCCGGCTTGCCGACGGGATCGTGCCCATCGTCACGCGCTTCCGGCCGAAGCGCGCGGACGAGCTGATCGGCGGATCGATCTACTGGATCGTCAAGCACAGGATCGTCGTACGGCAGGCCATCCTGGGCTTCGCCGACCGCGAGGAGGACCGGCGCACGGTCATCCGCCTCGACCCGCTCCTGGTCACGGTCCGTGCCCTGCCGAGGCGGGCCCACCAGGGCTGGCGCTATCTCGAAGCCGCCGACGCCCCGCTCGACCTGGATGGGGACGACAGCGGCCTTGCCGGGCTGCCGGCGGAGCTGACGGCGAGGCTGGCGGCGCTGGCGCTGATCTAAGACCCGTCATTGCGAGGAGCGTAGCGACGAAGCAATCCAGCGTGCGTCCGAGGCCTGTGCTGGATCGCTTCGCTTCGCTCGCAATGACGGCTGGGGCTCTAGAGTCTGTCCTGATGACATTGAAGCCCATGTTCCCCGGCGAAGGCCGGGGTCCAGCAGCACCACCGGAAGGACTGGATCCCGGCCTTCGCCGGGAAGCGATTCAGCCTCATCAGGACCGACTCTAGAATCCAGTTCCGCAGCGCACCTGCCCCGAACCCTTCTCCTGGACCGTGCAGGTCGGGCTGCCGATGATCTCGACGTCACCCGGGCCCGTCGCGGTCACTTTGGCGGTCTTCAGGACGGCCACGGCGACGTTGCCCGCGGTATCCGATCCGATCTGGGCGTCGTCGGCGCTGAGGCCGGCGGCGGCGAGGTCGCCGCTGCCCTGGACGATCGCCTTCAGCTGCCTGGTGCGGCCGGCGAGCGTGATCCGCCCGCCGCCAAGCAGGCCGACGACGAGATTGTCCGCCTGGACGTCCGCCACCGTCAGCCGTCCGCTGCCCGAAACCGATAGATCGACGCGAAGGCCCCTGGCCCGGTCGATGTCGAGGCTGCCCGATCCGACGACCGCGGCGTTGCGCAGGTCGCGGGTGGTCAAGGCGACGGTCACCGGGCCGACGCCCTCGGCGGGATAACCGCCCCAGGCCGAGCGGTTGCGCCGGACCCTGAGGGTGCCGCCCTGGACGTCGATCGCCACATGCTCGAGCGCTTCTGCCGATCCCTCGGCGCGGGCGGCGGAGCTTCGGCCGGTCGTCAGGGTGACGCGATAGGGCCCGTCGACCTGCACCCGGTCGAAGTCGGTGATGGAATAGGTTCTCTCCGCCGCCGCGGCCGGAACTGCGGCGGCGGTGGCAAGGAGGGCGAGCGGCAGGATCCTGGTCATGGCCGGACCCTGCCGGAAAATGGTTAACCGTTCGTCATCCCGGCCTCAGCCGCAGCGAACGTCGCCCGAGCCCATCTTGTTGACGCTGCACTTCCCGCCGCCGGTGACGATCGCGTCGCCCGAGCCCATGATGTCGATATTGGCGCTCTCCGTCGCCATGGTCTCGACATTGCCGGAGCCGGCGATCGACACCTTGGCGCGCTTCACCTGGAGCCCGCCGGCGCGGACGTCGCCCGATCCGGCGATCTCGAAATCGGCGGTCTCCGCGCTGCCGTTCGCCGTCACTCCGCCCGACCCGGCGATCGAGAAGCTGGCGTTACGCGCGCGCAGGCTGGCGAGCTGGATTTCCCCGGATCCGGCGATCTCGCCGGCGAAGTCGCCGCCCTCGATCTTGTCGATCTTCATGTCGCCCGAGCCGGCGACTTCGGCGCCGGTGAGCGAGGGCGCCGAGACGTGGACGGTGACCGGGCCGTGATCCTTGCGCCAGCCGAACGACCAATTGCCCTTCTTGTAGCCGATCTGAAGCGTGCCGTTCTCGACCCTGATCTCGAGCTTCTCGAGCAGGGCGGTGTCGCCCTCGGCCCTAACCGAAGGCGCGCCGCCGACGGTGACGACGACGTTCGAGGATCCGGTAAGCGAGATCTTCTCGAATGCGCCGACCGTGAAGTCGCGGCTGCCCTTCTGGCCGCTGCTCGTCGTGGCTCCGCCCGCCGAGCAGGCCCCGAGCAGAAGCACCGGGATGAGAATTGCTCCACGCATGACCGTCTCCTGGGCTGTGTTATTCGCATAATACACACGGGCGGCCGGCTTGGCAACGAAAAAGGCGGCCCGTCGCCGGACCGCCTTTCATGTCGTCGTCCCGTCCGGGTTCCCCTCCCTGCAAGGGAGGGGTCAGGGGTGGGTAGGCGAGCGCAGCGAGACTTTTTGCTGACTCGGAGTTTCGGCCGCCTTCGGCGGGGGG
>DASVPM010000343.1:0-7683 GCA_036382815.1 Allosphingosinicella sp.
TCCCGGACGAGCCGGAGAATGGCGCGTGACCTCGTGGACGCTCGGCCTCGGAGGCTCCGACCACGACTTTTCCGCCGCGCTGATGCTCGACGGCGACGTCCGGGTCGCCATCGAGCAGGAACGCCTGTCGCGCATTCGCTACGGCGAGACCTTGTGGTTCAAGGACCCGCTCATCCTTCCAGCGGACTATTGCCTGTCGGCCGAAGGGATCGCTCTCGACGACGTGGCTCGGATCGTGGGCACCGACACTCTTCCCGCTCGGGTCCGGGCGGGGTGGCGGGGCCGCAGCGTCACCCTGTTTCCTCACCATCTCGCGCATGCAGCATCGGCTTACCTGATGCTTCCTCCCGGAGTCCGCGCCGGGATCATCGTCTACGACGGATATGGCTCGGTCCGAAGGGACGTCGAGGCTCCGGGCTGGGCGGCTCGGGAGACGGTTTCGCTCTTCGTCTTCGAGGGGCGCCAGTGGCGCAGGATCGGCGGCGCCTTCGGACAGAGCCGAACCGAGGACGACGACTTCCCGCTGGCCGTCAGCAACTCCATTGGCATGTTCTACGAGGCCGTCACCCAGGTCCTCGGCTACGGCGCGTTCGATTCGGGGAAGACGATGGGGCTGGCCGCCGTCGGCCAGCCCCGCCATGTTGAGGAGCTCGAGCGATTCGTCCGCTACGGGGCCGAGCCCGAAAGCTGCTTCGAATGCGACGCAGGGTCCGAGGAGTTTCTGAAGGCCGTCGAGGCGGTGCTCGCAAAGCCCGGTCCGGGCTTTCGCGCCAAGGCGGACTTGGCGGCGAGCGCGCAGGCCGTCGTCGAGAGGGCGCTCGCCCATTTCGCCGCCTTCTTCTCGGAAATTCCGCTCGACCTGATCGCCGTGTCCGGCGGTTGCGGTCTCAACTCGGTCGCAAACGGCCGGCTCGCCGCCTCGTCCGCTGCGGCTGGTCGGCCGGTCTTCATCCCGCCGCATTGCGGGGATGCTGGGCTTGCATTCGGAGCCCTGTGGCTTTCGCGCTCAGAACAGTCCGGGACGGGCCCGCTCACCTTCCGAGGCTTTCCGGCCGACCCGGCGCTGGCCCGGCCTGGGCGATGCTACAGCCGCGAGGAAGCTCGTGAGGCAGCAGCCGCCTTTTACCCCCGGCTCGTGCCCGATCACTCCATTTCCTCGGCGGCGGACCTCGCCGAGGTCCTCGCCGAAGGAGCCGTCTGCGGCCTGTTCAACGGGCCTTCGGAATTCGGCCCTCGGGCGCTCGGCGGCCGGAGCCTCCTGGCCGATCCAAGGCGGGTTGCGGTACGCGAGCGGATCAACCGCCGGATCAAGCACAGGGAACCGTTTCGGCCGCTCGCGCCGATGGTCCTGCGCTCCCGCTTCGACGCGTATTTCGCGGACCGTCCGCCTGCCGACGCCTTCATGCTGACCGTCGTCGAAGCGACCGCCCGCTGCCGCCGGGAAGCCCCCGCCGCCGTCCACGCCGACGGCACCGCCCGGGTCCAGATCGTCGACGACGAGACCGGCGATCCATTCCTCGTCGGCCTGCTTCGCTCGTTCGAGCAGCGCACGGGCACCGGCATCCTCATCAACACCTCGTTCAACCGGCGGGGCGAGCCGATCGTCGAGACGCCGATGGATGCCGTCGACGCCTTCCTCGGGCTGGAGCTGGATGGCCTTTTCCTGGACGGCGTCTTCTTCCGGCGCGCCTAGAGCGCGAGGCGCCGAGCGACCGCGGTGACGGCTTTGTCCAGCGACGACGCCGTGAGCAGGTCGCGAACGCAAGCGACGACGAGCTCCCGTCCTCCCTCCTGCCGAACCAGGAGATGTGCCAGCCGAGCCCATTCCTCCTCGTTTATCTGGCGCCGGCCGATCCTCGCATCCTGACGGATCTTGATCCTGATCAGCTCCTCGTCGGAAAGGATGAGCCCGGCCGAGTTCAGGAAGCGCATCGTTTCCAGCGGATGGCGGTTGAAGGCCTCTCCGAGAATCCTGACCAAGGCCCGCTGGATCCGCGGCTCCGAACGGCCGATCACCGGGCGGAGCGCGGCTAGGCCTTCCATCGGCCAGACCATCACCACGCAGGCGATCGCCTGGAGCACCTGGAGCGCTTCCTCGAACCGCTCCGAAGCAAGGAACGTCCGGAGCTTGTCGACATAGAGCGGCAGCGGGCCGGAAGCGCCGCCCTCCCGCATATAGTCGCGATAGCGCATCGATCGCCGCTTTTCCCCTGGCAGCAGGATTCCGTAGGGGAAGATGACTCCGAACCCATCCTCGAACACCTGGTCGAACGCATCGATGAACCCGCGGCGCTCGCCGCGGTGCAGCCCTGGGCGGTAGAGTAGAATGTCCGGCCATTCGTCGAGGACCTTCGCTTCCCACGCCGCGAACCTCCCGACGTCGTAGGGCCGGTTGTGGAGGATGTGGAGATAGACGAGTACCGCCATGAAGAAGTCTACTTCGATGGGCGACGACTCGTTCGTCAGCCGGCCGAACCGCGCCTCGGCGAAGGCGATCGTCGCTTCGAAATCATTCAGGCTCGACAGAGCGAATAATATATGGGCGAGGTGGTATTCGATGTCCCAATCCAGCGATCGGATATAAGGCTCGGCGGCGGCGAACAGCTTATCGTCGATGACCGCACCGCTTCCGAGGCGATCCAGAGCGGCGACGAGCTCGCCCCGGCTTCCGTTCTCGAAGAATCGCTCGATCCCTTCCGGGGAGGCGTTGAAGAGGAGCCGGTCGCAATTCCTGAGAAAGTGCCGGGTCAGGTTCGCGACCGCATCGGGCTCCGGAGCCTCGGCCAAGGTCTTCGCAAAGGCCTCCTCGACCGGCCCTCGAAAGACGGCATATTCCTCCGGATGGCTGTTGTCGGGCCCGATCTGCATCGCGAGAGCGGCCAGTCTTCCGGCCCTCACCCACTTCGGTTGGCCCGGATCGGCAAAGAAATGCGAATAGGGCGCCTCGAGCAACAGGTCGACGGGCCTGGCCCCGTCGAGCATGAAGCGTTTGGCCAGCTTGTCGATCGCGTAGATATGCGCCTCGGCTGCAGCGAGCGGTGACGCTCCGCCGCCGAGGAGGCTGAGGAGCGGCACGGCTTCCTCCGCCGACAAGGCGGCGATGGCTTGCACCACGGTTCGAAGGTGGCGCTCCTTTAGACCGTCGCGCCCGGCAATGCCTGCAACCTGAGCCAGATAGTCGCGAGCCACGGGGTCGCGCCACTCGGTGAGCTGGATCAGGACCTCCCGGGCGAATCCGAAGAGGCGTTCGTCGTCGCGGGCGGAGCGGTGACGCGAGTCGTCGGGCGCAATTCTCAGTGCCGCCGAGATGATCGGGAAGGTCTCGGACGCCTGCAGCTGGAAATGAAGCCGGGCGGCGGCGTAGGGGCGGCTCTCCGGTCCGAAATGGCGAAGCAGCTCCGCCAGATCTTCCAGAGTGTCCAGCGGCGGCCCTTTGCCCGCGGCGAAGCCGCGGGAGAGAAAATATTCGAACGTGCGATCATGGTCGAACTGGAGAAAGCCGTCGCCGGCGTCGACGAGGATGTTGAGATCCCTGGCGATGCGGATCAGCTCGCTTCGCAGGCTTGCCGGCTCGATGTCGATTTCCCGGAAGCGCGCCTGGGCATCGGCCATCCTGGACAGGGCGAGATCGGAGAGCGCGCCCTCCAGCGTCGCTTCCCTTATCATCGATCCGGATCTCGCTACTCGCGCTTCGATGGACAGTCCATAGGCGGCGGGGCTGGCGATCAGCGGGCTCTGGCCGTCCTCGCCCGTCGCATCGGCGAGGGTGCGGAGGAAATAGGGGTCGCGCAGCAGGTCCAGAGCGGTTGGCGGGAGGTTTTCGAACTCGGACCGGCCGGGACGGCGCCCGCAGATCTTCTCTATCGCCTCGCCTAGCTCATCGTCGGAGAACCGGCCGCAGGCGATGGTGGCGAGGGTCTCGGGCGGCCCGTCGCTCCACATGACTTCCCTGAGCTGGGCCAGATCGAGGTGCGGCAGCAGAGCGTTCCAGGTTTCCTGCCGAACCGTGGCGACCACCCGGATCGCGCTGCCTCCCTGGGGCAGGAAGGAAGAGACCCTGAGGATTCCCCGGAAGAAAGCGAGGCAGCGAGCAAGGTCCGGGCTGAACTCGTTGACCCCGTCGATATAGACGACGAGCTGCAGAGCGTTGGAGTCCAGCCATTGCTCGAACTCAAGAAGCGAGAAACGGCCTCTTGCACCCAGGCCGCCGAGTTGCTCGCCAATCTGCTGCTCCAGGTCGCCGCTCTCGGGGAAAGTGCGCGCTCGGAGCAGCAATATCTTCGAGAAGCGGCTGTCCTTGAGCTGCCGCTCGAGCCGGAGTCCCAGAGTGGTCTTCCCGAATCCGGAAGGTCCTGTGACCACCGCGAGCGGGCGGGGGGATCGCAGGAACGAGAGCAGCCGTTCCTCTATCTGGGGACGGCGAACGAGCGCCTGGCCGATCGTGGCGTCGAGCCGCTGGCCATAGAGCTTGCGATAGCTGCGGTTGCAATAGTTCAGTCGCCAGTCGAGCAGGCAGCCGACATAGGACGGCTCGGTTGCCGCCAGCCCGGGCCGCTCCAGGACAGGCCTCGCGATCGCGGCGACGAGGTCGTCGAAGCTCGTCCGGATGTAGTGCACGTCCACCCCGAGGCCGCGGTAGAGAGGCGAATTCGGCCGAGGCGGATTCGGAGCGCACCAGAAGACTCGCGTGTCCTCGCCCGAGGCGGCCTCGGCAACGATATGCGCCAAGGCTTCGTCAAACCCGCCATAACCGGCGACGACGAGGTCGTGCGTCTTGAGGATGCTCGTGAGAAGGGCCACGACTGCGGGATCGTAATTTTGACCCCTGAGCTCATCGCTGGTCAGCTGAACCACGGTGCGCGAAGCCAGGTCACCGTGGAGTTTCAGGTAGGGCTTCTTCGGAAGTTCGTAGCGAGCATAGGATCGGATGTCAGGCCGGGCGGTGCCCGGAGCGTAGACCTGGAAGAGGTCGCGGCCAAGACGACGCTGGGCCTCCTCTAACATGATGTCGAAGTTGGTCGTCAGGATCGCGTCGACCCCGCCGGCTTCCGCAAGTAGGACAAGCAGCTTGTAGGAATCCGACGGGGCAAGTTCGTCCATTTCCCTGAATAGCCACTCGACGAGAAGCGCTCGATCGTCCGAGGGGATTTTGAGGAACGTTTCCTCGAAATGGCGCTCGATCTCCTCCTCGGGCGTGACATCGAAGATCGTCCGCCCGGCGACCTGGCTCACGGCCCGCCGCTTCAACTCGGCGAAGGTGATCCCGCCGGAGCTGATGTCGGCCCCGGCACCGAGAAACAGGCAGATCCGATTCTTGCTGAGCGGCGAACGGCTGGCCCGCTCGGCCACCAGCCGCACCAGGCGCTGCAGGCTCTCCTGATTGGCTTCGCGACTGGGACCCGTGCCCCCTGATCCCGAGCCACTCGTGGGGATGCCCATAATTCTGAGTTATCGGTCAGGCCGCGCCTGCAGCCACAATCGGCCCCAAGGTTCAGGCGATGCTTCCTCGCGTGAGGAACTTGGGTTAGGTGCTCATCATCAGCAGGATGGATAATTCGGGATTATGCTTCGGGTTTGCCTCATCGCGTCTCGTTTCGCGGAAGCCGGGATAATCGACGAGGTCAGGCTTTCACGAAGTGCAGGGCGGATGAAGGAGCTGGGCCTCGACGTCGAATGCCTGTTCGATCCGACCCAATGGCAAATCGAGAGGAGCCTGGCCGAGGGCGGATTCGACTTTTACTTGCCACTCACCATGCATTCCTTCGAGGCCGGTGAGGCTGGCGCCCGCCCGCGGCGGTTCGTCGTTCAGTCCACGCTCGAGCGCCACAATGCCCGCTTCGCCGGAAGCAGCGGCCTCGTCCAGCTGCTGGCGAGGGACAAGGCCGTCGTCACCCGCCAGTCGGGAATCGGCCTCGACACCCGGATCCTGTCGCGCCGGCAGATCGAGCATGGCCTCGTTTCGGACGGGGCGGAGCCCTCCCACGGGGCCGTCATCGTCAAGCCGAACGACATGACCAGCTCGATCGGAATCGACCGGGATTGCGTTTTGGACGCCGGCGACGCGCTCGAACGCGCCTCGCGACTCGTCCGCGACCATCCGCTGGTCGAGGATGTGCTCATCCAACCCTACGTCGCGCAGGGGCGCGAGTTCACCGTCTCGCTGCTCGGCAACGTACCGCGGCCGCTCTGCTCCGTCCTCGAGCTGCGGTCTCGCCGTCCGGGCCGCGGCCACAAGGTGTTCACCCGGGAAATGAAGAAGCAAAATCCGGCGCTTCGCAACATCGAACCGGTCATCTGCCGTGACGAGGACATCCGGCAGAGCCTCGCCTTCCACTCGGTCCGGCTGTTCGACTGGTTCAACATGAAGGATTATGCCCGCTTCGACTATATCTATACCGACCGGCCCTATCTCATCGACGTCAACGCCATGCCGGTGCTCGGCCGGAGCTTCGGAATGGAGCTGGCCGAACGCTTCCGGCTCGACACGGACGACCTGGGGCCCCTGCTGCTGATGGCCGCCGCGGCCCGCTACACCGCTTCCGGACGGCCGACCCCGCTTCCGGACGCCCTGCTCCGCCGCATCCCGGCGGAACTGCGCGACGCGGTCACGGACTCGCTCCCGGTCGAGGCGGTGCCCGAATCGACCCTGCCGTCGGCCTTCCAGCCGCTCACCGGCAAGTTCACGATGGTCGACCGGGTCGGAGCCGAAACCGAGACATTGTACTTCCTCAAGGCGCTGGTCGGCCTGACCAAGCCCCGGTTCGTGCTTGAGACAGGCACCTACAGAGGCGCCACCGCCGCGGCCATCGGCGAGGCGCTGCGCTCCCTGGGCGAGGGCCGGCTGGTGACTCTCGAATGCGACCCTTATTATGCGTCGCACGCCAGGCGCAACCTGTGCGGGCTACCCGTCGAAGTGATCCTGGGCTCAAGCCTCGAGCATGTTCCGGCCGAGCCGATCGATTTGCTGTTCCTCGATTCGACCCGGCCGGCGCGGGTCCACGAGTTCCGCCGCTTCAGGCCCTACCTGTCCGGGCGTGCGCTCATCGTCTGGCACGACAGCGCCCCCGAGCATGAGGTCGTCCACCGCGACATCGCTTCGCTGGTCGCCGAGGGCGAGATTCATGCCGTTCTCATTCCTTCGCCGCGGGGATTGACCGTTTCGAAGGTCCGCGAGCCCGGCTCGCTATGAGGCTTCCAGCCGGGCCAGAGTCTCGAGGCAATGGCGTTTATACTCTATCTCGGGCGCGCAGTTCGCGTCGTAGAAGGCGATCGCGCGACGGAGCGCCGCAAGGCTCTTGGCGCGAAGCTCGGGATCGCGGCGAAGCTCGCTCGATTGAGCGATCATATGGCCGAGCTGGTAATCGCAGTCGGCGGCATAGAAATGGGCCTCCATATTCTCGCACAGGCTCCGGGCCTGCTCGAGGATCTCAATCGCTTCGCCGGGGCGTCCCTCGAGAAAGGCGATCTTGGCGAGCTGTCGGCGAAAGGCGACGAGCTGGCGGTGCTCCGGATGGAAGCTGAGCAATTCGCTTGCCTCGCGACAGGCCTCCTTCGCTAGCTCCAGCCAGCTTTCGTCGACCGGCCGTGAAGCGAGGCAGAGCTCGACCGTCTCGACCGCGGCTTCGATCTCAATCGCGGGCAATCTGGCGGCCCTGGCGCGGCGACGGGCGATCTCGAGGTTGC
>DASVPM010000344.1:0-9532 GCA_036382815.1 Allosphingosinicella sp.
CTTGAGCTCATGGGTGACGTCGGCGGCGAAGGCTTCGGTGGCGTCGATCCGGTACCGCAGGGACTGGGTCATGTCGCTCAGCGCGCGGGCGAGAAGGCCGATCTCGTCGCGGCGGGCGGGCAGGGTGGGGACGGAGACCTCGCGGGCCCGGCCGAGCCGCACCTGGTGGGCGGCCCGCGCGAGCCGGCGCAACGGCAACGCGATGGTCCGGGCCAGGAACAGCGACAGCAGCACCGACATGATCAAGGTGACGCCGATGACGATCAGCAGGGTGCGCCGCTCGTCGCGGACGACGCTCCGGATGTCGCGGGCGTTGCGGGTCAGCAAAAGCACGTCGTCGGTGGCCGGGATTCTCGAGGCCGCCGAGATGAACAGGGTGCCTTCCGGAGCGCGGCGAAGCATGCTGGTCGCGCGCGGCGCGTTGAGGGCCGCCGCCGCCTCGCTCCAGCCTTCGAGCCGCTCCGGCTCGGGCAGGGTCAGCGGCAAGGCCGGCGGCTTGCCCGCGACCGCGTCGAAGAGATTGTCGAGCAGCCGGGCGGCGCTCTTGCGCCACGGCTCGGTCGCCGGGTCGCGAAGCTCATAGGTCGGCGGGGCGGCGTTCCAGCTGTCCATGCGCAGGGCGCCGTCGGGCCCGAAGACCCTCAGCCGGGTGCGCGAGCGCGCGCCCAGCCGGTGCAGCAGAGCCGTCTTCTCCCCCGGCTCGGCGAGGGCGAGCGAATCGGCCATGATCCCGGCCTGGGTCTCCGCGCCGGTCACCGCGCCCGCGGTCAGCCGGGCGCGGAAGCTGTCCAGGTAGAAGATGCTTCCCGCGAGGACGGCGAGGGCGAAGATGTTGACGGCGAGGATGCGGTGGAGGAGCATCCAGCGCCCCGACCATTTGAGGTCGAGGTCCTTCTCGTCATTCCTCGCCAAAACGGTAGCCCACGCCGTAGAGCGTCTCGATCGCCTTGAATTCCGGATCCGCCGCCCGGAACTTGCGCCTCAGCCGCTTGATGTGACTGTCGATCGTCCGGTCGTCGACATAGATGTCGTCCTGGTAGGCGACGTCCATCAGCTGGTTGCGCGATTTGACCACGCCGGGCCGCTGCGCCAGCGCCTCCAGGATCATGAACTCGGTCACGGTGAGGGTGACGTCCAGTCCGCCCCACGTCACCCGGTGCCGGGCCGGGTCCATGCTCAGCCGGCCTCGCACTATCTGTGGGGTCTCGGCCTCCTCCTCCCCTCCCTCGACTGGCGCCGCCCGCGCTTCCGCCCGCCTCAAAATAGCTCGGATTCGGGCAATCAACAGTCGCTGGCTGAACGGTTTCGTCACGTAATCGTCCGCCCCGAGCGCCAGGCCCAGCGCCTCGTCTATCTCCTCGTCCTTCGAGGTCAGGAAGATGACCGGCAGGTCCAGCTTCTCGCGGAGCCGGCGGAGCAATTCCATCCCGTCCATCTTCGGCATCTTGACGTCGAGCACCGCAAGATCGGGCGGGTTGTCGACCAGCGCCTTGAGCGCCGCCTCGCCGTCCGAATAGACCCGGGTGGCGAAGCCCTCGGCCTGAAGCGCGATCGACACCGAGGTCAGGATGTTGCGGTCGTCGTCGACCAGGGCGATGGTAACCGGCATTGGCGGATCATTAACGGCTCTTGCCCCTCATGGCGAGCCGACCGACTCAACCCCTCTCCCTGCAGGGGAGAGGGACAGGTTCGCGAAGCGCCAGGGTGAGGGCGGTGCGGGCGAGGAACAGGCTTCACCCTCCCACTCGGCTCCGCCGAGCGGGCCCCTCCCTCTCCCTGCAGGGGGAGGGGTAAAGGCCGCCACCCTTTGACGAAACCGGGACGCTCGGATATGGGCCACGCATCCGGAGGGCGGCACTCGAGCCGCCCGTTTCGTCATATAATTCAAGGGAGATCGTCGTGGCCAATCGCGTGCCGGCAATGGGGCTGGGCTTTACCACCGGAGCCGAGCTTCACTGGAACCTGACGACCCCGCGGCTGGTCGAGGAAGCGGTCCGCCGCGGCGAGGGCGTGCTCGCCAAGGACGGTCCGCTCGTCGTCCGTACCGGCAAGCATACCGGCCGCTCCGCCAACGACAAGTTCACCGTCCGCGACGCCGAGACCGAATCCACCATATGGTGGGACAATAACCGGTCGATGACCTCCGACCATTTCGCCGCGCTCAAGGCCGATTTCGTCGCCGCTCTGGCGGAGAAGGACACTTTGTTCGTCGCCGACCTGTTCGGCGGCTCGCAGCCCGAGCACCGGGTGCGGGTCCGGGTGATCAACGAGCTCGCCTGGCACAATCTGTTCATCCGCACGCTGCTGGTGCGCCCGGAGACGGACGAACTGGCCGGCTTCGAGCCCGAATTCACCATCATCGACCTGCCGAGCTTCCGCGCCGATCCGGCCCGCCACGGCACCCGCTCCGAGACGGTGATCGCGGTCAACCTCACCGAGCGCATGATCCTGATCGGCGGCACCGCTTATGCCGGCGAGATGAAAAAGTCCGTTTTTGGGATTCTCAATTACCTGCTCCCCGCCGAGGGCGTGATGCCGATGCACTGCTCGGCCAACATCGGCCCCGAGGGGGATACCGCGGTGTTCTTCGGCCTTTCCGGCACCGGCAAGACGACCCTCTCCGCCGACGCCAGCCGCACCCTGATCGGCGACGACGAGCATGGCTGGTCGGACGAGGCCGTCTTCAACTTCGAGGGCGGCTGCTACGCCAAGATGATCCGCCTCTCGCCCGAGGCCGAGCCGGAGATTTTCGCGACCACGAAGCGGTTCGGCACCGTGCTCGAGAACGTCGTCATCGACGAGGAGACGCGGGAGCTCGACTTCGACGACAACCGGCACGCCGAGAATACGCGCGGCGCCTATCCGATCGACTTCATCCCCAATTGCTCGGCCGACAATCTGGGCCCGGTGCCCAGGAACATCGTCATGCTGACCGCCGACGCCTTCGGGGTCCTGCCGCCGATCGCCCGGCTCACGCCCGACCAGGCCATGTACCATTTCCTCTCCGGCTACACCGCAAAGGTCGCCGGAACCGAGATCGGGGTGACCGAGCCCGAGGCGACCTTCTCGACCTGCTTCGGCGCGCCCTTCATGCCGCGCCACCCGAGCGTCTACGGCAATTTGCTCAAGGCGCGCATCGCCAAAGGCGGAGTGTCGTGCTGGCTGGTCAATACCGGCTGGACGGGCGGCAAATACGGGGTCGGCAAGCGCATGCCGATCAAGGCGACGCGGGCGCTTCTCAACGCCGCGCTCGACGGCTCGCTGAACGACGTCGAATTCCGCATCGACGAGAATTTCGGCTTCGAGGTCCCGGTTTCGGTCCCGGGCGTCGACGGCGCCATCCTCAACCCACGCGACACCTGGGCCGACAAGAGCGAATATGACGCGACCGCGGCGAAGCTGGTCAAGCTCTTCATCGACAATTTCGCCAAGTTCGAGGCGCATGTCGACGCGGGCGTCCGCGACGCCGCGCCGCGGGCGCAGCAAGGGGCGCAACCGGAGCCCACCCAGACGGCCGCCTGACGCTTAGCCATTCGAAGACCCGAAGGGCGCGTCGGCGACAGGCCGGCGCGCCCTTTTTTCATTTTCGTCATTCCGGCGAAGGCCGGAATCCCTGAACATCGAGGTACGACGCCTCGATCCACCGTGTTGATGGATCCCGGATCAAGTCCGGGATGACGGGTTGAACAGGACCAAGACCATGACCGACACACATGAACCCCGCCTCTTCGGCGACGACGCGGCGATCCGCCACATCGGCGAGGGCCTGCTCGAATGCTCGCTGCGGCGGGAGGAATGGACCCACGAGGCGCATCTCGCCGCCTGCTGCTGGCTGGTGGCGGAGCGCCCGGACATCGTGCCCGAGCGCGAGCTTCCGTACATCATCCGCCGCTTCAATGAGAGCGTCGGCGGCGTCAACAGCGACTCCGAAGGCTATCACGAGACCATCACCCAGTGCTTCATCCGCGCGGTGCGGGTGTACCTGGCGCGGGTCGACCCGGCGGTTCCGCTGGTGGAAAAGGTCAACGGCCTGCTCCGCTCGGAGGAGGGACGGCGCGACTGGCCCTTATGCTTCTACGACCCGACGACCCTGTTCTCCCGCGAAGCGCGGCTGGGGTGGGTGGAGCCGGACCTGGCTCGGCTTCCGGAGCTTGCCGCCCAGCGCGGATGAGGGCGGCCGCTGTTCCGGTCGGAGAGTGGACGTCAGGGCCGGACGTCGAGGTCGGGCAGCCGGAGCTTCTCCTTGACGGCCGCAAATTCCGGGTCGCTCAGGGGACCCCTGATCCGTTCGGGATTGTTGCCCCAGCCCGCCGTCTCCTGCGGCACGCGCTCGAAATAATAATAGCCCCGGTCCGACTGCACGACGACGAAGCGCTTGTCCGCCCCGGCGGCAATCACTCCCGGGCCCGGCAGCCCGTCGACGGCGCAGGCGTCGTTCACGCCCGTCGGGCAGCGAAAGAGGGATATTTCGTCGGGATCTTCGATATAGCCGAGGTAGAAGGGGTGATCGACTTCGGTGAAGCGCCGCTCACAGGCCGCGACCAGCAAGGCGATCAGCATGAAAATTGCCCTCGGCGGTCGCCTCATCATCGAAACTTACACGCGGGCGGGGAAAGCGCGCAACGCGCGGGCGCGGGCCGGAGCCGGCGGGGCGAAAATCCCACGCAGCGGCGGCCGCTACAAATTCGCCACCATCACGACATAGCCATCGGGGTCGACGAGGCGGAACTCGCCCTCGGGATTGAAGAAGGGCCTGCCGACCGGGCCCGGCTCGAGCCCGGCCTCAGCGAGCGCGCGGTGCATCGCCTCGACGTCGGCGCAATAGACGTAGAACAGCACCGCCTGCTCGCCGGCGACAACCGGCGCGCTGGCCCGGTTGAGCATCAGCTCCGCCGCTCCGGAGCGGAGCGACACCCATGCCGGCGAGCCCTCGCCCGGCGGCGTGAAGCTGCCGCAGACTTCGAATCCGAGCTTCCCGTAGAAAGCGGCGGCCGCCTCGACGTCGGCGACATGCGCCATGGGGACGAGGGACGCTATCCTTTGGCGATCCATTTTCCGCTCCCGGCCGTAAGATCACTGTTTATGCGTCCAGTGCTCAGCCGCGCCGCCCCTCGTCGGCGAATTCGCGGTCGGACATGACGAGGTAGCGGATCATGTCGATGAACGCCCAGGGGGCGGTGACGATGACGCCGACGAGGGTGCAGGTCAGGAGGAGCATCGCGATGCCGGAGCCGACGCGGCCCTGGTAGAAGCGGTGGACCCCGAATATGCCCAGAAAAAAGGCGAGGACGGCGGCGACATAGCGGTTGCGGTCGTCCGTGCCGGGATCGGAGACGGGTTGGGCGGGGGCGAGTACCGGCGGCGGCGAGGCTCCCGGCACCGGGAAAATGCTCAGCGCGCGGCGCTCGTGGGTCTCGAAATCGACCTCCATCCCGACCGCGGGCTCGCCCCGTGCGGCCCAGTCGAGCGGCTTGAAGCTGTAGCGCCGGCCGTCCTCGCCGGTGACGATTCCGTCGCCGGTGCGGGTGTCGACTCCGAGTACCTGTCCGCGCATTGGCCCCTTGCCCTGTCAGGCCCCCATCTTGGCAAGCCCGGCGGCTTTTTCAACCTGCCGCGGGAGGATCAGCGTTCCGCGGCCGAGTTGGCGGCCGAATCGTTCGATCGGTTGCGGGTCACGTCGACATCGACGTCGATGTCGCCGACTTCGTTCTTGACCGCCCGTCCTGCGGTGACGGCGACGTTGCCGACCCCGGAGCCGATCTCCCCGGCGGTCCGGGCGGTGGCGCGCGCGGCGTCCTCGATCCGCTGCTGGTTATATTCCAGCCTCACCTGGTCGTTGGCCGAATCGTTGTCGACGTCGCAGCCGGCGAGCGGCAGCAGGGCAAGCGCGAAGATCAGGCGCATGTTTTTGTCTCCTTCGACAGGGTCCAACGAGCGCGGGTCGTTCCGGCTCCGTCCGAAGATTCGCCGGACTTCGAACGCGTGCATCCAATCGCCGCGCCCCTCGTTACAGCGGCGAACCCTTCATCTCAGCAGGAGACAGAACGACATGGCCGATCTCAGCCGGATCCAGCCCCATATGGAGATTTTCGGCGCCGACGGAGTCCGCCTCGGGACCGTCGACGCGGTCGAGGGCGACCGAATCAAGCTCACCAAGCAGGACAGCGGCTCCCACAAGAATCATCACCATTATGTTTCGGGCGGCCTCGTCGCCGCCGTCGAGGGCGACCGGGTCCGGCTTTCGGCGAATGCCGACAATGCCGCCTTCCTCGAGGAGGAAGCGGACGGCAGCGCGCTGGGCGAGCAGAGCCTGTTCAGCTGGCGCAACATCGGCCTGGGCGCGGCAGCCGCGGGAGTCGCGGTGGCGGCGGGCGCGATCTTCTACCGGAGCCGGTCGGGCGACGAGGACTGATCGCACCGCGAGTCGGGACTATCTGACGGGGACGGCCGCGTGGGGCCGTCCCCGTTTTCGCAGACCCGTCGGGCGGGACGGCTGCGGCGAGCCCGGATCTCAAGCGCGGCCGCCCAAGGCGCGGAAGCTCACCCGTTGAGCCAGAGCCGATATTCCGCCCGCATCTCCGCAAGCGTTTCCCGCGCGTCAGGCCTCCCGCCTTGGCCGGCAAGCTCGCGCTCGATCACCCCCGCCTGTGCGGCGATCAGGGCCCTGCAAGCATCCGCCCCGATCAGCCCCGCCTCGGCGGCGATCTGCCAGGCGACGCGCATCGAGGTCGTCGTCGCGCCGAGACCGGCATTGGCTTCGATCTCCGCGAGGCTTGGAAGCGACGTGCCGAAGCCGGTCTTCAGCCGGTGCAGGATCGAATCCTGCCAGCGCCCTTCCAGCGCCCGAAGCTGAAGCGCGGCCTCCCGCGTCCGAAGCGAGCCGGGGTCGACGATCCGGCCCTGCGCGAGCACGACCGGGGCGCCGCCGCCGGTGTCGCAGGCGCGGCCCTCGGTTCCGACGAACGCCGCCAGATCCCGTTCGGCGGAAGCTTCGGGGCGGGAATAATGGAAGGGCAGGGCCCGGCAGGCGAGGGGGCGCCGGTCGTAGATGCCGCACAGACCGCCGCTCAGCGCGGTGCAGGCCGCCGCGCCGGTATCGAGGGTCAGCGCCGAGATGAGGAGATAGCGGCTATATTCCACCGTCCTCGCATTATGCCTTCGCTTCACGATCCGGGTGCGCACGGCGAAGGCGGCGAGCAGGCGCTTCGACTCGTGGAACGCGCCGGCCGAAGCGGCGGCCGGGTCGTCGGCCGCGCCCGGGGCGAAGAGGCGCGGCACTTCGTAGACCCGGAACATCAGCCGGAAGACGAAGACGTCGGCCAGCGCGGCGGCCTCGGACAGCAGCATCTCGGGCGAGCGGTCGCAGCAGGCCCCGCAGGAGGTGCAGGCGAACCGCCGTTCGCGGGGGGCTGCGGAGGCGGTGGCCATGGCCTGTCTTGCCAGATCGGGACGCGGGTTCAAATGGCGGACCCGCGCTAGTGACTGTCCCCGGCCGACACTGATAGGCTCCGACGATGAGGCCCATCCGCAAGTTCGTGCTCGCAGGCGGGCTGCTCGCCCTCCTCGGCGGGCTGGCGCTGAGCTGGGTCGCGGGCACGTTCATGGCGCGGGGCGAAGGCAGCTTCGTCGCTCCGGCCCGGCCCCCGGCCACCGACCTGCGGATCATCACCGCCGACGGGCTGAGCCTCGCCGCCACCTACTGGCCCGGGCGCAAGCCCGACTCGGCGGCGGTCCTCCTCCTCCACGGCGTCAAGGATTCCCGAGCCTCGACGGCTCCGACCGCGGCCTGGCTGTCCGGGCTCGGCTTCGCCGCGCTCACCATCGACTTCAGGGGCCATGGCGGGTCGGCCATGGCGCAGCGCAGCTTCGGGCTTCGCGAATCCGCCGACGCGCGCGCCGCTTTCGACTGGCTGAAGCGGCGGCAGGGCGGCGCGCCGGTGGCGGTGATCGGCACCAGCCTGGGTGGAGCGGCTGCGCTTCTCGGCCCCTCCGGTCCGCTCCCCGCCGACGCTCTCATCCTCCAGGCGGTCTATCCCGACATCCGCCGCGCCGTCCGCAACCGAATCGCCGAGCGTCTCGGGGCCGGCCCGGCGGCGGTCCTCGAACCGCTGCTCAGCTTCCAGTCGAAGCCCCGCTTCGGCGTCTGGCCCGGCCGGCTCTCCCCGCTCGAAGCCCTGCGCCGCTATCCCGGCCCCGTCTTCGTCATCGGCGGCCGCGAAGACCGTTACACCCCGCCGGACGAAACCCGCGCTCTGTTCGCCGCCGCGCCCGGCGCGAAGCGCCTCTGGCTCGTCCCCGGCCGCGACCATGCCGAAATGTCGGCGCTCGGCGGCGACGAGGCCTATCGAGGGCGGGTCGAG
The DNA here is from genome assembly GCA_036382815.1 of Allosphingosinicella sp. Taxonomy (GTDB): domain Bacteria; phylum Pseudomonadota; class Alphaproteobacteria; order Sphingomonadales; family Sphingomonadaceae; genus Allosphingosinicella. Next base: position 8,361 of record DASVPM010000344.1, read on the forward strand.
CGCTTCCTGCGCGACACCCTCGGGCCGCCTTGAGCGGGCGGTCCGGCGAAGATCGGCGCCTCAGGCCCCGTGGAGATAAGGCGTCTCGACGTTCGTCTGGGTGGCGACGATCAGCTGCCAGCGTATCTCGCCCTGGGCCGGCGTGTGCGGATGGTGGCGGCGGTCGGGGAGAACGGTGTTGGCATCCTGGGCGATCTCGTTGCCGCACCCGACGCAGCGGTAGATGCCGCCGCTGGGGATATGCAGGCCCGCGGGAAGCACCTGATCGAACGCGCCGTTCTTGCTGACCGCCAGATAGTTCGAATATTTGTAGAGCGCCAAAACATCCTCCCGGCGGCCGCCGCGCGCCGCATCTCCCCGGCGAATGCGACAGCCGCCGCTCCAGCGCCACTTAGTATTTGACCTAGGTAAAGGAGCGGGCGAGGATCCCGAGGAGTCTTCGCATTGGCTCCCTTGGCGCGACAAGCCTAGAGTCTGTCCTGATGACATTGAAGCCCATGTTCCCCGGCGAAGGCCGGGGTCCAGCAGCACCACCGGAAGGACTGGATCCCGGCCTTCGCCGGGAAGCGATTCAGCCTCATCAGGACCGACTCTAGATGGCGGTGCGGAGCTTCCTCACGCCGGCCGACGCTCGTCCACCGGCGATGCTCCACCGGCATCAGGAAGCCGGGCCCTCGATCTCCCGCACCGGCTCCACCTTGAGGCAGGACCCGTCCGCCCCCGCGATCCGGACCCGCGAGCCCTCCGCGCAGTCGGGGCCGCGGCAGGACCAGACACTGTCGCCGACGCGCACCCGCCCTTCGCCGTTGACGATGGCGGCGGTCACCACCACCGTCCGGCCGACGAGGCGGGCGGCGCGGTCGTTGAGCATCGGGTCGGCGCTCGGCATCGGGTTGGCGATGTACCAGCGCCGGCCGAGATAGACGGAGGCGATGGCGAGGAGTGCGAACAGCGCGAACTGGAAGGGGAGGCCGATCCCGAAGGCGAGGGTGAGGAGACCGGTGGCGGCCGCCGCGGCGGCGAGCCAGATCAGGAAGACCCCGGGAACGATCAGCTCGGCGATGCCGAGGAAGATCGCGGCCAGCATCCACATCCAGTGCGGTTCGAGCTCGAAGCCGCTCACTGGGTCGGGACCTCGCCGCGGCCCTCGAACGGCCCGCGCCGCCGGGCCG
>DASVPM010000345.1:0-2007 GCA_036382815.1 Allosphingosinicella sp.
GGATCAGCCAGCCGGCACTCTCGAAAATCTCCACTTCGTCGGCGTCGATGAAGGTCGCATGGGCGGAGGAAAAGCCGTTCTGCTGCACGACCCGATCGGCCGCCGCGATCAGCGCCGGCGCCAGCGAGTCATCGGACGTGAGCAGCCGCCGCCCGGGCACCGGCGTGAACGGCACCGCGATCTGGAGCTTGGGGTAATAATCGCCGCCGGCCCGCTCCCAGGCCGCGGCCCAGCCGTGATCGAACACATATTCGCCCTGGCTGTGGCTCTTCACATAAGCCGGCATGACGGCGGCCGGGCGGCCGTCCGCGCCGTCGATGGCGATGGGCACCGGCTGCCAGCCGGTCCGCGCGGTCGCGCTTCCGGATTCCTCGAGCGCGGAGAGGAAGGCATGGCTGAGGAAGGGGTCGGCGCTCCCCGCGCAGCGGTCCCAGTCGGCCGGATCGAAAGAGGTGACTCCGCGGCCCAGCCGCGCCAGGATTTGGCTCATGCCGGCACGGCTTCGAAGATGACCTGGTCGGCATTGGCCGAGGCGCGGGCGCGATCCCCTTCGCTCCGGACGGTCCAGGTGAAGACCGGCAGCCCCCGGCGGCGGGCGGAGGCGGCGAAGCGGGACGGCAGGTCGCGAATGTCGTAGGCCAGGAAATCGGCCTGCGCACGCCACAACGCGAGCGGGCGCTCGACCCTCCCCCTGAGGCCGCGACGGCCGCTCTCGGTGACGACGAGGCCGCGAAGCCTGTGCGGGGCGTGACCGGAGAACCAGGCGCCGACCTCCGGGTTGAACGACATCACCCCGAACGGCCCTTCATAGCCGTCCACGGCCCGAGCCACGGCGGCACACAGACGGCCGACCCGCCGATCAGGCGACTTGACCTCGATGAGCAGCGGAGCCCGCCCGCCTATCATGGCCAGGGCCTCCGCCAGACGCGGCATCGCACCCACCCCGCCGTTGAAGGCCATGGCCTGCAACTCGGCGGCGGTCCGGGCAGCGACGGCCCCCTGCCCCACCGTCAGCCGTTCGAGCTCGTAATCGTGGAAGACCATCGCCTCGCCGTCACGGCTGAGCTGGACGTCGAGCTCGACTCCAAATCCCCCAGCCACCGCGGCGGCGATTGCGGAGCCGCTATTCTCGACCCGTCCGCCGCCGTGCAGTCCGCGATGGGCGAAGGGGACGGCGCCGAGCCGCTCGAGCTCAGCTCGCCTTGATGGCGACGATTGCATCGATCTCGACCGCGGCCCCCAGCGGAAGCACTGGAACGCCGACCGCGCTTCGGGCGTGGCGGCCGGCCTCGCCGAACACGTCCTGCATCAGCTCGGACGCGCCGTTGGCGACCTTGGGCTGGTCGGTGAAGCTGCCGGCACTGTTGACGAACACGCCGAGCTTCACGATCCGTTCGACCCGGTCGAGGCCGACCGCCTTCTCGATCTGGGCGAGCAGCATCAGCCCGCAGGCGCGGGCGGCGCGGATCCCGAACTCCAGGTCGCGATCCTCCCCGAGTCTCCCGGTGAGCAGCTCGCCGCCCTCGAACGAGACCTGGCCGGAGATGTGGAGCAGGTTCCCGGCAAGCACCGTCGGCACATAGGAAGCCACGGGCGCGGCGGGGGTGGGAAGCTCGATTCCGAGCTCGGCGAGGCGGGAGGCGATGGCGGTCATGGGAGGGGCGTAAGCACCGGGCGGGCCTACGGGTCAAGCGGCTGCCTAATTCCTCCCCGGCTTTTGCCGGGGAGGGGGACCAGGCGAAGCCTGGTGGAGGGGTTCTTTCGGACTTTCGAAGAACCCCTCCACCGCGCTTCGCGCGGTCCCCCTCCCCAGGAAATCCTAGGGAGGAATTAAGTCCTACCCCTCCCGCGCCACCTGGAAGCCGGCGAAGCTCTGGCTGACCGGCATCAGCTCCAAGGCATTGATGTTGAGATGCGCCGGGCGGGTGGCCGCCCAGTAGAGCGTCTCGGCAATGTCCTCGGCGGTCATCGGGTTAACCCCCTGGTAGAGCGCGTCCGAGGCGGCTT
>DASVPM010000346.1:0-5591 GCA_036382815.1 Allosphingosinicella sp.
AGGCGCACGGGATCGGCGCCATCGACCTCGTCGTGGTCAATCTCTACCCGTTCAGCCAGACCGTGGCCCGCGGCGCCGGGCGCGACGAGATCATCGAGAATATCGACATAGGCGGTCCATCGATGGTGCGATCCGCCGCCAAGAATCATCGATTCGTGGCGATTTGTGTCGATCCCGGAGACTATCCTGCACTTCTGACCACTTTCGACCACAATGGCGGAACGACGTCATTGGAGTTCCGCAAGTATCTGGCGGCAAAGGCTTTCGCCGCCACCGCCGCCTATGATTCGGCGATCGCCCAATGGTTCGCCTTCGCCGATCAGGGCCGGATGTTCCCCGACACCCTGCCCCTCATTCTGAACCGCGGGGGCGAGCTTCGCTACGGGGAGAATCCGCACCAGAAAGCGGCCCTCTATTTGCCGGCCGGGCCGCACGCCAGCGGCATCGCCCAGGCCGATCAGGTCCAGGGCAAGGCGTTGAGCTACAACAATTATAACGACGCCGACGCCGCCCTCGAGCTGCTCGCCGAATTCCGCGAGGGCGATGCCGCCTGCGTGATCGTCAAGCACGCCAATCCCTGCGGAGTCGCTCTCGGCGGAAGCCTCGCCGAAGCCTATGAGGCGGCCTTCGCCTGCGACACCGTCTCGGCCTTCGGAGGAATCATCGCCGTCAATCGCCCGCTCGACGAAGCCGCGGCCGAGGCGATGACTCGGATCTTCACCGAAGTCGTGATCGCGCCCGACGCCGACCAAGCCGCCCGAGCGATCTTCGCCCGCAAGAAGAACCTGCGCCTCCTCCTCACCGGCGGCCTCCCGGATCCCGGGCGGCCGGGGTTGACGCTGAAGTCGATCGCGGGGGGCTACCTTCTCCAGTCGCGCGACAATGGAAGGGTGGGCCGCGATCAGCTCAGCGTCGTGACGCGGCGCCAGCCCACCGAGCGCGAGCTCGCCGACTGCCTGTTCGCCTGGACCGTCGCCAAACATGTCAAGTCGAACGCCATCGTCTACGCCAGGGGCGGTGCCACCGCCGGCATCGGAGCCGGCCAGATGAACCGCCTCGAATCGGCCCGGATCGCCGCCTGGAAGGCGCGCGACGCCGCCGACAAGGCCGGCTGGCCGGAGGCGAGGACGATCGGCTCCGCGGTCGCGTCCGACGCCTTCTTCCCCTTCGCCGACGGCCTCCTCGCCGCCGTCGAGGCGGGAGCGACGGCGGTGATCCAGCCCGGCGGTTCGATCCGCGACGACGAGGTCGTCGCCGCCGCCGACGAGGCCGGCCTCGCCATGGTCTTCACCGGAATGCGCCACTTCCGCCATTAGGCCGGCGGCGGAACGGCTCCCGGCGGGGTGATCCCGGGCGGCGGCGGAAGCTCGGGCGACTCGTCCTTCCTCAGTCGGAACAGGACCCGGTCGTCATGGGTGAAGCCCTTTAGCCAGACCACCATGCCGAAGGTTCCGAGGATGGCCGGGATGCCGGCCCCCAGCTCGACCCATTCGAGCGATTTTGGGAGCATCGTGAAAAGCTGGCCGACGATGACGGCGCCGGCTCCCGCCCAGACCAGAGGCCAGCGCCAGCCGTGCACCGGCGCATCGAGCAGGCGGCAAAGCAGCCTCGCCTTGAGGACCGACGCCAGGGCCAGAGCCAGCATCAGCGCCGCCGCGGCGCTCGCCGCCTGGTAGGCCTGGACGCTCTCCGGCCGAAGCGGCAGCAGCTTCACCCCCTGGATGAAAAGCAGGGTGAGCGCCGCCTGGACCGCGATCATCAGCGCCGAGATCATCAGATTGCGATGCCGGGCGACATAGACCAGCGCCGCCTCGGACACCGCCGCCGTGGCCGCCACCACTTCCGCGGCGAGCAGGAAGGCGAGCGCTCCGGTGCCGCCGATGAACTCCTTGCCGACCAGGCCCATCACCGCCTCGCCGGGGATGCCGAGGGCAAGGGCGATCCCGGACTGCGCGGCGATCACCCAGAAGCCGACCTGCCGCACCTGCTTCGCCACCGCCCGGCGGTCCCCCTCGGCCAGCTTCTGCGTGATGACGGGCGCGAGGATCGGGTCGAAGCTGGTCTTCAGCTTCTGCGGCAGCGATGCGACCTGCTGCCCGACATAATAGACCCCAACCCAATAGGGCGCGACGAACAGGCCGAGTATCGCGATGTCGAGACGGCGCGAACCCCATTCGATCGCGTCGGCCGCGGCCAGCGGGATATTCCGGCGCGCGACTCGAAGGAGCTCGGCCGGGTTGGGCTTCCACTGCGGCGGCAGGCCGTAGCTCCGGTAGAGCGGCCAGAGCGATGCGACCATTCCGGCCGTCACCGAGATCACATAGGCGATGATCAGGCCGTCGCGGGACCGCGTACCGTCCGCCGCCGCCGGGAAGATCAGGACGCAGGCGGCGGCCGCGATGCTGATCGTCCAGGGCTCGACGATCGCCCGCGCCCGCACCGTCGCCGCGATGTCGTGGCGATAGGCCAGCGCTGCCAGCGCGATGTCGGCGCCGGCGATGCCGAAGATCACCATGGGCAAAAGCCAGTCGGCCCCGTGGATGTTTCCGGCCGGAAACATCGCTTGCGGAAACAGCATCAGAATGATCGTGAAGAAGCCCGAGGCGATGAAGGCGGCCAGGATCGCGTCGGTCACGATGCAGGCGTGCGGCCGGTCCGTCGCCGCCAGCTGCTCGGCGAGGCCGCGCTTGAGGCCGAGGGTCGCGAGCTGCGCGGCGAACTCCATGACGATGACCGCATAGGCGAAGGAGCCGAGCGCATGCGGCCCGTAGAGTCGGCCGGCGATGAACAGGAAGGGCAGGCGGGCCGCAAGGCGGATCAGGAAGCCGAAGAAGTTGGTCCGCCCGCCCTTGGCGAGGGTGGCGATATCCTCGCCGCCCGCGGGCGGGACGGTGCTCAATGCGCGGCGCCCCAGTTCGGACCCGTGCCGATGTCCACTCCGAGCGGGACGCTGAGCGTGACGGCCGGCTCGGCGGCGCGCTCCATCACCTGGCGGATCACCGCGCTGGCCTGCTCGACGTCGCTCTCCGGCACTTCGAAGACGAGCTCGTCATGGACCTGCATCAGCATTCGTACGGCGCCGAGGCCTTCCCGCTGCAATGCCGGGCACATTCGAACCATCGCCCGCTTGATGATGTCGGCGCTCGTGCCTTGGATCGGAGCGTTGACCGCGGCGCGCTCGGCGCCCTGGCGCTCGTGCTGGGTCTTGCTCCGGATCATCGGAAAGTGGGTCTTGCGGCCGAACAAAGTGGTCGTGAAGCCGGTCTCCCTCACCCCTTCGAGGGTCGTGTGGATATAATCGCGGATGCCCGGGAAGCGCTCGAAATAACGGTCGATCATCGCCTGTGCCTCGTCGGCGGTGATGCTCAGCCTTCCGGCCAGGCCCCAGCGCGAGATTCCGTAGAGGATCGCGAAGTTGATCGTCTTGGCGCTGGCCCGCGTGTCGCGGTTGACCTCGCCGAACAGCTCTTGGGCGGTGAGGCTGTGGATGTCGGCGCCCTCGGCGAAAGCCGCCTTGAGCTGGGGCACGTCGGCCATGTGGGCGGCGAGGCGGAGCTCGATCTGGCTGTAGTCGGCGGCGAGCATGACATGGCCCGGCTCGGCGACGAAGGCGTCGCGGATGCGGCGGCCGATCTCCGTCCGGATCGGAATGTTCTGGAGGTTGGGATCGGTCGAGGACAGGCGGCCGGTCTGGGCGCCGGACAGCGAATAGCTGGTGTGGACTCGCCCGGTCTCCTTGTTGATCTGCTGCTGGAGCGCGTCGGTATAGGTCGACTTCAGCTTGGAGAGTTGCCTCCATTCGAGCACGAGGGCGGCGATCGGCACGCCTTCGCGGGACAGGCGCTCGAGTTCGTTGACATCGGTCGACCAGGTTCCGGACTTGCCCTTGCGGCCGCCCTTCAATCCCATCTGGCCGAACAGCACTTCGCCGAGCTGGGCGGGGCTGCCGATGGTGAACTGGCATCCAGCCTCGCCGCAGATCTTCTCTTCCAGAGCCGTGATCTGGGTCTGGAATTCCTGGCTGAGCCGGCCCAGCTCCTCGCGGTCTACCTTGACCCCTTCGCGCTCCATACGGGCCACCACGGGAACCAGCGGCCGGTCGACCATCTCGTAGATCCGCGCGACGCGCTCGTGCGGAAGCCGGGTCTTGAACCGGGTCCAGAGCCGCAGGGTCACGTCGGCGTCCTCGGCGGCATATTCCGTGGCGCGGTCGAGCGGGACCTGGTTGAACTTGATCTGCTTCTGGCCCGATCCGCAGACGTCCTTGAAGGCGATGCAATCGTGGTCGAGATGCTTCTTGGCGAGATCGTCCATCGAGTGGCTGTTGAGACCGCCGGCGTCGAGGTTGAAGCTCATCACCAGGCTGTCGTCGACCGGAGCGACCTTGATCCCGCGCCGGTCGAAGACGATCCAGTCGAACTTGAAATTGTGGCCGACCTTGAGGATCGCCGGGTCTTCGAGCAGCGGCTTGAGCTTCGCCAGCGCGGTCGCGGCGGGAATCTGCTCCGGCCGCTCGGACAGCAGATCGTGGCCGCCATGTTCGAGCGGGATGTAACAGGCCTTGCCGCATTCCGTGGCGAGGCTGATGCCGATGAGATCCGCTGTAACGCAGTCATAGCCGGAGGTCTCGGTGTCGACCGCGACCAGGCCGTTCCTCGTCGCCTCAGCGATCCAGCGGTCGAGCTCCGCCTCATCCGTCACCGTGACGTAGAGCGACCGGTCGATCTTCGGCTCGGGCCGGACCTCGCGCTGTACGGGAGTCACGCTGTCGCTCGGGGCTCGCACCTGCGACGTCCCGTTGAGCCGGGACAGGAGGGCCTTGAAGCCCTGCTCCTCGAGAAACTCGCGGAGCGGGCCGTCCGGTATCCCCTTCATCTCGAGATCCTCGAGCGGCTCGGGCAGCGGCGCGTCGCAGACGAGCTTGACCAGCTCGCGGGACATCCGAGCCGCCTCGGCATGCTCGATCAGATTCTGCTTAAGCTTGGGCTTCTTGATCTCCTCGGCATGGGCGAGGACGGCCTCGACGTCGCCATATTGCTGGATGAGCTGGGCCGCGGTCTTCGGCCCGACGCCCGGCACCCCGGGAATATTGTCGACGCTGTCGCCCATCAGCGCCAACACCTCGCCCAGCTTCTCCGGAGGAACCCCGAACTTCTCGATCACATAGTCGCGCCCGATGCGGCGGTCGTTCATCGTGTCGTAGAGGTCGAGCTTCCCGTCCTCGACCAATTGCATCAGGTCCTTGTCCGACGAGACGATGGTCACCCGCCAGCCCGCCGCCAGCGCGGCCTTGGAATAGCAGGCGATGATGTCGTCCGCCTCGAGCCCGTCCTCCTCGATGCACGGCAGAGAGAAGGCGCGGGTGGCGTCGCGGATCAGCGGGAATTGAGGGACGAGGTCGGGCGGCGGCGGCGGCCTTTGCGCCTTGTAGCCTTCGAACATGTCGTTCCGGAAGGTATGCGAGCCGGCATCGAAGATAACTGCAAGATGGGTCGGGCCCTCCTCCTTGTGCAGGCTCTCGGCGAGCTTCCACAGCATCGTCGTATAGCCGTAGACGGCGCCGACGTTGAGGCCGTGCCGATTGGTGAGCG
>DASVPM010000347.1:0-4100 GCA_036382815.1 Allosphingosinicella sp.
AAAATCCTCCCCGCGATTTCGCGGGGAGGGGGACCATGCGAAGCATGGTGGAGGGGTTCTTCCCGGACTCCGAAGAACCCCTCCACCGCGCTCCGCGCGGTCCCCCTCCCCCGGAAAACCGGGGGAGGATTTAAGAAGTCCAGTCCCAGGACAAAGCTGACTGTCGATACAGCCTAGTTGAACACCGCGATCAGGCTGCCGTGCCCGGACGGGGCGCTCATGTAGACGGCCAGCGGCGGATAGGCGCGATGGCGGAGCCGGTAGAGGCTGTCGGTGGCCGGCAGCGGCGGCCCGGCGACGGATTCGAAGACGACCGAAAAGGCCTCGGAGCGGCCGAGCTTCGAGGGGCGGGGCCCCGAGCGCGGAAAGGCGTGGACGGCTGCGACCCTGAGCTCGTGCGAGCCGTTCGGGCTCTTCACCGCGAACGTCTCTCCGACCGCCCCGCGCCATTCGGAGAGGCTGGCGGCGTGCAGCGAGGAGAAGGTCCCGCCCAGCCAGGAGGCCGGGCCTGCGGGAGCGTCGGCGGCAAGTCCGCGGGCGAGACCGGGCGTCGCCGCGGCGGCGGCCCCGACTCCCAAACCGGCGAGCAACGTTCGGCGATCGAGAAAAGCAGAATCCTGCGGCATCAGTCGTTCCCCCCATAAACCACGCTGCGGCCCGCCCCCGGGACACGTCCTTGTAACGGCATGACGATGCCGATCAACAGCTGAGATCAACGCACCGGCTAATCTTGCCCGGTGATTACCGCCAAGCTGGTGAAAAGACGGCCTTATTCCTCGGTCCGGATCAGCACGGTCTCGCCGATCAGCGCGAACAGGGCGAAGGGGGCCCAGGCGGCGAGCAGCGGCGGGTAGGCGCCGAGATTCCCCATGGCCAGCGCGAAATTGTCGGCGACGAAATAGGCGAAGCCGAGGAACATGCCGATCACGGCGCGCCAGAAGAGCTGGCCCGAGCGGGCGAGGCCGAAGGCGGCGACCCCGGCGAGCAAAGGCATGAGCACCGCGGACAGGGGACCGGACAATTTGTGCCAGAGCCCGGATTCGAGCTCCGCGGTGGGCCGGCCGGCCATCTTCAGCTGCCGGACCGAGCCGCGAAGGGTGGCGAAATCCTGCTCGTCGGCGGAAATGCTGGCGAGCGTGAACTGGGTCGGATCCAGGCCCTCGCCGAACGCCAGAGCGGCGTCGCGCTTCGCCGCTCCGCTGGCGACGTCGAAGGTCTCGGCCTGCTCGAGACGCCAGCCCTTGCCGGTCCGCGTCGCGCGCCTGGCGGTGACGATCGACTTCAGCGTCTCGTAGTCGCGGTCGTAGATGCTGATGCCGCGAAGCTCGGTCGCGGGCCCCTTTCCGCGCACCTCGCGGGCGAGGATCAGGTCGTCGCCCCAGCGCACCCAGACATTCGGGCGGATGCCGCTGTCCCGGGGCACCGGGCCGTAATCCACCTTCTCCCAGCTCGACAAGGTGTCGTTGGCCCGGGTGACGACGCGCTCGTTGAAGGCGAAGCTCAAGGCGGCGATGGCGAGGCTCGCGACGATCAGCGGAGCGATGATCTGGTGCGCCGAGATCCCGGCCGCCTTCATGCTGACGACCTCGCTGTTCTGGTTGAGCGTGGCGAGCGTGATCAAGGTGCCGAGAAGGACGGCGAAGGGCAGGAAGCGGGAGATGAGCTGGGGGATGCGAAGGCTGACGTAGCGCCACAATTCGGCGTCGCCATTGCCCGGCACCCTGAGGATCTTGCCGGATTCGCCGAGCAGGTCGAGGGTCATCAGGACGACGACGAGCGCGGCCAGCACCGCCAGCGAGCGGAGCACGAACATCTTCGCCATGTAGAAGGCGATCCGTTTCGACGGGAAGAAGTTGAGGTTCATCATTCGGCCGGCACCGCCCCGCGCCGGTCCGAGCCGAGGCGGAGTATCCGGCCAAATCCCCGGGCGAGCCTCGAGACGCCCCGCTCCAGCGCTCCGATCGGCTGGCCGCCCGGCCGGTAGGCGAGGGTCCAGTACATCCACAGGATCAGCGCGGCGAAGAGGAGGAAGGGCGTCCACAAGGCGATCACCGCGTCGATCCGGCCCTGGGCGGCCATCTGCTCCGCATATTGATTCACCTTGTGATAGGCGACGACCATGAAGATCGAGAGGAAGATGCCGAGGCCCGAAGTGCTCCTTTTGGGCGGCACCGCGAGCGCCACCGCGAGCAGGGGCATGAGGAGCATCATGACGATCTCCGTCACCCGATAGTGGAAATTGGCCCGGATCGCGTTGCGGGTCGCCGGGGGCACGGCGGCCCTGGACACCGAATAGCGGAACAGCTCGGGAATGGTCAGCTCGTCCTCGTCGCCCCGCCCCCGCCCACGGAACTTCGCGATCGCCGGAAGGTCGATCGGAAGGTCCTGGATCCGGAAGCTGAGCACCCTCGGCGCCCGGTATTTGGGCGAGTTGTGGACCAGGCGGCCGTTCGACAGCCTCAGCAGGATGACGTCGGGATCGTCGGTGGCGAGGAAGGTGCCGTGGTCGGCGGTGACGGCGATCGTCCGCCCGTCGCGGGTCTCGGCGCGGACGAAGACCCCGTGGAGAAGCCGGCCCTTGTCCTCGCTCGCCTCGACCCTCAGGGTCATCCGCTTGCCGAGGTTGGTGAACTCGCCGACCTTGATCGAGGCGCCGAGCGCGCCCGAGCGAAGGTCGAAGCGGAGCTGCTCGTAGCCGTAGCGCGCCACGGGCTGGACGAAGCCGACGATGGCGACGTTGAGCCCCATCAGCAGGACGGCGAAGAGATAGGGCACCCTGAGCAGCCGCGTATAACCGAGGCCGACCGCCCGCAGGCTGTCGAGCTCCGACGACAAAGCGAGCCTTCGGAAGGCGAGCAGGGTGCCGAGCAGGAGCCCGATCGGGATGCCGAGCGCGAGATATTCGGGAACCAGGTTGGCGAGCATCCGCCACACCACCCCCACCGGCCCGCCCTCGCTGACCACGAAATCGAACAGCCGAAGCATCTTGTCGAGCACGAGCAGCATCGCCGCGAGCGTCAGAGTCGCGAACAACGGCACGAGGATGAGCCGGGCGAGATAGCGGTCGATCTGGGTCGCGAGCGTCACGGGCGGATCAAAGTGGTAGTTTGATCCGCTTTTCAAGCGCAATTGCGCCGGAAGCCGGCGGATCAGTCGCCGGGCAGCCCCGGACGAAGGTGGCTCGGCCGCGGTGGATGAGGGTCACGGGCCCGCCGCGGCGGCAGTTGCGCAAGGCTTGGTAGGAAGCGCCCAATTGACGGACGCTGCCGTCGGCGGTGCGAACCGTCACGAGAGGACGCTGCGTGCCTTTCCCCTCGAAAACACCGAACCGGACGACCCGGCCCTGTTCGAGCGTCTCCGGTCCGCTGGTCGAACGCCATGCGAGAACGGCCAGGATGAGGAGTGCGGCGCCGGCCGCGGCCGCGGCCGCGCCGCCATAGTCGCGAAGCCAGAAGCCGGCCCGTTCGAGCCGCGAGAATTCCAGTCTGGGGCGGCGATCCATCCGCCGCTTGTGCCTCGGACCCTGGCGGTCGGCAACAAGGTCCCCGCGCCGAGGGCCGTCATTCCGAACTCGCTTCAGGATTCAGGTCTCCACCGTCCGCGGGCGACCATCTGGACCCTGAGACAAGTTCAGGGTCACGATTGGTGTGAGCTGGGAGCAGGACGCGGGGGGCGTCGCCGGCCGCCCCGCTTCGCCTGCCTTCAGGTCGCGCGGCGGATGAGCTTGACGACGAGGAGGAGGAGGACCGCTCCGAGCAGCGAGTAGAGGAAGGCCATGGCGTTGAGCGGGCCGTTGAGGATCGAGGCGCCGCCGCCGAAGAGCCAGCCCGCGATCAGGGCGCCGACGATCCCGACCAGGATGTCGAAGAGCAGCCCGCCGCCGCTCCTGGTGATGATCCCGGCGAGCCAGCCGACCACGGCTCCGACGATGAGGATGATGATCAGGTTCATGTGCTTCTCCCCGGGCACGCAGGCCTGGAGGCGCGCCGATGAGATCAAGACGTTTCGGAGGCGGTCCGGTTCCGCTTTTCCCGTCATCCCGGCGGAAGCCGGGACCTCGGCGAGACCCGCCGGGCCTATCCCGACATGAGGTCCCGGCT
>DASVPM010000348.1:0-12530 GCA_036382815.1 Allosphingosinicella sp.
CGCTGACGCTGGTAGAAATGAAGGAGTTCGCGAGCTTCTCCGCCGCGACCCAGCGCTACATCCGCCGCTCTCTCGACATCGGACTCGGCCGCCGCGACGCGATGCGCCGCTGGTCGCGCGACGCGGGCGAGGCCGCCTCGATCCGCGCCCAGGAGCGCATGTACCGGCGTCTCGACCATGTTCGGGCCAACGTTCCCGACGACAGCGGGCTGGACGAGATGGAGCCGGTGATGGGCCCTCTGGTCACCATGACCGCCTTCGACCTCGGTCAGGACCGCCTCCCCGATTTCGCCTCCTACCGCTTCCTCTACGAGCGGCTGATCGGTGCCGCGGTCCGGCCCTGGCTGCCGGGCGCCTTCTGCGCCGCGGCGGCCCTGCCGCATCTCCATCCGGAACGGCGCCGGGCCCTGCTCCAGTCGATCAGCGAAGCGGCCGCGACGGCGCCGGGCTGGTCGAACCGCGAGCCCGTCTTCTTCCCCGAATGGGTCGACAAGGTCGACGTCACGGTCGCTGGATAGTTCGCCGTCCCGACCTCTTCCGGGACGATGGAGCGGCGGGCCTTCGGGTCCGCCGTTTCTGTTTGGATAAATCGTCACCGGGGCGGAAGCCGGGCCTAAGGTCGGAAAGTGTCAGTGGGTCTCCCCGAGGTCCCGGCTTTCGGGATGACGGATCATTTCAGCCAGCCCTGCTCGCGGTACCAGTCGGCCGTGGCCTTGAGGCCGGTCGGCGTCTTGACCTCGGGCCGCCAAAGCCGCCCGGGCGGGCGCTTCTCGGCGGTGACCACCCAGTCGGGGTGGCAGTAATAGCCGACCCGGTCGCGGGTGAGCTTCGCGTTGCCGCGGCGGAAGAGGCGGTCGAGGCCGGAGGCGAGGCGGAGCACCGGCTTGGGCATGGCCAGGGTCATCGCACGCCGGCCGTAGATCCGGCCGAGGGTGCGGGCGAAATGACGATGCTGCCAGCCGCCGTCGCGGCCGTCGTCCGGCTCGTAGGTTTCGGCCCAGCTGTCGGCGTCGTCCAGCACCGCGAGGATCAGCCGGCACAGATCCTCGACATGGATGACGGAAAGGCGGCCGGCGGGGGGAAGGGCGATAAGGCCGCGACGGGCCATTTTGAACAATTCCAGGGTTTCGCGGTCCCCAGGGCCATAAACCGCAGGGGGGCGAACGATCGTCCAATCGAGCCCGGAAGCCGCGACCAGCCGCTCCGACCGGGCCTTCGAGCGGCCATATTCCGAGAGTCCGGGCTCGCGCGCCGCGAGCGAGGAGACATGGACGAAGCGCCTCACCCCCGCCTTGCGCGCGGCATCGATCATCGCGGCGGTGCCGATGACGTTGACCGCTTCGAAGCCGGCGCGGTTGCGAGCGTTGATGGCGCCCGCGAGGTGGATGACGGCGTCGGCGCCGGCGCACAATTTGACGAGCGTCTCCGGCCGGTCGAGGGCTCCGTCGACCCAGGCGATCTCGTCCTCCGGCGGCTTCCACCCGCGGGTGAGGGCTCGAACGTCGTAGCCCGCGGCGAGAGCGAGGCGCAGGAGGTGCGAGCCGACGAAGCCGGTGCCGCCGGTGACGGCGAGGGTCCGGATCTTGGCCCGGCGCCGGGTCATGGAGATTCCATTCCTTCCCCGCATTTCCGGGGGAAAGGGACCGCGCGAAGCGCGACGGCGGGTCTCGTCGGGGTCGGCAAGCACCCCTCCACCAGGCTTCGCCTGGCGCCGCTCTCCTGCGAATGCAGGGGAGGAATCAAAGCGGCGACCATGTGCCCGTCTCTTCTTCGTCCTCTTCCCGCCCCGCCGCCTTCGCCGCCGCGATATGCGGCAGCAATGCGTCAAGCACCGCCTCGACCCCGGCGCCGGTTACGCCCGAGAGCGGGAGGGGCCTCGCGCCGGCCTCGGCCTCGAGCTCGGCGGAAAGGGCGGCGATCAGCTCTTGGTCGAGCGTGTCGGACTTGTTGAGCGCGATCACCTCCGGTTTGTCGGCGAGACCGGCGCCATAGGCTTCGAGCTCGGCTCGGACCGTCCGGTAGGTCTCGGCCACGTCCTCCACCTCGGAATCGACCAGATGGAGGAGGACGCGGCATCGCTCGATATGGCCGAGGAAGCGATCGCCGATCCCGGCGCCGTCGGCGGCGCCCTCGATCAGTCCGGGAATGTCGGCGACGACGAACTCGCGCTCGCGGTGGCGGACGACTCCGAGCTTGGGGTGGAGGGTCGTGAACGGATAGGCGCCGACCTTGGCGTGGGCGTTGGTGACGGCATTGAGGAAGGTCGACTTGCCGGCGTTCGGGAGGCCGACCAGGCCGACGTCGGCGAGCAGCTTGAGGCGGAGCCACACCCAAGCTTCCTCACCCGGCCAGCCGGTGCCGTGCTGACGCGGGGCCCGGTTCGTCGAGCTTTTGTAGCTGGCATTGCCGCGGCCGCCGTCGCCGCCCCTGAGAAAGACCTGGCGCTGCCCGATCCGGGTGAAGTCGGCGAGGACATGCTCCTTGTCCTCGGACAGGATCTGGGTGCCCACCGGCACCTTGATCAGGAGATCGTCGCCGCCGGCGCCGGTCCGGTTCTGGCCGGAGCCGCCCTTGCCGCGCGGGGCCCGGAAATGCTGGGTATAACGGAAGTCGATCAGGGTGTTGAGGCCCTCGACCGCTTCGAACACGATGTCACCGCCCTTGCCGCCGTCGCCGCCGTCCGGTCCGCCATATTCGATATATTTTTCGCGCCGGAAGCTGACCGCGCCCGGGCCGCCGGCCCCGGAGCGGACGAAGATCTTGGCCTGGTCGAGAAAGTGCATGGCGGCGCCTTAGGGGAATCGTCATCCCGGCGGAAGCCGGGGGCTCAGCGGGTGAGAAGCCGCTGCCCGTGCGGTTCGAGGTCCCGGCCTTCGCCGGGACGACGGCCCGATCCTCAGCTGTCCGTCCGTTCGCCCGCAAGCCGGACCAAGTGACGGGTCGCGATTTCCCGGGCCTGTTCGCGCGGCAAGCCGAGCGCGCTCGCCATTGGGCCCCCCATCAGCGAATCGCCCAGGGCGGCCAGCACCAGCCATAAGGTGGTCTCGTGAACCGGGCGGTCCTCATGCCCGACGCCGAGCTGGTCGACGAGGCGGTGGATGGCGTCCAGGATCGGATCGAGCGCGTCGCGATTGCCCGACAGGATCATCCAGGCGGCGAGCGCCCCCGCTCCCTCGCGGTCGAAGGCGTCGAAGGTGCGGTCGACGATCTCGCGCGGATCGGCCTCGCCCTGGCGCTCGCGTTCGACGACCCGGGCGATCTCGGCGGTTACACGTTCGCCGATCAGCCGCGCCAGCTCGCCCTGGAGTCCGGCCGCCGAGCCGAAATGATGGAGCAGGTTGCCGTGCGTCTTGCCGATCCGGGCACCGACCGCCTTCAAGGTCACCGCTTGCGGCCCCGATTCGATGAGCAGGGCGCGCGCCGCTTCGAGCGCGGCGGCCCGGCTCTCCTCCGGTGAGAGGCGTTCACGTACTATTGACATTTATGTAAGTATGCTCCAATCCTCATGGTCAGAGGAGATACAGCTATGGGGCGGGAAGTCACACCCTCCGATCTTACGATCACTCCGCGCGACCGCCGTTTCGGGCGCGGCGGGAAAACGGAGCGCTGGTGGCTGGGCGGCAATCCCTATGGCAGCGCTCTCTACGATGCGCTCTCGATCACCTTTCCCAAGGGCGAGGCCTTCTTCGTCGAGAGCGTCCGGGCCTTCCGCGACGACGCTCCGCCCAAGCTCGCCGAGGACATTCGCGCTTTCACCACTCAGGAGGTGATGCACAGCCGCG
The DNA here is from genome assembly GCA_036382815.1 of Allosphingosinicella sp. GTDB lineage: Bacteria > Pseudomonadota > Alphaproteobacteria > Sphingomonadales > Sphingomonadaceae > Allosphingosinicella. The sequence goes on from DASVPM010000348.1 coordinate 3,783, forward strand.
AGCATGTCGCCTTCAACCGGCGGGCGGTCGAGGCGGGTTACGACACCGCGCCGCTCGAGGCCCGGGTCGACCTTCGGATCGAGGAAACGAAGACCCGGCCGCCGGTCGTCAATCTCGCGGCGACCATGGCGCTCGAGCATTTCACCGCGATCCTCGCCAATCAGCTGCTCAGCAATCCCCGCCATCTCAGCGGCGCCGATCCTGAATCGGCGGCCTTGTGGCGCTGGCACTCGATGGAGGAGATCGAGCATAAGGGCGTCGCCTACGACACCTGGCTTCACGCCACCCGCAACTGGCCGCGCCGCAAGCGCTGGACGGTGAAATCGCTGGTGATGCTCAAGGTGACGAAGAACTTCTTCGTGGAGCGCACCCACGGCGCTCTGATCCTCCTCGCTCAGGATGGAATCAAGGGACCCCGCGCCTGGGCGGGGCTGTTCTGGTACGCGATGGTCAGCCCCGGCATGTTCCGCAAGATCCTCGGCGGCTGGATCAAGTTCTTCCTTCCCGGCTTCCACCCCTGGAAGCATGACGACCGCAAGCTGATCGCCGAGGGCGAGCGCAGCCTCGAGGCTGTCGCCGCCTGAATCTTCGCAGACCCCCGCCTCGCGGCCTGCCGGGTGCCGCCGCTTGACGGAAGCAGATTCGCATAGGAATCTGTCGGGCAAGGTGAAGGAGAAGGCGGATGCGGGTGGCTGCTTCGGTTTTCCTCGCGGTCGCGGTCGCCGCCGCACCGGCTCGTGCCGATCCCCTGGCCGAGGCTCTCGGCCCGCCCTTCCTGGCTCCGGCCGGTGCGTCGGAGGTCGACAAGATGTGCGACGCCAGGCTCGATGCCGGAGCCGGCGCCCGAAGCCGCTTCGAACGCCTGCCGCTGTCGTCAGCCCCGCGCGCTTTGGCCCGGGCCTATGACGATTCTTACGGTATTTTCTGGAGCCTGTCGGGTGGCGAGGCGCGGCTGATGAGCCGCGCGCACCCCGACGCCGCGGTGCGCGAGGCTGCCGGACGCTGCATCGAGCGGGGCACCCAGGCGCTCGATGCCCTGCGCACGTCGCGCCCGGCCTATGAACGGTTGCTTCGCGCCCGCCGGGCCGGCGGGGCGAGCTACATGATCGACCGGCAGCTCGACACGTTCCGCCGGAACGGTGTCGCACGAACCCCCGCCGAGCTCGTCCGGCTGGCCGGGTTGCGCGCCGACATCACCCGCCTGGGGCTCGAATTCGAACGCAACATCGAATCGGACGCCCGCTCCATCTCCGTCCCCGAGGCGGCACTTGCGGGCCTCCCGGGTCCCTGGATCGCCGCGCGTCGCCAAGCCGACGGCATGGTCCGAATCGCCAACATCCCGCCGGATGTGTTCACGGTCGCCCGCTTCTCGCCGGACCGAGACCTGCGCCGGCGCGCCATGACTATGTTCTTCAACCGCGGCGAGGCGCGCAACGCCGAGGTGCTGGCGCAGCTCCTGGCCCGGCGCGCCGAGCTCGCCCGGCTGCTGGGCTACCGCGACTTCGCTTCCTATGACCTTGCAAACCGGATGGCCGGGACTCCCGAACACGCGCGGGCTTTCCTCGACGACATTGCGGCCTCGGCCCGGCGCCGAGCCGGCAGCGAGCTCGCGCGCCTTCTCGCCAATCTCAGGAAGGACGAGCCCGACCTGCAGTCGCTCGCGCTTTGGGACCTGCCTTACGCCGTCCGACGCCTCCGCGCAGCCGATCACCAGTTCGATTCCGAGCGCATGCGCCGCTACCTTCCCTTTGCGCGGGTTCGCGACGGAATATTCGCACTCGCTCACGATCTTTACGGCGTGGATATCCGCCCGATCCGATCGCCGGCCTGGGCGGATCGGGTCACGGCTTACGAAGTCCTGGAGGACGGCCGCAGGCTCGGGCGATTCTACCTCGATCCCCATCCGCGGCCGGGCAAACCTGTCGGCAACGCCTGGACGATCTTCTTCCGGACGGGCCTCAGGCACCGCAGCGAGCCGATGGCGGCCTTGCTCCTCAACGTGCCGGAGGACAATCTGGAGCATGCCGACCTCGTCGTCTTCCTCCACGAGTTCGGACATCTCCTCCACCATATCTTCGCCGGCCGGGGCGAATGGGCCATGGCAAACCTGTTCGAGACGGAGCTCGACGCGCTCGAGGCGCCTTCGCAAATGCTGGAGGAATGGGCCTGGGACGAGCGGACGCTTCGCCGCCTTGCCATATCGGCCGACGGCGAGCCGATCCCGGAAGATCTGCTGCGCCAGCTGCAGGCGACGCGCTATTCCGGCTACGGGGTCCGAACCCTCGACGATATCGGGATCTCCGCGGTCTCGCTGGAGCTGCATCGCGACGAGCCGGCCGCGGACCAGGTCGAAGCGGCCTATCGGACGGCGCTGAACCGCTACTCCCTCGTGCCGGATCCGCCCGAGCTGCACAGCTTCGCCTCCTTCACCCATCTGAGCAGCTATGGCGCCGGCTATTATACTTATGTCTGGTCGCGCGCGCTTGCGGCGGACTGGTTCACGAAATTCCGCTCGGCGGGTGTGTCCGACCGAGACGTCGCCATGCGTTACCGCCGAGCGGTGCTCGAGCCGGGAGCAACCCGCCCGATGAACGAGCTCAGCCGCGCGTTCCTCGGGCGGGATTGGTCCCCCGGCGCCTACCGCCGCCAGCTCGAGACGGCGGGTGCCACGGATTGACGAGAGCGCGGGTTCACGCTGCCATCGCCGCCGGCGCGCCCTGCGCTTCCTCCCGGTCGAACTCGAGCTCGAACAGCCGGCACGGCGCCGCCTCGCCGCGGCCGATGCTGTAACGCGGCGCTATTCTTCCGACCGGCCTGAAGCCGAGCTTCTCGAGCACCCGGCCGGAAGCGGGGTTGTCGAGGAAGTGGCCGGCGTCGAGCCGCTTCAGCCGAAGGCTGTCGCGCGCCGCCTCCAGAACCGCCCGGCCCGCCTCGGTGGCATAGCCTCGGCCCCAGTGGCGCCGGGCGATCCAGTAGCCGAACTCCGTTCTCCCCGTCGGGCGGCGGCCGAAGCCGATCCCCCCGATCAGCTCGGGCGCCGCCTCGGTGCGTCGGAAGATGAGCAGCGACGCTTCCGCCGGCCTGCGCTCGGTCGCGAGGAAGGCTTCGGCGTCGGCCGGGCGGTAGGGCCAGGGCGCGGTGGCGAGGTTGCGGACGATGCGCTCCTCGCCGATCGCTTCGAAGAGGGCGGGGGCGTCCTGGCTCCAGCCGGGCCTCAGCAGCAGTCTTTCGGTCCTCACGAACATGTCTCTTCCTCCCTTCGCCGGCCGGCCGTTACCCGACGCGGGTGACGGCTCCGGCTGTTTCGAGGGAGAAACAGAAAAAGGAGAGAAACCCGGCGGCTCCTCTCCCTCGAATTCGGTTCTCTTGACTGAGACCTGGAGCCGCCCCTCCTGGGGACGGCCCTTTCTCGGCTCGTCCCTATTCCGCTGCTTCGTTCGTATGCGGCATGTCGACGCAGACGAACTTGCGGCCGAGTTTCCCGTCGCGAAACGAGACCCGGCCGTCGGTAAGCGCAAAGAGGGTATGATCCTTGCCGATGCCGACATTGGTGCCGGGGTACCAGCGGGTCCCGCGCTGACGAACGATGATGTTGCCGGCCAGCACGGTCTCGCCGCCGAACTTCTTGACGCCCAGACGCCGGCCCGCGCTGTCGCGACCGTTGCGTGAGGATCCGCCTGCTTTCTTATGTGCCATGACTAAGCTCTAATCTCTCTTGGTTTACGCGTCTTTATCAGCGGCCGGCTTCTTTGGGGAGGCCTTTTTCTTCGCCGGCGCGGGAGCATCGACCTGCTCGCTCTCGGCGCCTTCGACCTTGAGCGGCGCCTGGGGCTGGGCTTCGGTCGCTGCGGGAGCGTCGGGCGCATCGGCCTTTTTCGGCCGGGCCTTCTTCGGAGCCTCGGCAGCGGGCGCCTCGGCGGCCGGAGCGGCTGCCGCCGCAGGCGCCTCCTCGGCGGGCTTCGCGGCCTTCGCCTTCGCGGGCCTCTCGGCCTTCTCGTCGCCGATCGCGGTGATCCTCAGGATCGTGTGCTGCTGGCGATGGCCCTTCTTGCGGCGATAATTGTGCCGGCGGCGCTTCTTGAAGATGATGACCTTGTCGGCCTTGGCCTGGGCGATGATCTCGGCCGAGACGGTCAGGCCGTCGGTCGAGCGAAGGTCGGCACCCTCGCCGGCGAGCAGGATGTCGCCCAGCTGGATGGTGTCGCCGGCTTCTCCGGCGAGCTTCTCGACGACGATCTTGTCTCCGGCGGCGACGCGATACTGCTTGCCGCCCGTGCGCACGACTGCGAACATGGCTTTTTCTCAACTCAAATGCATGTGCCCGCCGGGGAATACCCCCGCGAGAGGAAGTGCGCAGCTAAGGGAGGGGACGGCCAAAGTCAACATTGCAAGGCCCCCCGCGCGGACGCGGGTGCGCCTTCAGTGCCGATGCTCGCGCTTGAGCTTGTAGCGGCCCCTCGAGATCGTGTCGAACAGCCCGGAGATAGCCGGGTGATCGACCGGCTCGTCGCTGTCGTCGACGAGCAGGTTCTGCTGGCTGACATAAGCCGTGTAGGAGGATTCTCCGTTCTCGGCGAGCAGATGGTAGAAAGGCTGGTCCTTGGCCGGCCGGATATCCTCGGGGATGGCCTCGTACCATTCCTCGGAATTGGCGAAGACGGGGTCGACGTCGAAGATCACTCCGCGGAAGTCGAACAAACGGTGCCGCACCACCTCGCCGATCGCGAAGCGCGCATGGGCGACCGGGGGCGCGGGCGGGGGGGCGTTGCCGGTGAAGAATTTGTCGGGCCGATCCATCACGCTTACTATGTAGGAGCTTGGCGGCATCAGGCAAGCGAGGGAGCGGGGGTCCGACACCTTGGCAAGCCGGATTGCTTGGGCTAAGCGCCCGGCCTGTCGACCAACCCCCGCCGAAAGCGGGGGCAAATCCCAATGCGGAGAGGTGCCGGAGTGGTCGATCGGGGCGGTCTCGAAAACCGTTGAGCGCGTAAGCGTTCCGAGGGTTCGAATCCCTCCCTCTCCGCCACTTACCCACCCCCGGTGCTGGGCCGGGAGCTGGATTTGTGCTTTAGACGGAGCGGGTGGCTGGTCGCCGGGATCCGGCCGCCGGCCGGCGGCCGGACACTGTCTTCAGATCCGAGGCAACGAATGGCGACGGGAAACCGAGCTCGATCAGTTCGAAGAGCAGTGGGCGCCGTCGCCGCGGTGCTCGCCGGGATCGTAATCGCTCTGCTGTTTCTGCCGCTGCCCGCGCCGCTTCTGTCCGTTCTCGCTGACAAGTCCGCTTCCTGGATGCTCGATCCGGCGCCCGGCCGAGGGTTCGCGATGGCTCGCGCAGGACGCAAGTTCGCCGGCCTCGCGGTGCAGCAGGGCCTGGCGGATGCGTTCCTCGACGCACGGCCGCTGCCCGACGCGATGCCCGACGCCGAGCGGATCGGCCGGCGCCTGGCTGAATTGAAGCCCCTGCTGATAAGCCAGACCGAACTCCCACACGCACCGGTCAACCCGCCCGCGGCGCTGGCCGGCATCGGCTGGTGCGACGCGATAAACGGCTTCGCGGCGACGGTCCTTGCGCGCGAATTCTCACTAGTGGAGATCGTCGGGGTTCCCGCTCCGGGCGGCCGTGGCGGACATTCTGTCGGGAGAGCCTGGTCCGCCCGCGCCTCCGAATGGCTCTATTTCGACCTTTGGACGGAGCAGGTGAGCGTCTTTCGAAGCCGCCGCGGCCGGCCGGCCGAATATCTCTTCCGCCAGCACCCGGTCTCCGCCTCCGCCCCGGTAAAGGAGGAAAAGGCCCTGATCGCCTCCATCTACGACCGGGCGTGGAGCGGGTTCGTCCACAACCGGCTGCAATCGACGCTCGGCGGCTATCTGTTCACGCGGCTGTCCAACGTCGTTCGGCACGGCGACCGCAGTCCGGGCGGCTCCGTCGAAGCGATCCGGCTTGCCGCAAGCTCGGCCGCCCCGCCAGACCCGGAACCGCCGGCGGTGCCGACACCGGCTCCGGACGCTTACGTTCGAGCCCGGCTGGCCCATGTTCGCGGCGATTCGGCCGGGGCGCGACGCGGCTATTCCGACGTGATCGCGACCGAAGGCGGCCGTGCATCGACCTATGGAATGGCCGCCCGGATTTTCATCGCGAGGATCGATACTAAGGCGCGAGTCCATTCCAGGCCATAAGTGCCTTGCCGAAAAAGGTTTTTCGTGCGAATAGACGGGGTCGCGGCTCAGTGCCGCGGGCGGGGATTTGTCCAGTGATTTCAGTCGAGGCCTTGGCGACCACCACGTGCGCGCGTCTTGCGTGGCCGCACGTTCGCGTGTGCGCGCCCGTATGCGCGCGGGCGCAGTCGCAGCAGGCGAGGAGCCGATAGATATGCCCAAGCGGCTCAATTCCGACACCGGCGAGTTCACCGTTGCCAACGATATCAACCACTATCAGGTCGGCGGGCGCCTCGCCGCGCTCGTCGGCGGCGGCTATGCCGTCACGTGGTACGACAATTCCTTCAACGCCCATTTGGTCCAGCGCTACACCGGATCGGGCACCGCGGTCGGGACCGCGATCCAGGTCGCCGCGGTTCAGGATGACAGATCGCGCTCCGACATCGTCGGGCTCGACGGCGGAGGTTTTGCCTTCGCCTGGGTAGACGCCCCCTACGGCGGCGCTGCGCGGGTGAAGATCCAGCTCTACAATGCCGACGGTTCGGCCGGTGCGCTGATCACCGACACAACCGCTGTGATCCAGTCGTTTAATTATTCGCCCGTCGTCGGCGCCCTCGCCGGCGGCGGCTTCGTCCTGCTTCACGAGGCGGGTGCGAACGGTCAGATCTCGATGCGGATGTACGGCGCCGACGGCGTTCCGACGGGCCCCGAAGTGCAGCTCGCCTCCGCGATGAACAGCGGTCCCCGGGCGCCTGAGATGATCGGCCTTCCCGACGGCCGCTTCGCCGTCGTCTGGGAAGAGGAATCCTATTCGACCGGGACCAGCGACATCAAGCTGCGCCTGTATCAGGCGGACGGGACCGAGATCGCGACGACGACGGTCGCGTCCGGGCCGCAGGACCAGGCCGCGCCGCAGATCACTCAGCTGCCGACGGGCCCGTTGCTGATCACCTGGCAGGAGCAGGGGCCGGCAGGCTGGGACATCCGCGCCGGCATTTTCGATTCGGGCACCGGGGTCCTCGAAGGCGCCAGCTTCCTCGTCAACAGCCAGACGGAGGGCGACCAGACCGCGCCGACCGTGGCCCCGCTCGCTAATGGCGAGTTCGTCATCGCCTGGGTCGGCGGAGACGCGGGCGGACGCGATCTGTGGGATTCGGCGATCAAGGCGCAGGCCTTTGCCGCCGACGGCAGCAGGATCGGCGAAGAGAAACTGCTCAACAGCCACCTCGCCGGCGACCAGACCGCCCCGCATCTCGTGGCGCTCGAGGATGGCGGCGTCGCCGCGGTGTGGATGACGCCCAGCCTCCCCTGGCCGTCGCCCATCCAGGGCGTGCGAACCATGGTCTTCGATCTCGTCGAAACGACGGTGACCACGGGCGGCGAAGGCGACGACGTGCTCGCCGGCACCGCCGGTCCCGACGACATCAGCGGCCTCGCCGGCGACGACCAGATCACTGGCGGTGCCAGCGACGACGTCCTGCTCGGCGGCGACGACGACGACGTCATCGCGGGCGGCGCCGGAAATGACGAGATCGACGGCGGCGACGGGGCGGACACGCTCGACGGGGAGGGTGGCAGCGACGTGCTGCTCGGCGGCGAGGGCGATGACATCCTGAACGATTTCGGCTTTCTCGGTTTCAACCGGCTCGACGGCGGCGCCGGCAACGACACCTTCAACGTCAGCGGCGGCCTGACCTCGACCTCCGGAGGCGCCGCCGTCCTGATCGGCGGCGACGGCGACGATCTGTTCAAGATCAACTGGGGAACTGACGGAGTCGGCTATTACGAGACCGCGGTCTATCTCGATGCCGGAGCCGGCGACGATCGAATCGAGGTGACGAACCTTCAGAGCATAGCCACGTTCACGCTGGGCGCCGGGTTCGACGTCGTCTCCTTCGCTCCGTACCGCTACGCATCGCTCGGTTCTTTCGGCAACGGGGGCGGCCTGACCATCACCGACTTCCAGGCTGGTGCCGGTGGGGACCGGCTCGACATCACGGCCCTGATCGACCGCTACATCATCTCCGGGTGGGATGGCAGCACCAACCCGTTCACCGCCGGCTTCGTCGCGCTGCAACAAGTTGGCTCCAACACTTTGCTGCGCATACGCTCCATGGCGGAATACGACTTCTCGACCTACATCACGTTCCTCAACGTCTCCGCCGCGGCCTTCACCAACGACAATTTCGACGGACTTCGAGTCGACGGTTCCATCGCGGTCGGCGTCGACCGCGAGGGGACCGCGGACGATGACGTCCTCGTAGGGACGATGGGCGGCGAGGTGATAAACGGCGCCGCCGGCGACGACGATATCTACCTCCATGCCGGCAACGATACGGGCCTGGGCGGGCTTGGCGACGATTACATCGAGGGCTGGACCGGCAACGACACGATCGACGGCGGCGAGGGGCAGGATTTCCTCGACGGCGGTTACGGCAACGACGTCGTGAGCGGCGGTCCGGACCGGGACATCGTCCGCGGCGGCTACGGCGACGACGTGATCGATGGCGGCACGGGCGACGATTCCCTCGAGGGCGGGCCCGGAAGCGACATCTATATCTTCGATTCGAACAGCGGCACCGACAGCAT
>DASVPM010000349.1:0-2317 GCA_036382815.1 Allosphingosinicella sp.
GGCGCGGCGGGGCGCGGCCGTCGCCTTCCGGTTCGAGGACCCGTTCGACAACAGCTCGAACGGGATGACGGGGGTGGCGGGGCCAGCGGACCAGGCCCTGGGGATCGGAGACGGGGTTCGGACCGAATTCGCCTTGATGAAACATTATGGCGGCCAGGCGCGGCGTATCACCCGGCCGGTGGCGGGCTCCGTGCGCGTGTCGGTGGGCGGGGTCGAGCGGGTGAGCGGGTGGGCGGTCGGGCCGCTCGGAAGCCTCGCTTTCGAGGAGGCGCCGCCGGCGGGGGCGGCGGTGAAGGCGGGATTCCGGTTCGACGTGCCGGTGCGATTCGCCGAGGACCGGCTCAGCGTCAGCCGGGCGACGTTCGAGGCGGGCGAGATCGCATCCGTGCCGCTGATCGAGGTGAGGGAAGCGTAGGGGCCTTCCTATTTCCTCCCCGGCAAATACCGGGGAGGAGGACCGCGCCCTTCGGCGCCGCCTGCGGCGTCGCTCAGGATAAACCGCGCCTCGGCGCAGCGCGGTGGAGGGGTTCTTCGGAGCCTCCGGAAGAGAACCCCTCCACCATGCTTCGCATGGTCCCCCTCCCCGGCAAATGCCGGGGAGGATTTCAAAGGAGATACGCCATGCCTTCCTTCCTCGAACGGGAGCTGACGACGCTCGCTTTCTGCTGGCGGGTGGAGCGGCGGGACGGAATCTGCCTCGGCTTCACCAGCCACGACCGCGATCTTTCCATCGACGGGCTCGCCTATCGCTCGTCGCCGGGCATGCTTCCCTCGGCCATTTCGGTTTCCGACGATTTCGACTCCTCGACCCTCGACGTGAGCGGAGCGCTGACCGGCGATTCGATCCGCGCCGACGACCTCGCCGCCGGGCGTTGGGACCGGGCGGCGGTGTCCCTGTTCCTGATCGACTGGGAGGACCCCGGCGGCGACAGGCTGAAGCTCGCCCGCGGCGAGCTCGGCGATGTGACGGTGAAGGCGAACGGCTTCGAAGCCGAACTGCGCGGCGCGGCGGCGCTGCTCGAGCGGCCGGTGGTCGAGCAGACCTCGCCCGAATGCCGGGCGGAGCTCGGCGACCGGCGATGCCGGGTCGACATGGCCGGGCGGGTGCGGGTGACCCGGGTAACCGCGGCGCCGGCGGAGAACCTCATCGCCGTCGCCGAGGCGCCCGGCGGGCCGGGCGCTTACGGCTTTGGAAGGCTGAGGTGGATCGGGGGACCGAACAGCGGCCTCGAAAGCGCGATCCTCGCCTCGGACGGGATGGAGCTGACTCTGCGGGAGCCGCCGCCCTTCGCGATCGCCGAGGGCGATTTCGTCGAGATCGCGGAGGGCTGCGACAAAAGCTTCGCGACCTGCCGGGGACGGTTCGCGAACGCCGAGAACTTCCGGGGGGAGCCGCATCTCCCCGGGATGGACCTTCTGACCCGTTATCCGGGAGCGTGAGCGATGAGAGGCGTCGATATAGCGGCGCGGGCAAGCGCCCTGGCCGGTACCCGATTCCGTCCCCAGGGCCGCGATGCGAGGGGCGGGCTGGACTGTGTCGGGACCGTCGCGCTGGCCTGCCGAATCCCGAGCGAAAGCGTGCCTCGCGATTATGCTCTGCGCGGCCAGAGGCTGGCGGAAATCGAACACCGGCTCGGCGAACTTGGCGGCCGGCCCGTCGCCGGCAGCCTGCTGAAGCCCGGCGACGTCGCCGTCTGCCGGACCGGGCCGGCGCAATATCATATGGTCATCGTCACGCCCTCCGGCTTCGTCCATGCCGACGCCGGCCTCCGACGCGTGGTGGAGCGGCCTCGCCCCATTCCCTGGACGGTGGAGAGCGCATGGCGTCTCGCCGAGGAGGAGTTCTAGATGGCTACCCTGGTGCTCACGACGGTCGGGTCGGCGATCGGCGGCCCGATCGGAGGCGCGATCGGAGCGATCGTCGGCCAGCAGATAGACGGACGGCTGTTCGCGCCCAAGGCGCGCCAGGGGCCGAGGCTCGGCGAGCTTGCGGTCCAGACGTCGAGCTACGGGAGCCAGATCCCGAAGCTGTTCGGGACGATGCGGGTCGCGGGAACGGTGATCTGGGCGACCGACCTCAGGGAGGAGAGATCGAAGAGCGGCGGCGGCAAGGGACAGCCCAAGACGGTCAATTACAGCTATTCGGCAAATTTCGCGGTGGCCTTGTCCGGACGCCCGATCCTGGCCGTCCGGCGGATCTGGGCCGACGGCAAGCTGCTCCGGGGGGCGGCCGGCGATTTCAAGACGGCGACCGCCTATCGGCTTCACACGGGCGGCGAAAACCAGATCGTCGATCCGCTTATCGCCGCGGTGGAAG
>DASVPM010000350.1:0-10158 GCA_036382815.1 Allosphingosinicella sp.
TCGAGGTCGATGAGGGCGATCTGCTCGGACTGGGTCGTCGAGGGGACCACGGTCCAGCCCAGCCGGCTCAGCTGGCGCCCGACCGCCGCGGAATAAGCCGGGAATTCGGGCCGGTTGCCGTCCGCCTTGTCGAAAGGCTCGATCGCGATCTGAGCCCTGGCGACCGGCTCGCCGAGGTGGAACCGGGCGACGTCGACGCCGCCGGCGACCGGCCTTTCCTTGCCGCCGCCGCCGGCGCAGGCGGCGAGCGCCGCGGCCAGAAGGAGGGGGGCGCTGCGCAGAAAAGCTGTTTTCATTCCGGCACCTCTTGTCTAGCGCGCGCGTTCATATGGGCGCTGTAACGATCCTCTCAGCGCTCTTGCCGCAATCAGGTTCCGTCAGGAAGAGGTTAGATGAACAAGCCCACCGTGCTCGTCACCGGCGGCGCCGGCTATATCGGCAGCCACGCCGTTCTCGCGCTGCTCGACTCGGGCTGGAAGGTGGTCGTGATCGACAACCTTACCACCGGCTTCCGCTGGGCGGTTCCCGAACCGGCGGTCTTCGTCGAGGGCGATATCGGAGACAAGGCGCTGCTTGCCCGGCTGATCGAAGAGCATGAGATCGGCGCGATCATCCATTTCGCCGGCTCCATCGTGGTTCCGGAATCGGTCGAGCAGCCCCTCAAATATTATGAGAACAACACGGTGAAGAGCCGCTCGCTGATCGAAAGCGCGGTCACCGGCGGGGTGCGCCACTTCATCTTCTCCTCGACGGCGGCGACCTACGGCATCCCGGAAGTGGTCCCGGTGGTCGAGACCTCCCGGACCCAGCCGATCAATCCCTATGGCTGGTCGAAGCTGATGACCGAGCGGATGCTCGCCGACACCGCCTTCGCACATCCCATCAACTTCTGCGCCTTGCGCTACTTCAACGTCGCCGGCGCCGACCCTCAGGGCCGCTCGGGCCAGTCCACGGCCGGTGCGACCCACCTCATCAAGGTCGCGGTCGAGGCGGCGACCGGCAAGCGCTCCCACGTCTCGGTCTACGGCACGGATTACGGCACCCCCGACGGCACCGGCGTGCGCGATTATATCCACGTCAGCGACCTGGCCGCCGCCCATGTCCACGCGCTGGAGAAGCTGATCGACGACCCGGCCGCCAGCCACATCATGAACTGCGGCTACGGCCGCGGCTTCTCGGTGCTGGAAGTGCTCGACGCGGTCGACCGGGTGACCAACATGCGGATCGAGCGCCGGCTGGAGCCGCGGCGCCCCGGTGATCCGGACGCCCTGGTCGCCGACAACGGCCGGATCCTCGCCGCCCTGCCCTGGCGGCCCCGGCTCGACGATCTCGACACGATCGTCGCCCACGCATTGGCCTGGGAGCGCAAGCTGGCGGAGCACGGATGAGACGCGCCGGCCGCGCAACGGCGGATAGTCGGCGAGCTTGACTTGGACGCCCCGTCCCCCTAGGGGAGCGCCTCGCTTTTCCAGCAGATAATTTGACACGACAGGCAGGCGTTCCGAGCCATGAAGATCCGCAATTCGCTGAAGTCCCTCAAGTCGCGCCACCGCGACTGCCGCGTGATCCGCCGCCGGGGCCGCACCTACGTCATCAACAAGACCAACCGTCGCTTCAAGGCGCGCCAGGGCTGACGTGATCGTCATCCCGGCGAAGGCTGGGATCCCAGAGAGAATAGGCACTGAGCCTTTCACCCCACGGGGCTCCAGCCTGCGCCGGGGCGGCGCCATTCTATGACTTCCCCACCCGCCGCCGTCATCTTCGACGTGGGCAACGTCCTTTACGGCTGGGACCCCGAATCCTTTCTCGCCCGCCAGCTGCCCGAGGACGAGGCGCGCCTCCGATTCATCGAGGATGTCGACCTGTGGAGCTGGCACGACACGCTCGACGCCGGCCGGCCGTTCGACGAGGCCGCGGCCGAGCTTTCCGAGAAATTCCCCGATTACGCCGCCTGCATCTCGGCTTGGGGAGAGCGTTTCGGCGAGACGATCAGCGACCCCGTCCCCGGTGTCCACGCGATCGTGGATGAGCTCGAGGCGCGCGGCGTGCCGCTCTTCGCGATCACCAATTTCTCGGCCGACTTCTGGGCTCCGTTCCGGGCGCGCGAGGACTCCTTCTTCCGTCGCTTCCGCGACATCGTCGTCTCCGGCGAGGAGAAGCTGCTCAAGCCCGATCCGGCCCTCTACTATCGCGCGCTCCACCGCTTCGGCGTGCAGGCGCGCGAGGCCTTGTTCGTCGACGACCGCGAGATCAACGTCGAGGGCGCCCAAGCCGTGGGGATGCACGGGCACCTGTTCACCGGCGCGGAGGATCTGCGCGCTCGGCTGGAGAAGGAAGGGCTGCTCTAAAATCCTCCCCTGCATTTGCAGGGGAGGGGGACCATGCGAAGCATGGTGGAGAGGCCTTCTGACTCCGAAGAACCCCTCCACCGCGCTTCGCGCGGTCCCCCTCCCCGAGAAATCTCGGGGAGGAATTAAAGGCAACTTCCGTCCCCGTCGCGCTTTGTTTCGGCGATGAGACAAAGATGGCCCGCCAAGCTGTGGATCGTCCGCCACGGGCAGAGCGCGGGCAATGTCGCCCGCGACGCCGCCGACGCGGCCGGGCTGGGGGTCATCGACCTCGACATCCGCGACGTCGACGTTCCGCTGAGCGAGCTCGGTGAGCGCCAGGCCAGAGCGCTTGGCCGCTGGTTCGCCGCCTTGCCCGAGGCGGAGCGGCCGGAAGTGGTCCTGACCTCCCCCTACGTCCGCGCCCAGCAGACCGCCGCGGCCATCTGCGCCGAGGGGGGCGTCGCCCCGGATGCCAAGGGGCCGGTCAAGGACGAACGGCTTCGCGAGCGGGAGTTCGGCCTTTGGGACCGGCTCACCACCGCCGGGGTGCGCGAGAAATTCCCCGATCAGGCGGAGCAGCGCACCCTGCTCGGCAAATTCTACCACCGGCCGCCCGGCGGCGAGAGCTGGGCGGATGTCATCCTTCGCCTGAGGAGCGCCCTCGACACGGTCAGCCTCCACCATGCCGACCGCGGGGTGCTGATCGTCTGTCATCAGGTCGTCGTGCTCTGCTTCCGTTACATATTGGAGGAGCTGGACGAGGCCGAGATCCTGGCGATCGACAAGGCCGGCGACGTCGTCAATTGCGGCCTCCTCCAGTATGAGTTCGAGCCCGACGACGAGAAGGCCTGCGTGCCCAGGCTGGTCTGCTACAATTTCGCCGCGCCCCTCATGGAGGAGGACGCGCCGATCACGTCGGAGCCCGACGCCATGGTCGCCGCCCGGTGAGCGGATTCGAGATCCTCGACAAAAGCCTGCTTCGCCGCTTTCCGCTTCCCGAGCATCCCGAGGACGGCGACAAGGAGGACCGCGGCCGGCTGCTCGTCATCGCCGGAAGCCGCGAGCTGGCCGGCGCCGCCCTGCTCGCCGGCACGGGCGGGCTTCGGGCCGGGGCCGGGAAGCTGCAGGTCGTCACCGGGGCCAGCGTCGCCACCGCGCTCGGGGTCGCTCTACCGGAGGCGCGGGTCGTCGGCTGTGCGGAGACGGAAGAGGGCTGCATCGCCGCCGCGGAGATCGGGGCGCTGCTCAAGTGGGTCGAGGGCGCGCAGGCGACGGTGATCGGCTGCGGGCTGCAGCATGGCCCTCCGCTCGACGCGCTGCTCGACGCGCTGTTCGAAAGCGGTCTCGACAAGCCCCTGGTGCTCGACGCCGCGGTGCTCGGAAGCCTGGCTCCGCGGGCCAAGGCGGTTCGCGGCTGGAAGGGCGGCGCGATCCTCCTTCCCCATGCCCGGGAAATGGCTCGCCTGCTCGAATGCGAATCGGACGAGGTCGAGGCGGACCCGCTGGCCTCCGCCCGCCGGGCGGCCGAGACGTTCGGCGCGGTGTCGCTGATCAAGGGACGATATAGCTATATCGTCGCACCCGACGGCCGCGCCTTCCGCTTCACCGGCGGCGGCGTCGGTCTCGCCACGTCCGGCTCGGGCGACGCGCTCGCCGGAATCGTCGGCGGCCTCGCGGCGAGGGGGGCCGATCCGCTGACAGCGGCGCTTTGGGGCGTCTATCTCCACGGCGAGGCGGGGCGCGCGCTGGCGAACCGCATCGGTCGGATCGGCTTCCTGGCGCGGGAGCTCCTCGCCGAGGTGCCCGGGCTGATGAAGGGTTGAGGCCTTCCCCATGCCGGACTTGATCCGGCCGCGACCTTTCCGCATTCCGCGACGGTGACCCTGACGTCCGACATCATCGAGCGCGGCTACTCGCTTCTCCAGGAGGGGCGCACCGCCGAGGCGCTGGAGATCAGCAGCCGGCTCGCCGCCGCTCCGAGCGCCGGCCACGACGCCCTGGTCCTCCACGCCGCGGCCCTCAAGCAGCAGCAGCGCCATGAGGACGCGCTTCTCGTCAACGCGCGCGCCGCGAAGGCCTTCCCGGCGAGCGGTACGGCCTGGCACAATCTCGCCGCCACTCTCGGCGAACTGGGGCGCGGCGCCGATGCGCTGGAGGCGCTTGAAAAGGGCTTTTCGATCGGGCTCGATTCGCCGCTCAGCTGGCAGGTAAAGGCGCGGGCCCACGTCGCGTGCGGCGATCTGGAGGCCGCCGAAGCCGCCTATCGCGAAGCTTCGGCGCGGGCGCCGGGCCTCGCCCCGCTCGCCGCCGAGACCGCCGATTTCCTCTGGATGGCCCGGGGCGACCTGGCCGCCGCGCTCGCGCCGCTGGACCAGGCCTTTCACGCGGGCGGTCCTCCGGCGCCGTTGCTGCTCGCCAAGGCGAAGCTGCTCGCCGCGGCGGGCGATCCGGAACAGGCGGCCTCCTTGCTCGACCGGGCGGCGCAGCATCTCCCCGGCGACGTCGCGCTGGCAGCCGCGGCGGCGCAGGCCGCGCTGGAGGCGGGCCGTCTCACCGACGCCGAGCGCCACGTCCGCAGCGCCGAATCCTTAGCGCCCGGGGACCCCGCGGTGCTGGTCCAGTCGACCATCGTCAGCCTCGCGCTGGGCCGGAGCGAGGCAGCCCTGCGGAGCACGGGCCAGGCTCGCGAGCGGGCGCCGGCGGATCAGTCGGTGCTCGCCTGGAGCGCGACGGCGGCACGGGCGGCGGGGGATCCGCTATACGGCGAGCTTTGCGACTATGAGACGATGGTCGGGGTCTACGATCTCGATCCGCCGGCCGGATGGGCGAGCCCGACGGGCTTCCTTCGGGACCTCACCGCCGCGCTGGACCGGCATCACCGCATGGCGGCGCATCCCTCGGCCCAATCGCTCCGCCACGGGACCCAGACCACCTACCGCCTGTCGGGATCCGACGATCCGGCGATCCAGGCCTTCTTCAGTGCGCTCGACCGCCCTCTTCGCCAGCATATCGCCGGGCTGGGCGTGGGAGACGATCCGCTTCGCCGGCGAAACACGGGGAGCTATCGGATCGTCGGGGCCTGGTCCGTCCGGCTTCGTCGGGGCGGCTTCCATCTCGACCACATGCATAATGAGGGCTGGATCTCCTCGGCCTTCTACGTCGAGACGCCGGATGGCGCGCTCGACCGGGAAAGCCGCGAAGGCTGGCTGCGCCTCGGCAAGCCGCCCTTCAGGACGGTGCCGGATCTCCCGGCGGAGCGCTTCATCCGGCCCAAGCCGGGGCGCCTCGTCCTGTTCCCTTCCTACATGTGGCACGGGACGGTGCCGTTCCATACGGAGGAACGTCGCACCACGATCGCCTTCGACCTGCTGCCGGGGTAGGAAAAAGCGTCAACCCGGCGGAAGCCGGACCTCAGGACAAAAGTCCCGGTGGGTCCCCGCCGCATCCCGGCTTTCGCCGGCATGGCGGCGATCAGTGCAGTTTCTCCTGCGTCTTGCGATGCCGCTCCAGCTCGTCGCCGACAAGCCGCACGATATGGATGACGTTGGTCGATCCCGGAGTTCCGAACGGCACTCCGGCGGTGATGATGATACGGTCGCCGCCTTTCGCCACGCCGTGGCGGAGCGCCATCCGCTTGGCCTTGGCGATCATCTCCTCGAAATTGGCGATGTCGCGGGTCCTGACCCCGTGCGCGCCCCACAATATGCCGAGCTTGCGCGCGGTCCGGAGCGACGGCGTCAGCACCAGCAGCGGCACGGAGGGCCGTTCCCGCGACAGCCGCCGGGCGGTCGAGCCGGAGCTGGTGAAGCAGACGATCGCCGCCGCGCCGACCGTTCCGACCATCGTGTTCGCCGCCTGGGCGATGGCATCCGCGGTGGTCGGATCGGGCAGGGTCTGGGTGAAATGCACGCGCTCGGCGTGGCTTGGATCGGCCTCGACGCTCGTCGCGATGCTGTTCATCATCGTCACCGCCTCGCAGGGATATTGGCCCGAGGCGCTTTCCGCGGACAGCATCACCGCGTCGGCGCCGTCATACACGGCGGTGGCGACGTCCGAGACTTCGGCGCGGGTAGGACTAGGCGAGACGATCATGGATTCGAGCATCTGGGTCGCCACCACGACCGGCCGTCCCATCCGCCGCGCCGCCTCGACGATCATCTTCTGAAGCGGCGGCACCGCCTGCGGCGGAAGCTCCACCCCGAGATCGCCGCGCGCCACCATCACCGCGTCGGCGAGCTCAAGGATCCCGTCGAGCCGCTCGACCGCGGCCGGCTTCTCGATCTTGGCGAGCAAAGCGGCGCGACCGGCGATCAGCCGCCGCGCTTCGGCGACGTCTTCGGGCCGCTGGACGAAGGACAAGGCGATCCAGTCCACATGCTGGTCCAGCGCGAAGACGAGGTCCGCCCGGTCCTTGTCGGTCAGCGCGGCCAGCGGCAGGACGACGTCGGGGACGTTGACGCCCTTGTTGTTGGACAGCCGCCCGCCCACTTCGACGATCGTCTCGATCCGGTCGCCGGTCGCGCTCACCACGCGCTGCACGAGCTTGCCGTCGTCGAGCAGCAGCCTGGTGCCCTTCTCGACGCCGCCGAAAATCTCCCGGTGCGGAAGCTCGACCCTCTGGGCGGTGCCGGGGGCGGGATCGCGGTCGAAGACGAAGGTCTGGCCCTTCTCGAGCTCGGCCCCGCCGTCGCCCCCGAACTTGCCGACCCTGAGCTTGGGCCCCTGCAGGTCGGCGAGGATGGTCGTCGGCCGGTCGAGCTCCTTCTCGATCGCCCGGATCGTCTCGATCAGCTGGGCGTGGTCCTTGTGGGTGCCGTGGCTCATGTTGACGCGGAAGGCGTCGGCGCCCGCCTCCGCAAGCTTTCGGATCATCTCCGGAGTGCGGCTGGCCGGGCCCAGCGTGGCAAGGATCCGCACCTTGCGGCTGCGCGGCACGAACTTGCTGGGCTGCGATTCCGAATTGGCCATTGCCCGCCCGCATAGCCGTGCCTAAGGCCGCGGCTCAACCCCATATGGAAGAAGGATCAAATGGCGGAAGGCACCATCGCGGCCGACGAGCTGAGGCTGCTGATCTGGTTAGCGGCCTGTCCGGTCTAAGACTCGGAAAACCCTAATTACCTTGACAAAGCACATAAACGTGTAAGCCAGAAGCGAACTCATGGCGACAAATGCGATGTACGGCCCGCTGAGATAATTTCCCACACTCACTTCCGGAGCAGCAACAAGGAGAGGTAAGGATGTTACCATCAGCAGCAGGGTAAGCCATAGGGCGCGCAAGATGTAATCTCGTAGCCTCGTAAAAGGGAGCGTTGTAGCCACTGCTTGTATAAACGGTTCCGAGCGGGATAGAAAAAACGCATACACACTAAAAAGAAATCCGCTTTGAAGTGATGCCCACGCAAAGACGGCTGAATAATAGGCAGCTATGCGCCCTTCGGGTAGCAGCGATTGCACAACGGAAACCCGAAAGGCGATCAGAAGGGTTAGGGCAAGCAAACACGCACCTATTTCGCTATACCTTCGGACAAGCAGTAAGGTGTTACGCACCGGAGACACTCTGGATGTAGGTTTTGTGCTTCGTGTACATTTCTCGAATGTACTCAATTCGTGCGCTTCGGCTAGCGTCTGGGTCATTGTCCGGAAGATCGAGTACTGCTTCTTCAAAAAGAAGATCTTTAATAAAGTCAAATGCCTGATCTGTTTCGATTGTCTTGGCTTCAATATTCTTAATGCCTTCGATTTCGTCCTTAAATCTAATCCAACGCCGAACGGTGTTCCAAACTCCAGCCTTGTCCAATTCTTTGCCCTGCCCTCGGGTAGAAAACTTAATTTCAATTGATGGCGCATCAAAAAACCTGGACCACTCCTCCAACTGTTCCTCAAAATCAGTCTTGAATTCTGGGACTCGCTGGAAATTGCGAACGCGGGCTACTCGGAGCCGTAACGTCACGGGCGTTTCATCTCGAAACCGCTCGAGGGTATTGCGCTTCAGATATGGAAAGTGTCTAAATGCAGAACCTGGACCGAACTGTCTTAGGTATCTGCATAGCCTGCCCACGCCCATTCTCATATCAAACTGATAAGCGAGGCAGCCAGTCTCCGGATCGAATAGGAAAACGGCGCTGTGCCCAATTTCGTCGACGGGCAGACGCTCGACATTCTCATCTATAACGTGACTCGGAAGATTGTGTGTCTGAACTCGTGTTAAATCGCCTATCAAAATCCCGTCTGGGTCCTGCCATAGATGTTCTAATCGCAGCACCACCGCACCATCGTCTAACTCACCTTCACGGTCTCGCTTACCTAGATCCGCCAGTCCGCGAAGAATATCCTCAAAGCGGCGGCTGCCATCGTTCGGCTGCTCGATCTCGTAAAACCGTACCGTAACTGTCCGATCCACGGCCGCAATACCTCCAAAAGTGGTGACGCTAGGTCAACGCTAGGGGGCGAGTCAAAGGGAAGGCGAGTGACGGGTCCCACCCAAGAGACGGTTGAGCGACTGGCTCGCCAGAATCAAATTGGGGCCCTATAGCGGCGTCACAAATCAGGTTGGGGTTACGAATATGGCCGAAGGAACCGTTGCAAAAGAAGAACTTAGGCTCCTTATCGAGCGTATAGAGCGTCTTGAAGAGGAGCGGAAGTCGGCTGCGGATGACGTCCGGGACGTTTACGCGGAAGCGAAGTCGAGAGGTTTCGACACGAAAACAATCCGAACCTTAGTGCGGCTGCGAAAAATGGCGGTGCATGACCGAGAGGAGGCTGAAGCACTGCTCGACGCGTATAAGGCGGCGTTGGGAATGGGTTGAAGCGGTCCGTGGCAGGAACCACGGGTATGCCAGAGAGATATGTCCCCCGGTGCGAAACCCTGGATTGGTGGAATTGATAAACGATGGCCGGCCACAGCAAGTTCAAGAACATCATGTATCGCAAGGGCGCTCAGGACAAGAAGCGCTCCAACCTGTTCTCCAAGCTCTCGCGCGAGATCACGGTCGCCGCCAAGATGGGCCTGCCCGACCCGGACGCCAACGCGCGCCTTCGCGCGGCGATCACCACAGCGCGCGCCCAGTCCATGCCCAAGGACAACATCCAGCGGGCGATCGACAAGGCTTCGGGGGGCGACGCCGAGAATTACGAAGAGCTCCGCTACGAGGGATTCGGCCCGGGGGGAGTCGCCCTGATCATCGAGGCCCTGACCGACAACCGGAACCGCACCGCGACCAACATGCGCACGGCCTTCTCGAAGAACGGGGGCAATCTGGGAGCGTCCGGCTCGGTCAGCCATGGCTTCGAGAGGCTCGGCCTCGTCACCTACGCCGCGTCGGCCGGAAGCGCGGACGCCGTTTTCGAGGCGGCGATCGAAGCCGGCGCCGAAGACGTCGAATCGGACGAAGACGGCCACCAGATCTGGACCGCCCAGGAGGATCTCCACGGCGTGGCCCGGGCCCTCGAGGAGGCGCTCGGTGCGCCCGAAAGCGTCAAGCTCGCCTGGCGTCCCGGGACGAAGGTGGAGGTCGGTGCCGACGATGCCGGCCTGCTCATGAAGCTGATCGATGCGCTCGAGGACGATGACGACGTCCAGACCGTCTGGGGCAATTACGAGGTGCCCGACGAGGTAATGGAGGGGCTTTGATCATCCTCGGCCTCGATCCCGGCCTCGGCTGCACGGGGTGGGGGATGATCCGGGCGGACGGCAACCGGCTGGGCCACGTCGCCAACGGCCAGATCCGCACCAATGCCAAATCCCAGCTTCCGGCGCGGCTGATTGAGCTTCACGGCCGACTCCTCGCCGTCCTCGCCGAGCACCGGCCTCAGGCCGCAGCGGTCGAGG
>DASVPM010000351.1:0-13773 GCA_036382815.1 Allosphingosinicella sp.
AGCCTCGAAAAAGCCGCCTCGAGCGGAGCGAGGCTGGCGAGCTGGCTGCCGATATGGACGGCGACCCCGGTAAGGCGAAGGCCGGGAAGAGTCCTGATCCGGGCGCAGGCGGCGACCGCTTCGCCGATCCCGACCCCGAACTTGTTGTGGGCCGAGCCTGTCGAGATCTTGGCATGCGACCCGGCGTCGACATCGGGATTGACCCGAAGCGCCACCGCCGCCTCGCGCCCCGTTGCGAGCGCGACCTGCGACAGCATCTCGGCCTCGGGCACCGATTCCAGATTGAACTGGCAAAGCCCGCCCTCGAGGGCCAGGGCCATTTCCGCCTCGGTCTTGCCGACTCCTGAAAAGACGATCTTCCCCGGCTCGACCCCGGCGGCCCGGGCGCGCCGATATTCCCCGCCCGAGACGACGTCGGCGCCCAGCCCTTCGGCGGCGAGAGTCGCGAGCACCGCCGGATTGGGATTCGCCTTGACCGCGAAGGCGATGAGCGGGTCGTCCAGCGGCGCCAAAGCCGATTTCAGGCGACGCGTCTGCTGCAACATGCTCGCGGTGGAATAGACGTAGACCGGGGTTCCCACCTCCCGCGCGATCAGCGGGAGCGGCACGTCCTCGCAATGGACGACGCCGCCCCGCAGCGGGAAATGATCCATTCCTACTGCAACCGGAGCCGGATCCCGGCCCGGAATTGGCGCCCGAGCAGATCGCTGAACGTGCTGTTGGCCGCGAGCCCGGTCTCGGGGAGCAGGAGCGGGCTGGCGTTCATAATATTGGTGACGTTGATGAAAAATTCCCCGTCGCCGCGGCCCAGCGCGCTGAACTTCATCGTCGCGTTGAGGTCGAAGTATAAGGTCCCCTTGACGTGGTTGTTGTCGTAGGTCGGGAATTGTGACGTCGAGACGGGGCAGCCGGTCTGGCACTCGATGGCGTTTGCGAGATATTTGCCCGAGCTCACGCCCCGCGCCACTCCGGTGAGCGAGTAGGTCGGCGCGTCATAGGTGGCGCTGAACCGGTAGATCCACTTCGGGGTGCTGGCCTGACCGCCGTTCGCGCCCACCGTATTGACCGGGACCGTTCCCACGATGCCGGTGTCGCGCAGGTTCTCGATGTAGCGCGTGGCGACCCCCTTGAGGAGCACGTTCCCATCGGCGAAACGCTTGCGATAGGCTACGTCGAAGTCGACGCCCCGCACCAGGTGGCTCACGAAGTTGAACGGCTGCGAGCGGATCAGAAGATAGGGGTTGTTCGGCTGCGACCGGGTCGGATCGTTGGTGATCGCGTCGCAATATTCCTGCCGGCCCTCGTTGCAGCGGTTGACGATCTCCTGGGCGCTGAGCGAGTCGATGGCGCCTTGGAGGTCGATCCGGAAATAATCGACGGAGGCCGTGAGTCCGGGAATGAAGCGCGGGGAAAGTACGGCGCCGACGTTCCAGGAATCCGCCTTTTCGGGATCGAGGTTGGGATTGCCGGTCGTCAGGCCTGAATAGCTGAAGAACTGGGGGCCGTTCGCCAGGTCGGGCGTGAACTTGGGGTTCCGCACGGAATCGCTGTTGGCCGTACCCGCCTGGTAGAGCTCGTTGAGGTTGGGAGCCCGGATGTCGCGCGAGCGGGTGATCCGGAACCTTATGTCCTCGATCGGGGCCCAGGTCGCACCCAGCTTCCAGGTCGTGACATAGCCCGAATTCGAATAATCGGTCGCACGCACGGCGCCGTTGAACTCGAAGCCGAAGCCCAGCGGGACCACCGTCTCGAGATAGGCTTCCTTGACGTTGTACTTGCCGGTGAAGGGCAAATAGTTGCCGACCGACCAGCGGTTGGTCGTCGTGCCGTTGGGGTTGATGATCGGCTGGAACTCGGTTGGGACCGAGCCGCGGATCTTCTCTTCGCGATATTCGGCGCCGACGGCGACGCTGACGTCCCCGGCCCAGGTCGCGAAGGGCGTCAGCGACAAATTTGCTCCGGCGACGGACTGCTCCAGCACCTGGTCGCGATAGGGGTCGCCAAGGGCATAATCGATCGCCGCCGGGTTTGCGACGCCGATGCCCAGCCGGTTCAAAGGCACGCAGTTCGGGTCGTTGTTGTTCGCGTTGGCGTCCAGGTTGACCAGGCACTGGATCGAGCCCGGCGCGTAACCGCCGGCATTGCCCGCCGGCGCGAAGGCGACGCTGGTGGCGTTCGCAAGGGCGGTGATGTTCTGGATGTTGCGTATCTGCTCGCGAAGGTCGGAGCGGCTGTACTGGGCATAGACGTCCCACCGCGCCGGCTTGTCGAAGGCGTCGAAGGAGCCCTCCGCGCCGATCACGTAGCGCTGCACCTCGCGCTTGTTGTTGATCACCCGGAACGGCAGGTCGGCGCCGGTCGACGTGACCGAGATGCCGGTGACTCCGGCAAGCTGCGCCGCGCCGAGCGTCTGCAGCGCGAAGGCGTTGCAGGTGAGCGGCACCGGGTTGGCCGTGCAGCCCGTCGTGTTCAGGGTGAAGGAGCCGAGGTTGGGGCCCGCGTTGAAGAGTACTTCCTGATGGTTGAACGAACCTTCGGCGAACAGCTCGATCCCGTCGGCGATCTCGAAGCTCGCGCGGCCGAAGAAGCCGTAGCGGTCGTCCCTGGGGGTGAGGCCGATGCGCCGGCCCGAATCGTTGACCTGCCAGTCGCCGCCGACGGTGCGGGTCGGTGCGGCGGCGCCGCCCAGGTTCGGCGAGTTGACGCCGCCATATTGGAACGGGATGACCGCCCCGTTCTGGCCGAAATAGCGGCCGCGAAGCGCGTTCGCGACGGTGCCCGTCGAGCCGGTGATGAAGCCGCCCGGCGCCTGGTTCGTCTGCCCGGCGAAGCGCCGGTACGTGATGAACTGCGGAGTGCCCGCTCCCGCCACGTAATTCGGATTCTGGAAGGCCAGATAGCCCCTGTGGTTCCAGGGCCGCTCCGCCGGATCGACGGAGAAGATGCCGTCCTGGTGGGCGATCTCGGCGTTGGCGATGACATGGCCGCGTCCGCCCGCGAAGGCGATGCCGCCGGCGATGCTGCCCGAATAGTTGAAGTTATCGCCCACCGTCGTGACGCCCATGTCGCCTTCGATGCGCAGGCCCTCATACTTCTTGTTGAGCACGAAGTTGACGACGCCCGCGACCGCGTCCGAGCCGTAGGCGGACGACGCGCCCCCCGTGACGACCTCTACGCGTTCGACCAGCGCCTGCGGGATCGTGTTGATGTCGACCCAGCCGAAGATGGTCGAACCGACCGACCGGCGCCCGTCGATCAGGATCAGCGTACGGCCCTCGCCAAGATTGCGCAGGTTGAGCGCGTTGATGCCCGCGGAGCCGTTCGAGATGTTGAGGCGCGAGTTGGCGGGCTTGGTCGAGCCCGCCAGCTGCGGCAGCTGATTAACGAAGTCGGCGATGTTGTTGGTCGGGGAGGTGTTCTCGATGTCTTCCCGAGTGAGGACGGTGAGCGGCGTGGGCGCCTGAAAACCGTCGCGAACGACGCGCGTGCCGGTGACCACGATGTCTTCGCGATTTTCCTCGGCGACCGTCGCCGCCTCGGCCGGCGGAGCAGCCTCCGCTTCGGCAGCCGACGCATCCTCGGCCGGATCGGTCTGCGCCGCGGCGGGGCCGGCGATCGCCAGCGCAGCAAAGGCGGCTCCGGAAAACAGCACCGTTTTCAACGATTTGCGACGAAACATGTGAAATCCCCCTGAAACCCGCATTTCCTGCGTGATTAGCGTCCATTAAGTAGCAAGATACGCCCTCCCCGGCATAGTTTCTCTTCGCCCAGCCATAACCTCTCGCCATCCACCCGTCACGATTGCCACGCCCATGTGGCACGACTGCAACAGCACATCCTCCCGAGGCAGGCAGGCGCATCCGGCGCAAATCCGAGCCGGCCGCAGGCCAATCATTTTTTCAACGCAAAGACGCAAAGACGCAAAGATGCCGTGCCGGTACGGAGGCTATGCGATTTTTGAATGCTCCTCAGGATCGTTCATGATTGCAGCTTCGCTGCGCGGGAGATTAGCCGATGCCTTGGATGGGTCGCGGCATCTTTGCGTCTTTGCGTCTTTGCGTTGAATCCTGAAGGACGCGGCGCCTGAGTAACACCACGGAGCGGGACCCTGTCCGACATCGAGGAACTGGCATCCCAGGCGATCCAATGCGGCTTCGAGATACACGAGGATCTCGGGCCGGGCCTCCTGGAATCCTGCTATGAGCTGTTGTTAGCTGCAAGTCTTGCCCGCGCCGGCTTGGCCGTAGAGCGGCAAAAGATCGTGGATATCGAATATAGAGGGATATCCGTGCGGGAAGCCTTCCGGGCCGATCTCCTCGTCGAGCGGCGCCTGGTGGTGGAGGTAAAGGCGATTGAGCGGATTGCGCCGATCCATTCTAGGCAGGTGTTGACCTACCTTAAGCTCCTGGATTTGCCCCTCGGCCTGGTCATGAACTTCGGCGGAGGGACGTTTCGAGAAGGGCTGAAGCGGGTCGCGAATACGCGCCGTCATTGACTGTTCCGGCGGGGCGGTGAAGTTTCGCGCGCGATGAGCGAAGCCGAAGCCGTCCCGCCCCCCGCCATCCGTCCCGGCTTCGGCCGTATGGCGCTCTACGTGCTGCTCGGCTTCTCGGCGGGCCTGCCCTTCTACATGTTCTCGACCGTGCTCAGCGTCCGGCTCGCGGAGCATGGCGTGATGCTCACGATCATCGGCTTCTTCTCCTGGGTCCAGCTGCTTCCGACGTTCAAGTTCCTGTGGGCGCCGCTGCTCGACAAATATGACGTGCCGGGCTTCGCGCGCTTCTGGGGGAAGCGCCGCGGCTGGATCATGCTGTCGCAGCTCGGCATCTTCAGCTCGATGCTGGCGATGGCCCTGACGTCGTCGGACTCCAGCCTGCCGGTGACCGCGCTTTTCGCGGTGCTTCTCGCCTTCTGGACGACGACCCTCGAGGTTGCCGCCGACGCCTGGCGCATCGAGCTCGCGCCGACGCCCGAGGAGCAGGGGCCGGTCGCCGCGTCCAACCTGTGGGGTTACCGGACGGCGATGGTCGCCGCGGGGAGCGGGGCGCTGCTGTTCGCCGATCCGGCGGGCAGCCTTGCCCCGATCCTTCGCGGCTTTGGGATCGAGGCGGGCTGGACCTCCTCCTATCTGCTGATCGCGGCGGGGGCGTTCGTGCCGCTGCCGATCCTCGCCCTGCTCCCGCGCCAGCCCGGATGCGGCGGCGACCGCGCCACCGCGCTGGCCAAGGGTCTCGGGGCCAGCGCGGCGATCCTGCTCGCGGTGGCGGCGGCGTTCGCGGGCGCCGGCTGGCTGGTCCTCGCCGCGGCCGCGGGCGCGGGGATCAGCCCGAAGACCAACGTCACCCCCTGGGTGCTCGGAATCGCGATGACTCCGTTCGTCGTCATGGCCGCTCTCACGCCCAGGATCCGCGACCTGCCGCCCGATTCCGTCTGGCGCACCGCGCCGGCGATCGGGCCCTATGTCGATTTCTTTTGGCGCTGGGGTTTCATGGCGATCGCTCTGATGGCCTTCGTCTCGGTCTATCGGATGGGGGACGTGCTCGCGCTCAACCTGTCGAAGCCGATGATTCTCGATCTGGGCTACACCAAGAGCGAGATCGGCCGCGCGGACGGCATTGTCGCGCTCGGCGCGAGCATCGTCGGGGTCGGGATCGGCGGCTGGATCGTGACTCGCTGGCGCTGGGGCGTGACCCTCACCATCGGCGCGGCGGTCGCGGCGCTGGGCAATTTCGGCTTCGTCTGGCTGGCCCACCAGCCCCATGACGAGCTTACCCTCTACGCCGCCACGGCCGCCGACCAGTTCGGCAACGGCATGGCCGGAACGATCTTCGTCGTCTATCTTTCGATGCTGGTGAACCCGCGCTTCCCCGGGGCCCAATATGCGTTCCTGTCCGGCTTCGCCTTCCTCCTGCCGCGGCTGCTGTCGGGAGCCGGCGGACAAGTGGTCGAGCAGCTCGACCGCGCCGGGCTCGCCGGGTTCGACCTGTTCTTCCTGTTCTCCGGCGCGGTCAGCCTCGGCGCGCTGCTGTTCCTGCCGCTGCTCACCGGAGCGAAACCAAGACCGGACGACCGGTCATGATCGACACAGCTTTCGCTCCCGCCGCCGAGGCGGTCGCCGACGGCCGCATCCCGGGCGCTGCCCTTGGGGTGATCGCCGCCGACGGCCGCCGGTCGATCAGGGTCGCGGGCATGGCCGCGTTCGATCCGGACCCCGAGCCGCTGACCGAGGCGCATTGGTTCGACCTCGCCTCGCTCACCAAGGTCATCGCCACCACCGCGATGGTCCTTCGCCTGGCCGACGAAGGCCGGCTCGACCTCGACCGGCCGCTGACCGACGCCATTCCCGATCTTCGCCAATATGATGTCGACAACGCCCCGGAGCGCCGCCTCACCTTCCGCGACTGCCTCGGCCACCGCACCTTCCTGCCGGCGGTCGAGCCCATCTACACCTACGGTAACGATCCGGCCCGCCTCAGAGCCTTCGTCCTTCAGCGCGAATGGCGGCACGGCCCGCCGGTTTACTCGGACGTCAATTTCATCCTGCTGGGGATCGCGGTCGAGCGGATCACCGGCGCGAAGCTCTCCGACTGGCCGCTGCCGAAGGGGCTAAGCTACGGCCCGCCGCCGGGTCCCGCCGTGGCGACCGAGCATTGCACCTGGCGCGGGCGCCTGCTCCGGGGCGAGGTCCATGATGAGAATGCCGCCGCCCTCGGCGGGCTCGCCGGCCATGCCGGGCTGTTCGGGACCATGGCCGGGGTCCTCGACTTCGCTTCGGGCCTGCTCGACGGCAGAGGCGCCTCTCCCTTCATGCTGGAGGCGATCCGGACCCGGGTCCATGCCGACCGGACCTGCGGCTGGGAGATAAGGTTCGAAGGCTGGCACGGCGGCGATAGCTGCTCGGCCGCGACGATCGGCCACACCGGCTTCACCGGCACCGGCCTCTGGGTGGATTTCGGCCGGGGCGTGGCCTGGGCCCTTCTGACGAACCGCGTGCATCCGACGCGGCACAGGGAGAGCGGCATCGCCGAGCTCAGGCGAGCAACCGGTGAGGCGGTGATTCGGGAGTGGCGCGGCTAAAGCCCCCTCCCTCTTAGGGGAGAGGGACAGGCGGGCGAAGCCCGCCAGGGTGAGGGCACGGCGTCGCCCGTACAGGCCCTCACCCTCCCACCGCCTTCGGCGGCGGGCCCCTACCTCTCCCCTATAGGGAGAGGGACTTAATTCGCCTCGGCGATCAGCACGAGGGCGGCGTCCATCGCGCTTGTGGCGGCGGCGCCTTCGGGAATGTCGTTGGCATAAGCCGAGAACAGCAGGGTCCGCCCGCTCTTCGCAATCATGTATCCCGACAGCGCGGAGCTGGCGTTGAGAGTCCCCGTCTTGGCGAAAATCCGCTTCTCCAACGCCGTTCCTTTGAACCGCCTTGCGAGCGTTCCGTCGACTCCGCCGACCGGGAGGCTCGCTCGCCACGCCGGGCTCCAAGGCTGACCTGCGGCCCAGCGCAGGAAGATCACCATCCCGCGGGGCGCGACCCGATTGTAGGTCGACATGCCAGAACCGTCCGAGAAGTCGAAGGCCGCGCGGGGCACCCCGGCTTTCGCGAGCATGGCCCGGACAGCCGCCAGTCCGTCGGCGATCGAGCCGCTGCCGGCCTTTCGGCCGACCCGGCGAAGCAGGAGCTCGGCATGCAGGTTCTGGCTGACCTTGTTGGTCAGCTCGATGTCGGCCGCGAGGGGCGGCGGCGTAAGGCTGGCGAGCGGCTCGGGGCGCGGCGGACGCGCCGCGGGGGCGCCGTTCCGGATGGCGGGATCGTCGGCGGGCCTGAGCGGCCGGTGGCGCGCCGAGACACCGCCCGTCACCCGCACCCCCCGGGCTTCGAGCAGCGACTTGAACCGCCAGGCCGAATATTCGGCCGGATCGTCGATCCCGAGACGCAGCAGCTCGGGTTCGGCGCCCGCTGCGATGGTGCCGGTGAGGCGCAGCAGCCGGCTCCGCGGCAGACGGTCGAACTCCAGCGCCGTCGGGCCCGAAGCGACCGTCACGGCGCGGTTGTCGACCGCGTAATAAGGCTCCAGCTCAAGCCTCGGCGGCTTCCGCAGGACCGTGGGGAAGGCGCGCATCGACAACTCGTTGTCATCGAGGCTCAGCGCGGAGGTCGCGGTGCCGGAGCGGGTCGGGATGTTGTTCCAGCTCATCCCCGGGCTCCAGCGCTGGTCCGGAAAGAGGCTGTCGTCCCCGATCACGTCGCGCACTGCCCGGGCTTTCGCCGCGATCGCGTCGGCAAGCGCCGCCAGGCAATTTGCGACGCAGTCGGGACGGCTCGACAGCCGGGCGTCGCCCCGCCCTTCGAGGACGACGTCGGGCGGGCCGCGGCCGCCGGCTTCGAGCCTTACCGCCGCGCCGCCCTCCTCGTCCGGTCCTTCAAGTCCGGACAGCGTCGCGTAAGCGGCGGCGGTCGTGAACATCTTGGTGTTGGAGGCGGGGATGAAGCGCGAGTCCGGCGCGATCGCGACGATCTCCCTCCCGTCCTCGGTCGCGACGACGAGACCGAAGCGTATGCCCGGCCCGGCTTCGCTCAGCCGCGCCTCGACGCGCTGCCGGAGGTCCTGCGCCACTGCCGGGGCCGCGGCGAAAATCATGAGTCCGAGAGCAATAAGGCCCTGTCCCGCTTTTCGCGGGAGTGGAGCGGACCAAGCCGAAGGCTTGAGAGGTGAGGGTCTGTACGTCCGACTCAGCAAGATCCTCACCTCCCACCGCTTCGCGGTGAGCCCCTACTCTCCCCCTGAAGAACGGGAGAGGGCGAAGAATGCCAGACCGCTGAACGTCACTGCAGCCTAGAGACAAAGCCCGGCAGGGCAATGCTTCCAGTCTCATTCAGAAGATTCCCGCCGCCATAACCCCCGCGCATGGCAAGGGCCGTCGCGCTTGTCGCTGAACGCCATCGCCTTCAATAGAAACGGCATGACATTGTGGAGACGTTTTCTGTTGGGCCTGTGGGCCGCCGGGCTCACGCTAGGCCCGGCCTCGGCCTTCGCTCCCGAACCGCGCGACGCGCTTGCCGCGGCCCTGGCCCTGCCCGTCGCGAGCGAGCTCGTCGGAGCGCGCGATGCCGCCAGCTTCGCGTGGGTGGAAAGCGCGGCGGGTGTGCGCAACATCTGGTTCGCGGAACGAGGCAAGGGCGCACGCGCGCTCACGGCTTTCACTCAGGATGACGGCCAGCAGCTCTCCGATCTGACCTTGACCTCCGACGGCGCCCAACTCGCTTTCGTTCGGGGCGGCGATCCGGATTCACGTGACGATGCGCTTCCCAATGCTGCCTGGGACGCGGAACCGCCGCGTCAGCAACTGTTCCTGACGGAAACGGCCGGGGGCGAAGCGCTCCGGGTCGGCGAGGGTCATTCGCCCACCTTCTCGCCGGACGGCAAACGCCTGGCTTATACGAGGCGGGGAGAGATCTGGCTGTGGCAGCGCGGCGCCGAGGCCCGCAAGCTGGCCTCGGCCGGAGGCGAGATAAGGCGGCTGCAATGGTCGCCCGACGGCACCCGACTGCTTTTCGTCAGCCATCGCGGCGATTACAGCTTCGTCGCCCTGCTCGACCCTGGACAGCCCAGGATCCGGTTCCTTGATCCGGGCCTTGGCTTTTCGGTCGAGCCGGTCTTCTCGCCCGACGGCCGCCAGATCGCCTTCATCCGGCATCTCGATGCCCCCGCGGGCGCGGAGCGCGACAGCGGCCCCTATTGGTCGATCCGGCTCGTTGACGCCGTCAGCGGCACCGCTCGCGAGCTTTGGGCCGCCCCGAGGGGCGCGGGTGCGCGTTATTACGAATCGCGGGGTCAGGACCTGTTCTGGAGCCATGAGGGTCAGCTGATCTTCCCCTGGGAGCGCAGCGGCTGGCTTCACCCCTACGCGATCGATGCCGCGAAAGGGGGAACGCCCAGGGACCTGACGCCGGGAGCCTTCGAGGTCGAGATGTTCATGCTCGGCGCCGACGGTCGCTCGCTGGTCTTTGCAGGCAATTCCGGCGACCTTGACCGCCGGCACGTCTGGCGTCGGCCTTTGTCTGGCGGAACGCCTGAGCGTGTAACCGGCGGAAGCGGAATCGAAACGGCGCCGGCGCTCGGCGGGACGGTTCTGGCGGTGATCGCCACGACCGTCTCGAGCCCGGCTCATGTCGCCCTCGCCGAGGGTGGGTTGCGGCCGCTCAAAGCCGTCGCCAGGGCCCGCGATTTCGTCACTCCGGAGCCGGTGCTCTTCCGTTCGGGCGACGGGGTCGAGGTTCACGGCCAGCTGTTCCGCGCCCGCGGCCCCGGCAGGCATCCCGCAATCGTCTACGTCCATGGCGGCCCGCGCCGGCAGATGCTGCTCGGCTTCCACCCGTCCGGCTATTATTCGAACGCCTACGTCTTCAACCAGCATCTCGCCGCCAGCGGCTATCACGTGCTCGCGGTGAACTACCGAAGCGGCACCGGCTACGGCAACGCGTTCCGCGACGCTCCGGAGCTTGGCCGGGGCGGCGCCTCCGAATATCGCGACGTGCTCGCCGCGGGCCGCTGGCTGGAAGCCCGTGACGACGTCGATCCCGGCCGGATCGGGATCTGGGGCGGGAGCTGGGGCGGATATCTCACTGCGCTCGCTTTGGCCCGCGACAGCGCCCTGTTCTCGGCCGGAGTCGATTTCCACGGAGTCCACTCGATGCTCCGGCCGCTTCCCAACAATTTATCGCCCGCCGCCCAGGAGAGCGCACGCCAGATGCAATGGGACAGCTCGCCCCTGGGAGCGATCGGCCGCTGGCGCTCGCCGGTGCTGCTGATCCACGGCGACGACGACCGCAACGTCGAATTCTCCCAGTCGCTGCTTCTGGCGCGCGAGTTGGCGGCGCGGCGGATTCCCTATCGCGAGCTGGTCTTCCCCAATGAGCGCCATTCCTTCCTCGTCCACGAACATTGGCTGGCGAGCTTCCGGGCCGCGGACTCCTTCCTGGAGGAGACGCTGAAAGAGCGCCGCCGGTGAGGCGGCTTTGGAATGTCCTGCCGGCGCTGCTCGCCCTGGCCGGGGCGGGCGTCGCGTCGGCGCAGGAGGGGACGATCCTGATCCGGGGCGCCCGGATATTCGACGGAAGCGGCGCCCCGGCAGCGGTCGGCAACGTACTGGTGCAGGGCGGTCGGATCGCCGCCGTCGGCCCCTCGGTAAAAGGCCCGCGCGGCGCCCGGATCGTCGACGCCCGCGGGCTGACGCTGATCCCCGGCCTCCACGACCTCCACACCCATATGCGCGCCCCGGCCTTCGACGCTCCGGACGATCTTCCGAAGGCCTATGCCGGCTATCTGGTCAACGGGGTGACTTCGGTGAACGAATTTTCGGTGTCGCCCGAGATGCTTGCGCCGATCCGCGAAATGACGGGGTCCGGTCAGATCGTCGCGCCGAACCTGCAGCTCGCCATCCGCCTCGGAGTGCCGGGGGGCCACGGCACGGAATTCGGGTGGGGCCGATCCTTCACCCTCGAAGCGGCGACTCCCCGCGCCGCGCATCTGGCCATGGCCCGGGCCCAACCCTATCGGCCCGACGTCATCAAGGTGTTCGCCGACGGCTGGCGCTACGGCCGCTCCGCGAGTCTCAACAGCATGAACGAGCCCACTTTGGCCGCCATCGTCGAGGATGCGCACGCCGCGGGCATTCCGGTCATCACCCACACCGTGACCCTCGAAGGCGCCAAGGTCGCGGCAGCGGCCGGAGTCGACGCGCTTGGCCACGGCATCGGCGATGCGCTGGTCGACGACGCCCTCATCGCCCTGATGAAGGCCAACCGGACCGCCTATATCCCGACCCTGGCGGTCTTCGAGCCGCAGGAGGACCGCGAATTCCTTCCGGCGGAATGGCGCCGGCTGCGGCCGCCCGAACGGGCGCGAGAGGAAGCACGGATCGTCGACCGGGACGAGGCCGACGCACCGGAATCGCCGCGCTGGACGATCATGAAGGAGAATGTCCGTCGGCTGAAGGCGGCCGGGATCCGGATCGGGGTCGGCACCGACGCCGGCATCGGCGGGGTCTATCACGGTTCCTCGACGCTTCGCGAAATCAGGTGGCTGGCCAAGCTCGGGCTGACCCCCGCGGAAGCTCTGAGCGCGGCGACCGCCGTCAGCGCAGACATCCTTCGCCAGGGCGGTGGCCACGGCCGGATCGTTCCCGGGCAGCGCGCCGACCTGGTGCTGACCGGGGGCCGGCCGGACGAGCGGATCGCCGACCTCTACGACGTTCGCCGGGTCTTCGTCGCCGGCCGCGAAGCTCCCCTCCGCCGCCTCGGCCGGAGCCTCGCGGGAGACCGGCCCTCGCCGCTCCCCTTCCGTCGCATGGCAGGCCCGATCCAGACCGGGGCCGGGCCGCCGGGCCGGACCGATCTCGACACTCTGCCCGTGGAGGGCACCGATCCCGGGTTCGATCACAGCCATCTCGACCTCGCTCACGCGCCGGGCGGGCGGCTGTTCATGATGGCGGGCATGGGCGCGGCGCCGCGGCCCTTCGCCGAGCTGAACCTTCCGCTCACCCGGGGCGCCGTCGAGCTGGCCGACGCCAGCGGTTTCGCAGGGGTCGCCTTCGAGGCGCGCGGGGCCGGAAGCTACGATCTGCAGCTCAACAGCTACGGTATCCACCCCCGCAGCTGGTTCCGGGCCTCGTTCGAAGCGGACGAGACCCGGCGGGAGATAAGGCTGCCGTTCAGCGCCTTCGCCAGCCCCCTTGCCGGTGCGCGGCTCGATCCCGCGAAGCTCCGCGCCCTCCTCTTCAGGCTGGAAGGCGAGCCGGGGGGCCGCGCCTGGCTCGAGCTCGGCAATATCCGCTTCTACCGGTAGACGACTTCGCCGGAGCGACGGATCAAGGGCAGGTCCCGGGTGTCGGACGATGCGGAAGGGCGCGGCCGCCGGCGCGGCCGGTGAGAGCGCCCTTGTCGACCGCGACGACGCCGTTGACGAGGACGGTGCGCACGCCCGAGGCGGTCAAGGCGGGCCGGGCATAGGTGGCTCGGGCCCTGTAGAGCTTCGGATCGAAAACGACCAGGTCGGCATAGGCTCCGGGCTTCAGGCGGCCGCGGCCCTCGAGGTGGAAGGTGTCGGCCGCAAGTGTCGAGCTTCGCTCGATAAATTGCCGCAAGTTGAGGATAGTTCTGGAATCGACATATTCTGCATATTTTCGCGCGAAACTGCCATAGGTTCGCGGATGACCGGTCGAAGCGTCCGAGCCCGTCATCACCCACGGCCGGCGCATGAACGCCTCGATATCCGACTCGATCTGGTTGAACGAGGCCACCGCCGGGTCGCCCTCCCGGATGACGGCCAGCGCCGCGGCGACGGCGTCCCCGCCCCGGCTCTTCGCGATGTCGGCGACGGTTTGTCCGCTCAGGGGGCCGTCGGTGACGAGCAGGGCCGCCGCGCCGCCGCGCCGGCGGAGATTTTCCGCCATGTCGGCGCGCAGGCGCCCGGCGAGGGCGGGATCGCCCAGCCGCTCGAGCAGCCTGGGCCGGCCGCCGTCCTGCGCCCAGAGCGGGACGAGCGAAGCCGCGAGGCTCGTGCCCGAGGCCGACCAGGGATATTGATCGGCGGTGATCGCCTGGCCGGAGCGCCGGGCCGCCTCGACCCTGGCGATGATGGCCGGCGCCTGGCCCTGGACGTCCACTCCGAGCGCCTTGATGTGCGAGATGTTGACCGGCAGCCGGGCCTCGCGCCCGATCGCGATCGCCTCGTCGACCGCCGCGGCGAGGCCGATCGTGTAGGAGGATTCGTCGCGCAG
>DASVPM010000352.1:0-2620 GCA_036382815.1 Allosphingosinicella sp.
CATCGTCCTCGCCAACACCCTCGTCACCGAAAACCGCACATGGAGCCCAACCCGGCCTTGACCATCAACACAGATGCTCCACCATGCTTCGCATGGTCCCCCTCCCCTGCAAATGCAGGGGAGGATTTACCGCCCCAAGGCCCTCAGCACGGTCGGCGTTATCCCGCTCACCATCTTCTTGATCCCCTGGAAATTGGGATGGACCCGGTCGGGCAGCGCCAAAGCCGGATTGCCCGCCACCCCCGCCAGGAAGAAGGGGTAGAGCTCGGCGCCATGCTCGCGCGCGAGGTCGGGAAAGATGCGGTTATATTCCGCCATGTAGCGGCTTCCGAGGTTCGGCGCGGCGAGCATTCCCGCGATCAGCACCGGGATCCGGCGGCGCTTCAGCTCCGTCACGATGGCGTCGAGGTCGGCCCGGGTCTGCCGCGGCGGAAGGCCGCGGAGCATGTCGTTCGCGCCCAGCGCCACGATCGCCAGGTCCGGCTTCGACTTGAGCCCGTCCAGGGTCCATTTGAGCCGCGCCCGGCCCTGAGCGGCGGTGTTGCCGGAGACCCCGGCATTGGTCACGAAGGCGCGAACCCCGTTGCGCCGCAGCATCTCCTCCAGCTGCGGGGCGAAACCCTGGCCGGGGGGGAGGCCGTAGCCGGCGGTGAGGCTGTCGCCGAAGGCGAGGACGTGGACGTCCTTCGCCTCCGCCGGCGCTTGCGACGCGGCCATCACGAGCAGCGCGTAGACAAGCCGGAGCAGCGCCCCATATGGGATCCGTAACGCCATCGGAATTCATTCCCCTTCATGACCGGCTCCTACGTTATCGACGTTTCGAATGTCACGCTCGCGCTCGGTTCGGGCGCGGGCCGGACCGAGATCTTGCGCGGTGTCGGCCTACAAGTCGCGAGCGGCGAAAGCGTTGCCTTGCTCGGCCCCTCGGGAAGCGGAAAATCTTCGCTGATGGCGGTCCTTTCGGGCCTGGAGCGCGCGAGCGGCGGCTCCATCCGCATCGGCGGGGCGGACTTCACCGCCCTCGGCGAGGACGATCTGGCCCGGGCCCGGCAGGGCCGGATCGGGATCGTCCTCCAGGCCTTCCACCTTCTGCCGACCATGACCGCGCTCGAGAATGTCGCCGTCCCGCTCGAGCTGGCCGGCCGGGCGGACGCTTTCGGCCTCGCCCGGGCCGAGCTGGAAGCGGTCGGCGTGGGTCACCGGCTCACCCATTATCCGGCGCAATTGTCGGGCGGCGAGCAGCAGCGCGTCGCCATCGCCCGGGCCACCGCGCCCCGCCCGGCCCTGATCTTCGCCGACGAGCCCACCGGCAATCTCGACGCCGCGACCGGGACGGCGATCCTCGACCTGCTGTTCGAGCGGCAGCAGGGGACGGGCGCGACGCTGCTGGTCATCACCCACGACCCGGCGCTGGCGGCGCGCTGCGGCCGGGTGCTGGAGATGCAGGACGGGCGGATCGCGAGGGATTCGGGGGCGTGAGGGGCGAGGATAAAATCCTCCCCGCGATTTCGCGGGGAGGGGGACCGCGCGAAGCGCGGTGGAGGGGTTCTTCGGACTCGGACGAGAACCCCTCCACCAGGCTTCGCCTGGTCCCCCTCCCCGGCAAATGCCGGGGAGGATTTTAGGTGATCCCCCTCCGTCTCGCGCTTCGCGACCTGCGCGGCGGCCTCGCCGGCCTGCGCCTGCTCGCCATCTGCCTGTTCCTCGGGGTGCTCGCCCTCGCCGGAGTCGGCTCGCTCTCCGCCGCGATCGTCGCCTCGCTCGCCGAGCGCGGGCAGGAGATATTGGGCGGCGACGTCCAGCTCACCGTCTCCCAGCGCGAAGCCGATCCCCGGGAGCTCGCCGCCTTCGCCCGCGAGGGCCGGGTCAGCCGCGTCACCCGGATGCGCGCCATGGCGGCGCGGCTCGACGGCACGGAGAGCGTGCTGGTCGAGCTCAAGGGGGTCGACCCGGCCTGGCCGCTCTACGGGTCCTTCCGGCTGCAGCCCGGGGCCCTCGCGCCCAGGCCCCGGGGCGCGCAGGTCGCGGTCGGGCCGGAGCTCGCCGAACGGCTCGGGGTGCGAGTCGGCGACCGCGTCCGGATCGGCGATGCGCAGCTCCGGATCGTCGGGCTGATCGCCCGGGAGCCGGACCGGGTGGGGCAGGGCTTCACCCTCGGCTCGACCGCCCTCGTCGACCCGGCGGGCCTCGCCGCCACCGGCCTCGTCCAGCCGGGAAGCCTCTACACCAGCGCCTACCGGCTCACCCTTCCGCGCGACGCCGCGCCCAAACCGGTGGCGGAGCGGCTCAGGAAGCGTTTCGCCGCCGCCGGGTTCCAGGTCCAGGACCGGACCGACGGAGCGCCCGGAACCCGGCGCTTCATCGAGCGGCTCGGCCAGTTCCTGACCCTGGTCGGCCTGACCGCCCTGATCGTCGCCGGGATCGGAGTCGGCAACGGGGTCGCCTCCTATCTCGACGGCAAGCGCGCCTCGATCGCCACCCTCAAGCTGCTCGGCGCGACCGGCCGCACCCTGTTGCTCTCCTTTCTCTTCCAGATCGGGCTGGTCGCCTCGGCCGCGACGCTGGCCGGGCTCGCGGCGGGGGCTCTCGTCCCCGCGGCCGTCGTCGCCCTGGCCGGCGA
>DASVPM010000353.1:0-1624 GCA_036382815.1 Allosphingosinicella sp.
GACCTTCGAGTGAGGGGAGAGAAATCCTCCCCGGCATTTGCCGGGGAGGGGGACCAGGCGAAGCCTGGTGGAGGGGTTCTCGCTGACTGCGCAGAACCCCTCCACCGCGCTTCGCGCGGTCCCCCTCCCCGCGAAACCGCGGGGAGGATTTCTTATTTCTTCCCGAGCACGCCCATCGCGCCTGTCACCATGGCCTCGATCCCGGTCGAGATCACCGTCTCGGCCTCCGGCGCCCAATAAGGG
Organism: Allosphingosinicella sp.; assembly: GCA_036382815.1. Classification (GTDB taxonomy): domain Bacteria; phylum Pseudomonadota; class Alphaproteobacteria; order Sphingomonadales; family Sphingomonadaceae; genus Allosphingosinicella. The sequence goes on from DASVPM010000353.1 coordinate 244, forward strand.
CTGTGGAGGGAGGGGAGCTTGGAGGTGTCGCCGCCGGCGGCGTCCCATTTCGCCTGGGGGACTCCGCCGACCCAGAAGATCAGGCTCTCGATCTTCTCGTCGGCGAGGTGGTAGCGGCCGAAATCCTCGCCGACCATCGGCGGCGGCACCACCCGAACCCGGTCCGCTCCGAAACGGGTCCGGAAGAGAGCGGCGGTCGAGGCGCTGAGCTTCTCGGTGTTGACCGCCGCCGGGGTGAACTCGCCCTCCCGGATCGTCACCACGGGCATCCTGTCCTCGGGCATCCCGGCGGCGATCGCCTCGCCCCGGGCGACTCGCTGGATGCCGTCGAGCAGCGCGCGCCGGGTCTTCTGGCTGTAGCTCCGGACGGTCAGGAGCAGCTTCGCCTCGTCGGAGATGATGTTGTGCTTGGTCCCGCTCTGGAAGCTCCCCACCGTCACCACGGCCGCATCCTGGGGATCGAGCTCGCGGCTGACGAGAGTCTGGAGGGTGCCGACGATCCGGCTGGCAAGGACGATCGGGTCTCGCGTGTTCTGCGGCACCGCGCCGTGGCCGCCGACGCCCTTCACGGCGATGTCGACGCTGTCGACATTGGCGAAGGCGGGCCCGACGGTGATTCCGAGCACGCCGGCCGGAAGCGAGGCGCTGTCGTGGAAGGCGAGGGCGTGGGTCGGCTTCGGGAAGCGGGTGAAGAGGCCGTCGTCGAGCATCGCCTTGGCGCCCTCGCCGGTCTCCTCGGCGGGCTGGAGGATCATCACCAGCGTTCCCGACCATTGCCCCTTCATCGCCGCCATCCGCCGGGCCGTTCCGAGCCAGCTGGTCATGTGGGTGTCGTGGCCGCAGGCGTGCATCACCCCGCTCTCGGTTCCGGTGACGCCGGTCGCCTTGACCTTGCTGGCGAAGGGGAGGCCGGTCTGCTCGACGACCGGAAGCGCATCCATGTCGGCGCGCATCAGGAGCACCGGTCCGGGCCCGTTCTTCATCACCGCCACCACCCCGGTCTTGCCGACCCCGGTGGTGACCTCGAAGCCGAGCTTGCGAGCCTCCGCGGCGAGCCGGGCCGAGCTTTTCAGCTCCTGCATGGACAGCTCCGGATTGGCGTGAAGCTCGCGGTAGAGCGTCATCAGCGACGGCAGGTCCTGTCCGACCTGGTCGGCGAGCGGATCGGCGGCGGCGGGTGCGGGAGTGGCCGCGAAGGCGAGGACGGCGAGGAGGGGGAGGTAGCGCATCGCGTTGGTGTAACGCGATTTGCGGCGCGGTCGAGGGAGTAAAAAATCCTCCCCTGCATTTGCAGGGGAGGGGGACCTTGCGAAGCATGGTGGAGGGGCCTTTCCGGCTCCTGAGAACCCCTCCACCGCGCTTCGCGCGGTCCCCCTCCCCG
>DASVPM010000354.1:0-8662 GCA_036382815.1 Allosphingosinicella sp.
GAGCGCGCCACTCGCTCCCGCAGATCATCCGAATAAGGCTTGGCCATCGCTGCTGGCCTCCATCCCAGCCAGCAGCTTGAATCACACTTCAGACCAGACGGGAATCCCAAATCGATTCAGGCAAAGCCAAACAGACTCTAGTCAATTCGGTTTGGATTCGTGCCTTCGTGAAAACCGCTCAGCCCTTCTGCCACTCCATCACGACGAACCAGGGTGCCCGGATGAACTTGCCGCCGGTCGGATCTTCGCCGCCCGCGGGCGCGGGTTCGTCGAAATAGGTGAGGCGAAGCCAGTTCTCCAGGAACAGGCGCATGTAGGTGGAGAGGGGGCGGTGCCAGTTGACGATGTCGATGCCCTGCCATTGCTGGCGGACCGGCCGTTCCTCGAGATAGCGGTCGATCAGATAGCCGACCGGACCGCCCGCCTCGTCCTTCAGCCAGCGTCCGGCGGAATTGTGGCTCGCCAGGTTCGCCAGCAGGAGCTTTCCTCCGGGCGCGAGCACCCTGGTCATTTCCGCCGCCGCCTCCGCGAGCCGTTCTATGTCGATCAGCGAGAGATAGGAGACGACGAGGTCGAACGAACCGTCCGCGAAGGGCAGGTTCTCGGCCCCGGCGATCCGGTAGTCGCCGCCCGGGTGCCGCCGTCTGGCCGCCTCGATCAGGGCGTTCGTCGGATCGATTCCCACCATGGTCCGTCCCGGGCGCTCCAGCAGGCGGCAAAACCGGCCCTCGCCGCATCCGACGTCCAGCACCCTCGCCGGCGCCGCCAGCGAGGCGCGTTTCAGCATGATATTGTCGAGCACGGCCGCCCGAGCCCAGTCGCCCTCGTCAGACATGGCCGAGAGCCAGGCCTCGGCGGATCGATCCCAATCGCTCGGCATGGCGCCAGCCTGTACCGTCAGGACCGAGCCCTGTCGAAGCCCTTTCCTCGTCGAGGCGAGCTGACCGTCGCCCTCACCCCTTCACGTTCACCACCTGTCTGAGCCGGTGCCGGATCGCCACCAGGTCGGTCTGGGCGTCCATCACCGCCCCGATGTCCTTGTAGGCGGCCGGGCTCTCGTCGAGCACGCCCACGTCGACCCGGCACTCGATGCCCTGCATCGCGTCGCGATGCTGGTCGAGGCTGATCAGCTTCTTGGCCTGGCCGCGCGACATCACCCGGCCGGCGCCGTGCGAGCAGCTGCAGAAGCTGTCCGCGTTGCCGAGCCCCTCGACGATGAAGCTGCCGGTGCCCATCGAGCCGGGGATGATCCCGAGCTCGCCTTCGCCGGCGCGCACCGCGCCCTTGCGCGTCACCCACACCTGTTCGCCGAAATGCGTTTCCCGGCTCGCGTAATTATGGTGGCAGTTGATCGCCTGCTTCTCCGTCTTGAAGGCGGGCAGATGCTTGCGCAGCGCCTCGAGCACCCGGCCCATCATGAGCTCGCGATTGGCGGACGCATAATCCTGGGCGAAGGTCATCGCCTCGATATAATCGTCGAACAGCTCGGAGCCTTCGGTGAGGAAGGCCAGGTCCCTGTCGGCGAGGTGGAAGTCGAGCCGCTGCTTCGCGATCGCCTCCTTCGCCGCCTCGATGAAATAGGTGCCGATCCGGTTGCCCGTGCCGCGCGACCCCGAATGGAGCATCGCCCAGACCCTTTGCTCATCGTCGAGGCAGATTTCGATGAAATGGTTGCCCCCGCCCATCGATCCCAGCTGGTCGCTGGTCTTGCCCTCCACCCTGGGATGCCTGGCGACGATCTTGCGCCACCGCTCCTCGAACCTGTCGTACCAGGTGCGGGCGACCGAATTGGGGGTGATCGCCCAGCCGCCCTTGGCGTGGTTGGCGGTCCGGCTCGATTCGAAGCCCTTGGGCACCGCCCGCTCGATCTCGGCGCGGATCTCCGACAGGCTGTCGGGAAGCTGGCTCGCGGTCAGCGACGTGCGCACGGCCATCATCCCGCAGCCGATGTCCACGCCGACCGCCGCCGGCACGATCGCCTGCCTGGTCGCGATCACCGAGCCGACGGTCGCGCCCTTGCCCCAATGGACGTCGGGCATTCCGGCGATGTGGCTGTGCACGAACGGCAGCGAGGCGACGTTGCGCAGCTGCTGCATCGCCCCCGCCTCGAACGGCTGGTGGCTGTCCCACAGCTTGAGCGGCACTCCGCTGCTTTCATGAAGGGAATATTTGGTCATGGCGATCGGTCTTTGGGAGAATTGGGGGAGGGCTGGCGAGGCGTTAGCGCAACCGCCCTTTCGTCACCCTGAACTTGTTTCAGGGTCCATGTCTCCGCCTCGTTGCCGCATCCGGACTGGATGCTGAAACACGTTCAGCATGACGGTGGGGCTTCAAGCGCCGAGCACCTCCTCCACCCATTCCGGCACCAGCAACCCCGCCGGGCCGGTTCTCGCCTCCTCGAAATAGACGCTGCCAAGGCTCGGCTCCAGGTTGATCTCAAGCGTCCGCGCCCCGGCATAGCGGGCGGTCTGGACGAAGCCGGCGGCGGGATAGACGGCGCCGGACGTCCCGATCGAGACGAACAGGTCGGCGTCGAGCAAAGCGCGGTCGATCCGCTCCATCTCGTAGGGCATCTCCCCGAACCAGACGATGTCGGGCCGAAGCCGTCCGGCCTCGCCGCAGGCGGGGCAAGGCGGTCCGCTCGACAGCGCCGCCGCCCATGCCATCCGCGCGTCGCAGGCGAGGCACCAGGCGGACTTGAGCTCGCCATGCATGTGGAGCAGCCGCCGGGCCCCCGCCCGCTCGTGCAGGTCATCGACATTCTGGGTGACGATGAGAAGCTCGCCCGGCCACTCCGAATCGAGCCGGGCGAGGGCGCGGTGGGCGGCGTTGGGCTCGACGCTCGCCAGCCTCTCCCGCCGGGCGTCGTAAAAGGCCTGGACGAGGGCCGGATCGCGGCGGAAGGCCTGGGGCGTCGCGACATCCTCCACCCGGTGTCCCTCCCACAGCCCGTCGGGCCCGCGAAAGGTGGCGAGGCCGCTCTCGGCGGAGATGCCGGCGCCGGTGAGGACGACGATGTTTCGGACTTCCTTCATATTCCTCCGGCGCTCATTCGGCAGCCCTTCCCCAATTGCAAGCGGTTGCGAAGCGCGGGCGGCTCCCGCATGAAAGGCCTGGATGACCAGCCTCTCGATCTTCGGCGCCGGCGGGCGGATGGGCCAGGCGATCGCCGAGGCGGCGGCGCTTCGCGACGACGTCCGGATTTCCGCCGATCGGCCCGACGTCTTCGTCGATTTCTCGGTTCCGGACGCGGTCGGCGACCATCTTGCGGAGGCTCGCCGGGCGGGCCGGCCGATCCTGATCGGGACGACCGGGCTCACCGCCGACCACCACCGGCTGATCGACGAGGCGGGCGCCAAGATCGCAGTCATCCACGCCGCCAATACCTCGCTCGGGGTCAATCTGCTGGCCCATCTGGTGCGCGAGACGGCGGCCCGGCTGGGCGAGGACTGGGACCTCGAGATCGTCGAGATGCACCACCGGATGAAGGCCGACGCACCGTCGGGGACCGCACTGATGCTGGGCCGTGCCGCAGCGGAGGGCAGGGGGGTAGAGCTCGACTCGGTCGCCGAGCGGGGGCGCGACGGGATGACGGGGCCGCGCCAGTCGGGGACGATCGGCTTCGCCGCGCTTCGCGGCGGATCGGTCGCCGGCGAGCATCTCGCCATCTTCGCGACGCAGGGCGAGCGGCTGGAGCTCGGCCATCGCGCCGAAAGCCGGGCGATCTTCGCGCGCGGGGCGATCGAGGCGGCCCTGTGGCTCGTCGGCAAGGCGCCCGGCCGCTATGCGATGACGGACGTGCTGGGGCTGAAGTGAGTCCCGCCGAAGCCGCGACCTTATACAGCCGGCTGCACGATCGTACGCCGAGCCCGGAAACGGAGCTCGAGTTCGTCAACCATTATACATTGCTGGTCGCGGTGGTCCTCTCGGCGCAGGCGACCGACGCGAGCGTCAACCTGGCCACTCGCGGCCTCTTCGCCACGGTGAACACGCCCGAGGCGATGGTCGCCCTCGGCGAGGAGGCGCTGAAGGGCCACATCAAGACGATCGGGCTGTTCAACACCAAGGCGAAGAACGTCATCGCTTTGTCGCAGGCGCTGATCGAGCGGCACGGCGGCGAGGTGCCCGAGGATTTCGAGGCTCTGCAGGCACTTCCGGGGGTCGGGCGCAAGACCGCCAACGTCGTCATGAACTGTGCCTTCGGCGCCGAGACCTTCGCCGTCGACACCCACGTCTTCCGCGTCTCCAACCGCACCGGCCTCGCGCCCGGCAAGGACGTGATCGAGGTCGAGCGCGAGCTCGACCGCGTGACTCCGCCGCCCTACCGCCGCGACGCCCACCATCTGCTCATCCTCCACGGCCGCTACGTCTGCAAAGCGCGCAAGCCCGAATGCTGGCGCTGCGTCATCGCCGACATCTGCCGCTTCGAGCCGAAAACGCCGCCGCCGGGAAGCGAAGCCGGCACCGGCGCGTTGAAGCCGGCGAGGAGACGGACATGAAAACGCCGGCACTTTGCTTTGTCGCCGCCAGCCTGCTCGCGGGATGCGCCCAGGGCACCACGCAGAGGCAGGAGGCGGACCGGCGCGCGCTCGCCGAGGCGAGGCCGGTCGGCGAGCCCGTCGACTGCGTCGAGCTCAGCCGGATCGACCACACGCGGGTCCGGGACAACCGGACGATCGACTTCCACATGCGCGGCCGCGAGGTCTATCGGAACCGGCTCCCGAACAAATGTCCGGGCCTCGCCTTCGAGGACAGCTTCACCTACCGCACCTCGCTCAGCCGGCTCTGTTCGGTCGACCTGATCATGGTGAACAATCGCGGCGGCATCGCCGGCCCGGCCTGCGCCCTCGGGCCGTTCCAGCGGATCGGGACCGAAGCCCGCTAAACCCACTGGCGGCGGCGCCCCCCCTTTGCTAAGCGCCGCTTCCAGGCACCCATAGCTCAGCTGGATAGAGCGCTGCCCTCCGAAGGCAGAGGCCAGAGGTTCGAATCCTCTTGGGTGCGCCAGCCTCTCCATTCGGGGTGGAGCCGATGAACGAGCAGCGCACTCAGTCGGGTACGAAGTGGCAGATCTGGGCCGGAATCATCGTCTTCGTCGGCATTGCCGCGACCGTCGCCCTTGCCATCCTCGAATCCTGGGTCGGCTGACGCCGCCTGCAGCAGATCGTCCAGACACTGCCCCGTCCGTCATTGCGACCGAAGCGAAGCAATCCAGTGCGGCTCTCGATGCCCCTTGGATTGCTTCGTCGCTATGCTCCTCGCAATGACGGATCAGGCAAAACCATCATTCTCTAGGGCCTGCCCGTGCCGGCGTCCTCGTCGAGCCGCGGCACGCCGTAGCTCGCCAGCAGCGCGCCGATCTCCCGGCTGCGCCTCGCCAGCGCCGCCTCGATCTCGGTGCGGAGCTGCCGGTTCTCCTTCTTCGTTCCGACGGAGACGTCGAAGATCATCGGCAGCTGGGGTCCGTCGAAGCGGGCCGCCAGCGGCATGATTTTGAGAGGGACTTTCTGGCGCGGGACGAAATAGCCCGCGACCGGGCCCCAGACGAAGGCGATGTCGATCTCGCCCGACGCCACCGCCTCGACGATCGCCGCCTGCGGGCGCGGATTCGAATAGTCGCCATAGACCATGAAGCCGCGGACATTGTCGATCAGGCCGCGCTTCGAGAGCGCATGGGCCGGCGGGGTGTTCGAGAAATCGTCGCCGATCAGCTGGACCCCGATTTTCAGGCGCTCGAGCCGCCCGTCGTCGAAGGAGGCGATGTCGAGGCGGCGGTCGGCGCGAGTCACGGCGACGTAGGTCGATCGATAATAAGGGCGGGTCGTGCCCAGCATCTCGAGGTTCGAACCGACGCCCGGAATGAGGTCGCAGAGCCCCTCGTTCAGGGTCTCCCGGACGTTGCCGCGGCGCTGCGCCCACCAGACGTAGCGGACCCTGGCGTTCAGCTCGGCGGCGATCAGCGAGACGAGCTTGTTCTCGAACCCCTCCTCCTTCGCGTTCGAGAAGGGCAGGTTGTTCGGGTCCGCGCAGACCCGGAGCTCGCGAACGCTCGGCGCTCCGTCGGGCGCCGCCTGCGCCGCCGCGAGGGCGAAGAGGATGGCGGCAAGGCCGTTCATGGCGCCGCCACCACGCCCCAGGGCCGGCCCCCGAGAGCGACCGTTCCGATCACCGCGTTGCGGACCAGGTCGATCGCGGTCAGGTCGCCGCTCAGTCCGTTCGCCGTGTAGAGGCGCCGCCCGTCCGGAGACAGGCTGAGATTCCAGGCGCGCCAGCCGACCGGGAAGGTGCGGACGATCCGCAGGGTGGAGGGATCGACCTCGGCGACCAACTTGCCTCGCCCGAGCGCGACGAAGGCCCTTTTGCCGTCGCGGGTGAACGCGATCCCGACCGGCTGCACGAAGACGTCGGGTGCGCTTCCGTCGACCAGTTTCGCGGCCTGGAAGTCGGCCTTGCCCAGCGGCTTTCGAGTCGCCGTGTCGAAGACGCTGACCGTGCCCCGCACTTCCGACGAGATCCAGAAGCGGCGGCCGTCCGGCGTGAAGGCGGCGAAGCGCGGACGGGTGTCGACGAGGATATTGTCGATCACCCTGCCCGTGGCGGAATCGACGACATGGGCCATGCCCGCGCTCTCCGAGGTCTGGACGATGAGCCTGCCGTCGGGGCTGACCGCGGTGCCCTCGGGTTCCCCTCCGACCAGCACCTCGGAGGTGATCGTCCTGGCGGCGATGTCGATGAAGCTCAGCAGGTTGTCGTCCTCGTTGGCGGCGTAGAGGCGCTTCCCGTCCGGCGAAACGGCGACAGTCTCGGGGTCCGGACCCGAGGGGAGATGGCCCAGGATCCTGCCGGTGGCGACGTCCACCTCGGCTATCCGGTTGTCGCGGCTGACCGCGACGTAGACCTTCTTGCCGTCGGGGGAGAGGGCCAGCCCGCGCGGCCCGGAGCCGATTTCGATCGTCGCTTTCACCTTCAGGGTGGCGGCGTCGATCAGGTGGACGAGGTTGCTCTCTTCGTTGGAGACCCAGATGGTCTGGGCCGCCGCCGGCCCCGGAACGAGCAGCGCGAGCAGGGCCGCGAGCCGCCTCATGTCCGGGTGTAGAGGAAGGCCGCGATGTCGCGGGAGTCGCCCGGAGTCACGCCGAGCTGGGGCATTGCCGTTCCCGGCGAGACCCCCTGGGGATCGCGGATCCATCTCATCATGTTGTCCGGCTTGTTCTCGAGCCGTCCGCCGATGATCGCCCGGGCGGAAACGCCGTCCAGCGGCGGGCCGACCAGGCCGCTCGCTCCGGAGACGCCTTTCAGCGCGTGGCAGCCGCCGCAGCCATAATGGGCGAAGGCCGCCCGGCCGCGCCCGATGTCGCCGCCGGTCATCGCCGTCGCCCGGCCGTAGAGATCGTCGCGCTCATGGGCGCGGTCCGCGAAGAAGGCGGCGACGGCCGCCGCGGCGAGAAGCGCGACGCCGAGGACGGAGGCGAAGATCCTATTCCGCGAAGGCATGGCTCGTCTCGCTCGATCTGATCCATTTCCACAGGAAGAAGAGGCCGCCGGCGGCATGGAACAGGCCGCCGGGAATCCACATGATCAGCCCGGCCAGCTGCTGGTCCTGAGCCGCGCTCAGGCCGGCGGACGTCATCCCGAGCACCGCATAGCCGGCGTACCAGGGGCGGGTCGAGAAGGCCATCAGAGCCCCGAGCGCGCCGCCGGCGAGCGAAGTGAGAAAGAGGCAGAGCGAGGCGGTGCCGAAGCCGAAGCGGCCGCTTCGCCCGTGCGCCAGCGCCCACCAGAAAAGCAGGGCCGAGGCGAGGAAGGAGAGGTGCTGGGCGACGTGCCAGCCCTCGCTTGCGAGCGCGCGGTCGAACAAAGCGGGAGCGTGCCAGGCGAACAGGACCGCGAGCTGGACGAAGGTCGCGACGACCGGATCGGTCAGGAGATGCCAGACCGGCTTGCCGCCGCGGGCGGCCCCACCCAATCCGGAGCGGAGTGCCGCGGGCAGCGCCCAGAGCATCGCGGCGCCGGGCCGGGAAGCGACCAGAAGCAAGGCGGCGGGAAGCATGATCAGCTCATGCTCGACCATGTGAATCGCGAAGCTCGCCTGGCCCGATTCGTGGAGCGGCGAGACGAGGGACGCCGCCAGCACGATCCATCCGGCGCAGAACAGAGCCGTCTGCCGCCGCTGCGTGGCGCGCCCGTGGAAGGAGCGGCTCCACAGCCGGCGCGCGCCGATCGCGTAGAGCAGGGCCGACGCGGCGAGCGGGGCGGCGACCGGAACTTCGAAGGTCCAGCCGCCATGGGACTCGCCGGCATGGGCCAAAGCGGGCGCGGGGACCAGCAGCGCGAGGGCGGCGAGCCGCTTCATCCGAAGCAGGCCGGGATGATGAAGCCGGCGATGGTCTGCAGGATGATCGCGAAGCCGAACAGGCCGGCCGCAAGCATCCCCACCAGTGCGGTGAAGCGATGGCCCTCGCCCGGATCGCCGGAGCGCCACACCCGGCGGGAGAGGAGGAACCCGATCGCGATCAGGACGAGCGCGACGAGGCCGACGATCGCGACGCTGAGGCCGCCGCTGAGATCGCAGCGGGCGAAGGTGAGGTTGCTGCCGACCTGGTGACCGGCGAACCAGGCGAGGGCGCCGAGCCCGAGCGCCGCCCAGGCGAAGGCGAGCGGC
>DASVPM010000355.1:0-12088 GCA_036382815.1 Allosphingosinicella sp.
TTCTCGATCGCCTTCCGGGCAAAGTGGTCGTCGATGATGTCGTGCAGCGTGATGCCGCCCCAGGAATGCACCGCCTCGTTGAGCTCGGGTCGCGCGCCCAAAGAGGTGATAACGATCGGCACCCTCCACTTGGCGCAGGTCGCCACGTCGGCCTCGATGCGGTCGTTCGAGCGGTGGACGATCTGGTTGACCGCGAAGGGCGCCGCGGGCCGGTCGGGATTTTCGCGGTCCCAGGCGGCGAGCTCCTCGGTGATCCGGTGGAGCCATTCGTCGAGCAGGCCCTGCGGCCGGGCGTTGAGCGCCGGGAAGGAGCCGACGATTCCGGCTTTGCACTGCGCGATGACGAGGTCCGGATTGGAGACGATGAACAAAGGCGCCCCGATAGCCGGGAGGCGAAGGCGCTGGAGGACGGAGGGCAGGGTCATTGCGCCGCCTTAACGGAAGCGGGCGCGTAGGCAAGGAGGGTGACGGATGCCCGTCATGCCAGCGAAGGCTGGCATCCATGCCGAGTCCGTATGGACCCCAGCCTTCGCTGGGGTGACGATTGGCCCTACTCGATCTCCCGTCCCCGGGTCTCCGGAAGCAGGAACAGCCCGACCACCAAGGTCAGCACCGCGATCCCGACCGGGTACCAGAGCCCGTAATAGATATCCCCCGTCGCCGCGACCATGGCGAAGGCGGTGGTCGGAAGGAAGCCGCCGAACCAGCCGTTGCCGATATGATAGGGAAGCGACATCGAGCTGTAGCGGATACGGCTCGGGAACAGCTCGACCAGAAGCGCCGCGATCGGCCCGTAGACCATGGTCACGTAGAGGACGAGCAGGAAGAGGATGGCGACGACAAGCGGCTTGTTTACCCGCGCCGGATCGGCCTTGGCGGGATAGCCGACCCTGGCCAGCTCGGCTTTCGTGTCGTTCTGAAAGGCGGCGATGTGCTCGGGCAGGGCGTCGTCGATGAATTCGGGGCCGGGCACAATCCTCTCTCCCGGGCCGATCCGGATCACCGCCGGCTTGCCGGGCGGTCCCGCTTCGGTCCGGTAGGGTATTCCCGCCTTGGCGAGGAAGCTCTTGGCGATGTCGCAGCCGGACCGGTCGAATTTGTTCCTGCCGATCGGGTCGAACTGTAGCGAACAGGTTGCCGGATCGGCGGTAAGGCTGACGGAGGCCTCGCGCTGCGCATCGTAAAGCGCCGGGTTCGCCGCCCGGGTCAGCCCTTCGAAAAGCGGGAAATAGGTGAGCGCCGCGAGCGCGCAGCCGGCCAGGATGATCGGCTTCCTCCCGATCCGGTCGGAGAGCCAGCCGAAGAAGACGAAGAAGGGCGTCGCCAGGGCGAGCGCGATCGCGATCAGGATGTTGGCGGTGGCGCCGTCGACCTTGAGCGTCTTCTCGAGGAAGAAGAGCGCGTAGAATTGCCCGGTATACCAGACCACCGCCTGGCCGGCGACGGCTCCGAACAGCGCGACGAGGACGATCTTCGCGTTGCCCCATCGCGCGAAGCTTTCGCGGAGTGGCGCCTTCGAGGTCGTTCCTTCCGCCTTCATCTTCTTGAAGACCGGGCTCTCCTCAAGCTGGAGGCGGATCCACAGCGAGACGGCGAGCAGAAGGATCGAGACCAGGAAGGGCACACGCCACCCCCATTCCGCGAACGCCGCCTCGCCGAGCGCCGTCCGGGTCCCGATCACGACGAGCAGCGCGGCGAACAGGCCGAGCGTCGCGGTGGTCTGGATCCAGCTCGTATAGAAGCCGCGACGTCCGGACGGCGCGTGCTCCGCGACATAGGTGGCCGCGCCGCCATATTCGCCGCCGAGCGCGAGACCCTGAAGCAGCCGGAGAGTCACCAGAGCCACCGGGGCCGCGACCCCCACGCTCGCATAGCTGGGCAGGAGGCCGACGAGAAAGGTCGATAGGCCCATGATCGCCATGGTGACGAGGAAGGTATATTTGCGGCCCACCAGGTCGCCGATCCGCCCGAACAGCAGGGCGCCGAACGGCCGTACGGCGAAGCCGGCGGCGAAAGCGGCAAGAGCGAAGATGAACCCGGTCGTCTCGTTGACGCCGGAGAAGAACTGGCTCGAGATGATCGTCGCGAGCAGGCCGTAGAGGTAGAAATCATACCATTCGAAGACGGTGCCGAGCGAGGAGGCGGCGATGACGAGCCGGTCGCGGCGGGCGGTGCTGGGGGCGGGGACGGTGGCCATGGAAAGCGGGTTTCACGCGTCTGACGTGGGAGCGCAAGCCCGCCCGTCATTGCGAGCGTAGCGAAGCAATCAAGAGCAGCGTCTCGCCCGCTGGATTGCTTCGTCGTTTCACTCCTCGCAATGACGGGCTTGCGCCTCCGTCAATTTGCTATTTTCCCCTCCCGCGCCTACATGGAGTGCCGCTACCAGTCGCAAATGAACGGTCTTTGGCGCTTTGCGGCTCCTTTTTCCTTCTCGCCTCTCGCAGCACCGGCGGGCCGAAGATCGTCCCGCCATTCGAAAAGGAAAAAAACCAATGACCATCGGAACCGTGAAGTTCTTCAACGCGGACAAAGGCTACGGCTTCATTCAGCCCGACGGGGGCGGCCAGGACGCCTTCGTCCATATCAGCGCCGTCCAGGCCGCCGGGATGCAGACTCTCGACCGCGACCAGCGCGTCTCCTACGATCTCGAGACGGATCGCCGCGGCAAGACCAGTGCCGTCAACATCCAGTCGGCGTAACGACCAAGGGGACAAGTCCCCGCAGCCTCTGATCGGGGACGGGTACCGGTACCCGTCTCCGAAGGATCCCGGTGGGGACAGGTACCGGTACCTGTCCCCAGGGGAAGAAAGTGATTGCCTATGTCCGCCCAGCATGACTTCTATTCCGCCCGCGCCGCCGAGGCGCGCGCCGACGCCGACAAGGCCACCCTCGATAATGTCCGGGACCGCTGTCTTCGCGCGGCCGGCGCTTGGGAAGCGATGGCCGCGAGGGCTCACCGGAGCGACGTCTTCAGGGCCAAGCAGGCCGCCGAAAAGGACGCCGCCGCCGACGCGGAATAGGCCCCGTCATCCCGGCGAAAGCCGGGATCTGGTGGGGGGGACCCGCCGGGACTATTCGACCCGAGGTCCCGGCTTTCGCCGGGATGACGAGACTCTTGCTCCCGGCGCATTGAAGGCGTAGCGCGCGCGACGGTCCGGGGCCGGAACGGACCGCCTTTCTCGGCCATTTCTACCGCGCGATGCCAAGGGACCAAGGATGAGCGAAGCGACGGCTGCCCCGGCCCCGCCCGACGTGCGCGATCCTCAGCCGGGGCATCCTCATCACGGCCTCCTCAGGCTTACCATCGGGGCGATCGGGATCGTCTTCGGCGATATCGGCACCTCGCCCCTTTACGCCTTCCGCGAGACCTTTGCCGGTCACCATCCGCTGCCGGTCGACCGCCTCCACGTCCTCGGAGTGCTCAGCCTGATCTTCTGGTCGATGATGATCGTGGTGACTCTCAAATACGTCACCATCCTGATGCGCGCGGACAATAAGGGGGAAGGAGGCAGCCTTGCGCTCCTCGCTCTGATCTCGCGCAAGACGGAGGCCGCCCGGTGGGGCGCCGCCATCGTCCTGCTCGGGGTCTTCGCCTGCGCGCTCTTCTACGGCGATTCAATGATCACCCCGGCGGTCTCCGTGCTCTCGGCGGTCGAGGGACTGGTCGTCGTCGAGGCGGGCTTGCAGCCCTGGGTGGTGCCGATAGCGATCGTCATCCTCGTCGGCCTGTTCATGATCCAGCAGCGCGGCACCGCCGCCGTCGGGGCGATGTTCGGGCCGGTGATCATCGTCTATTTCCTCACCCTCGCGGTGCTCGGAGCGCTCAGCATCGCGAACGCGCCGGGAGTCGTTTCCGCGCTGAACCCGGCCTGGGCGGTTCGCTTCTTCTTCGAGGAGAAGTTCCTCGCCTTCGTCTCGCTGGGGTCGGTAGTGCTCGCGGTCACCGGGGCGGAGGCGCTCTATGCCGACATGGGCCATTTCGGAAGGCGCCCGATCCGCGCGGGCTGGGTCTATTTCGTTCTGCCTGCCCTGATGATCAACTATCTGGGGCAGGGGGCCCTGCTCATCGCCAGCCCAGAGGCGATCCACAATCCCTTCTTCCTCCTCGCGCCCGCATGGTTCCGGCTGCCGCTGGTCCTCATCGCCACGGCGGCGACGGTGATCGCAAGCCAGGCGGTCATCTCGGGCGCCTTTTCCGTCACCCAGCAGGCCATCCATCTCGGCTACATCCCGCGCATCAAGATCACCCACACCAGCGCCGCGGCGGCGAGTCAGATCTACATTCCGGCGGTCAACTGGGCGCTGATGGTGATGGTGATCCTTCTCGTCCTGGTCTTCCAGACCTCGTCAAACCTCACCGCCGCGTACGGCATCGCGGTGACCGGAGCGATGTTCATCGACACCTGCCTGCTGGCGGTCGTCCTGTTCGCCCTGTGGGGCTGGAACAAGTGGCTGGCGGGCGGGCTGCTCGCCCTCTTCTTCATGGTCGACGCCGCCTATTTCGCGGCCAATCTGCTGAAGGTTCCGAGCGGCGGCTGGTTCCCGCTGATGATCGGCTTCATCGCCTTCACCCTGCTCACCACCTGGGCCAAGGGACGCAAGCTTCTCCACCGCCAGCTGAAGCGCGGCGACATTCCCATCCCCCTGTTCATCAAGTCGGCCTGCGGTTCGGCCGCCCGGGTTCCGGGCACCGCGGTCTTCATGACCAGCCAGGCCGACGGAGTCCCGCACGCGCTCCTCCACAACCTCAAGCACAACAAGGTGCTTCACGAGCGCTCGATCTTCCTCAAGGTCGCGATCGAGGACGTTCCCTATGTCGACGACGAGCGTCGGGTCGAGATCGAGCAGCTGGGAGAGGGCTTCTACAAGATTGTCCTCCACTTCGGCTTCATGCAGGACATGAACGTGCCCGAGGCGCTGGCCCGGATCGACCGCTGCGGCCTGCCGTTCAAGATGACGGAAACGAGCTTCTTCCTGTCGCGCCAGACACCGCTCACCTCGACCGTGCACGGCATGGCCATCTGGCGCGAGAAGCTTTTCGCCTGGATGATGCGCAACGCCGAAAGCCCGATGGAGTTTTTCGGCCTGCCGCCCAACCGGGTCGTCGAGATGGGCAGCCAGGTGAAGATCTGAGGCCGGGGCCTTGAACGCTCCTCCCGCTGTCCTATATGACTAACACAGCAAAGGAGCCTCGATATGGACTTCATCCGCCGAATGCAGGCCAAGGACTGGACGGTCGCCCTCGTCGCCTTCGTCGCGGGAGCCATCATTTTCTAGGAAACGCCGCCCCGCCCGAGCGTTGGCCGCTCCGAAAGGAGCAGGCCATGACCAGGAACAGCGGTGCCCCGGGGCGGAAGCTGGACGGCCGCGACCGCCGCCGCGCGGGGATAAGCGGCGATGCCGCGGTGGAAGGCGGGAATCCGCCGGGCGAAAGCGACCGCTCGGAGACCTTGCCGGGGGACGATTCGTCCGCGATCGACCTCGACACCGTCCGCGACCGGGCCGGCTGATGAGCTTCGTCGTCCTGGGCCGCGACAAGGCCGGCGGCGCGGCTCGCGCCCGCCACCGCTCCGATCATCTGCTGTACGTCGAAGGCCATCAGGCCAGTATCGTCTATGCCGGACCTTTGCTCGAGGACGGGCTCATGGTCGGCAGCATCTTCATCTTCGACCTTCCCGACCGGGCCGCGCTGGATGCCTATCTGGGCGGCGATCCGTACTTCAACCCGGGCATTTTCGAGTCGGTCGAGATTTGGGAGAGCCGCTGGATGGTGCCCGAGCGCGAGCCCGGCTTCCTCGCCGCCGAGGCTGAACGAGCCAGGCGTTGAAGGCGGGGGACAGTCACTCGTGACTGTCCCCGCCAGGTCTCAGCAGCTTCGGGCGATCTCGCGGCCGACCAGGGCGCCGGCGGCGCCGCCGACGATCGCACCGGTGGTTCCGCCGCCGCCGCGCCGGTAGCGATAATAGCCGCGCGAGCCGTCCCGGCCGATCTCGCGGCCGAGAAGAGCGCCGACCGCTCCGCCGACAATGGCGCCGGTGGTTCCGTTGCCGCGGCGCCGGCAATCATAGTCGCGATAATAGCGGCCGCGGTAAGCGCGGCGTCCGTAATAATAATCGTCATAGCCGCGTCCGTAATAGCCGCGTCCGTAATAGCCGCCGCTGTGGTAACGGACCGGATAGCGACGGGCGTAATAGGGATCGTAATAAGGGTTGTAATAGCCGCCATAATAAGCGGGGGCGACGTGGACGACGATCCGGCTGCGATGGTGGCGATAATGGGCGTCGGCCTGGGCGGGGAGGGCGACGAGCGCTGTGGCCGAAGCGGCGAGCGCGAGGCTGATCTGCTTGAGCACGGGCAAGCTCCTTGGAACAAAGGGACGCAAGCGAGCCGAAAGGCGCTCACCGCGCGCTCCCGGCTCGCCTGGATTTTGCCGCGCGCTTGCTGACCGCCCGATGAACGGCGGCTGCGTCGGAAGGCCTACAGGCGCCCCAGCAGGAACAGAATTAGCACGACGATCAGGACGAGGCCGAGAATTCCGGACGGCCCGTAGCCCCAGCCACGGCTGTAACCCCAGCTCGGCAGAGCGCCGAGCAGCAGCAACACGAGAATGATGAGGAGAATGAGACCCAGAGACATGACGCGCTCCTTTGGTATTGCGAAGCCGTAACGGTTCGGAGCCGTTATGGTTGCCTGCCGGCGCAGCCGTCGGCCGTTCGGGACCGATTGGGCTCGACAGGCGACGGCGCGCCGTGACATGCTGCCCGCCGGGGAAGGGGGGAGCGCCATGGGCAGGAAGCTCGTCGTTCTGCTGGACGGCACCGGTAACGAGATCAAGGCGAACCTCTCGAACGTCCTCAAATTCTACATGTGCCTGGAAAAGACCGAGGCGCAGCGGGTCTATTACGATCCGGGCGTCGGGACGATCGGCACCCCCGGCTGGTGGGACCAGCTCAAGATACAGTTCCAGGGCCTGCTCGGCCTCGCTTTGGGCTACGGCCTCGACGAGAATGTGCTCGGCGCTTATTCCTGGCTGGCCCGCAACTGGCAGCCGGACGACGAGATCTATCTTCACGGCTTCAGCCGCGGCGCCTATACGGCGCGGGTCCTCGCCGGCTTCATTCACATGTGCGGGCTGCTTCGCCCCGACCAGCTCGATCTGTGCGGCTACGCCCTCGTCGCCTATAAGCGCTCCGCCGACGACAATGATCTCTCCATCGGCGAGAATTTCGGCCGCATCGCCGGCTCGCGACGTGTGACCATCCGCTTCATCGGCGTGTGGGAAACGGTCTCCTCGGTGATCACCCCGCGCGCCGACCGATTCTACCTGCCCTCGCTCCAGACCCTGCCCTACACGCGCACCAACCCGAGCGTTCGCATCTTCCGCCACGCCATCTCGATCGACGAGAAGAGGCGTCTGTTCCGGCTCAACCACTGGAAGGACCCGCAGATATTCCGCCCCGATCCGAGGATCAGGGACGTCACCGTCGAGCAGGACATCCGGCAAGTCTGGTTCGCCGGAGCCCATTCCGACATCGGCGGCGGCTACCCGGAGGGCCAGAGCGCCCTATCCAAATATCCATTATTGTGGATGATCGATCAGGCGAAGGAGAAGGACCGCGACGACGCGGGTACCGGTCTCGCGTTCGACGAGGCGATGGTCGATCGCCTGGCCCGCGGCATCAATCTGCCGGGCTCGGAATTTCGGTACGTGCCGCCGGATCCGGCCGGCGAGCTTCACGCCTCGCTGACCGGCCCGTGGTGGCTGTTCGAGGGGCTGCCCAAATATTACACGCTGAAGGAATGGCCTAAGAGGTTCGTTTTTTTCGATTTCTATCTGCCTCGCGCCGAGCCCCGGCCGATCCCCAACCGTCCGTGGGGCCGGCATGTCGATCCCTTCTTCATCCACAGCTCGGCGATCGCGCGCATCGACCGGGTGAAGGGCTACCGGCCGGTCAACCTGCCCGCTCACTACCACGTCGACGACACCGAAGGGCCCGTCCCACCGCCGCCGCCGGCCCCGCCGGCGCCCTATCGGCCCGAGGGCGCCCTGACGCGGCTGCTCCGACTGGTGGCGACCTGGCCGCCTCTGCGCGGCTGGGCCGCAACCGCCGGCCTGCTCGCCGCGCTGCTGATCGCCTCGTGGGTGCTGGAGCGGCTGGACATCGTGCCCTGGCGGCCCAATCCGGCCGCCTGGATGCTCCGGGCCCTTGCCATCAGTCTGCTTCGGTCCGCATTGGAGGAGGCGGTCTTCCGCGGCCTGTTGATGCGGACGGCCCCCATTGGGACGAGCAGCCTCGGACCGGCTCTGTGGTCGGCTTCGCTCTTCACGCTCTGGCACCCGCTTCAGACCTGGCTGGTTCCCGAATGGGGCACCAACGGATTCGACCCCGGCTTCCTCGCCGGCGCCTTCCTCCTCGGCTTCGTGTGCGCCAAGTTCGTCCAGTCGACCAGGTCGCTTTGGCCGGCGGTCGTGTTTCACGGCCTGGTCGCCGCGGGGGGCATGGGGCTTTACGGGGGCACGCTGCCGCGCTGACGAGCGAAGGCGCGAAGGCGGCGGTCGCTCGAGCTAGGCGGCACCGTTCCAAGCTTCTAAGGCTGCCGGGTGAAGCCTGAGCCCTATGACGCGATCATCCTCGGCGCCGGCGGCGCCGGAATGATGGCCGCCGCCGTTGCCGGGCAACGCGGCCGCCGCGTCCTGCTCCTCGACCATAATGACGCTCCGGGGAAGAAAATCCTGATCTCGGGCGGCGGCCGCTGCAACTTCACCAACTTGAACGCCGGACCGGGCAATTTCCTCTCGACCAACCCCCATTTCGCGGTCTCGGCGCTCGCCCGCTACACGCCTCGCGACTTTCTCGCTTTGGTCGAGCGCCATGGCATCGCCTGGCACGAAAAGACGCTCGGCCAGCTGTTCTGCGACGGCCCGGCCCGCCAGATCGTCGCCATGCTGCTGGCTGAATGCGAGCGGGGAGGGGTCGAGCTCGCGCTGGGCCATCCGATCACCGACGTCGCCCATTCCGACGCACGCTTCCGAGTCTCCTCCGGCGGCCGCGCCGCCGAGGCGGCCGCTCTGGTCGTCGCAACCGGAGGCCCGTCCATTCCCAAGCTCGGAGCGACCGGCTTCGCCTACGACCTGGCTCGCCGCTTCGGCCTCAAGGTGGTCGAGCCGCGGCCGGCCCTCGTTCCGCTGACCCTGAGCCGGGACGAGGCGTTGTTCCACGCTTTGTCCGGAGTTTCGACCGAAGTCGTCGCGGCTGCCGGCAAGGCGAGCTTCCGCGAGGCCGCCTTGTTCACCCACCGCGGCCTCTCCGGCCCGGCGATCCTCCAGATCTCCAGCTACTGGCGTCCCGGCGAGCCGGTGGAGGTCGATTTCCTGCCCGGCTCTAAGCCGGGCTGGCTGCGCGAAGCGAAGCGGGGAGCGCCTCGTACGAGCCTGAAGAGCGCCGCCGCGCGCCACCTTCCGGACCGGCTCGCCGAGGCTCTGGCGGAGCGAATCGCGCTGAGGGGCGAGCTCGCCAACCTCGCCGACCGCAAGCTCGACGAGGCCGAACGTCGGCTGTCGCGGTGGCGCTTCACGCCGAACGGCACCGAGGGCTTCGCCAAGGCGGAGGTGACCGTCGGCGGGATCGCCACCCAGGGGCTGTCCTCCCGAACCATGGAAGCCCGCAAGGTCCCGGGTCTCTACGCCGTCGGCGAAGCCGTGGACGTGACCGGCTGGCTCGGCGGCTATAATTTCCAATGGGCCTGGGCGAGCGGAGTCGCCGCGGGCGAGGCGGTGTAAGCGAACGCTAGAGGGGCGAGATCGCCTTGGTCCGATCGAAATAGACGACGGCGTCGAACTGGTCGGCGAGCCGGGCGTCGAAATAATGGGCTCTGCGTTCGTCCTGGGGCAGATAGACGGCGCCGACCGCGCGCTGCTTCATCTGGCCGCTCAGCGCCCGTGAGAGCGTCGGGTCGCCGCGGATGACCAGCGAGAAAGCGGGAAGCCCGGCAGCATGGAAGAGCGCCGACCAGCTCCCCGGCAGTGCCGGCCACAAAGGGCTGCGGCGACCGGGCGAGTCCCATTCGGGCGCGGCGAAGACGGTCCCGGAATGGCTGAGGAAGCCAATCAGGAAGGCTTTCTCCCCGTGCCGCTGGCGCATCAGCTGGCCGAGGTTGAGCTCGCCGCGATTGGCGGCGGAGGTCGCGCGCGCGTCCCCCAGATGGCTGTTATGGGCCCACAGGACCACCTTGGCCGGCCGTCCGCCGAGCGACTCGCTATGGGCGGCGATCTCCTCGACATTCTCGGCCATGTGCCGGTCGCGAACGTTCCAGGCGAGGGAGCCTGTGGCGGCGGTACGAAAATATTCCTCGGCCGCGACGACCGAGGCGGCGGCGCGCACGGCCTCGAACCAGGCCTCGGCGTCGGCGAGGCCTGCCGGGCGCGGCAACCGGCGCACCTCGGCAAGCACCGCCTGCGCCTGGGCCCGGCACGCTCTTCGCGGATTGCGCGTTGCGACTCCATAGGCCCAGCGGTCGCGGCCGTGGCTTGCGAAGCACCGATATCGGGTCCCCGCCCGCGCCGCCGCCTCCGGGGCATTGCGCTTGAGATAGGCCCGGACCGAATCCATGGCTTCGAACAGGTCGTAGACGTCCATTCCATAGATGCCGACCCGCCGGTCGGCCGGCCGCTCGAGGTTGAGCGCTCGAAGCCGCTCGACGAAGTCGCGGAAATCGTCGTTGCGCCACATCCAGACCGGGAAATTGGAATAGCCCCGAAGCGCCTGGGAGGCGCTGGAGTCGGTCCCGAGTCCGCGGACATAGAGGTTGACCCGCTGGGTTGCCGACCAGTCGCCTTCGACGGCGATCGCGCTCACGCCCTGCTCTCGGATCAGCCGCTCGGTGAGGCGCGCTCGCTCTCGATAATATTCGTGGCTGCCGTGAGTCGATTCGCCGAGCAGGATCCGGCGCGAGGCGGCTGCGGCCGCCATGACGTCGGCATAGTCGGCACCCCCGCCGGTGACGGGCCGGGCCGCTTGCCTGATCGCCGCGACGGTCGAGGGCGGGGGCGGGGAGTTTTCCGCGAGCGCCGCGGCGGCCGCGAGCGGAAGACAGAGGGTGGCGAGGAGGAGCTTGGGAACCAAGGCCATCGGGTGGCGGCCCGCCGGGTGTTCAGCCGAAGAGGCCGCCGGAGGCTTTCGGCTCCTCGCCATGGATCCGGTCGAGATAGGCGGAGGCCAGCTCGTAATGCGCCTGGACGGCACGGCGGTGCGCCGCGGCCTGCGCGAGCTCGAGCTCCGCCATCGCCCGGCGTTCGTAATATTCCTGTTCTTCCTGAGACATTTAACCTGGGTTTAGTTAAGTGGTTACGGTCGAGTATCAAACGGCCGAGCGGCAGGCGCCGTTCCCGGAAATCACGCTGATCCAGGTTGTTGCCCGGGCGTACCCGCGCCAGGCCGGGCGCGGAGCCATTTCAGGGCGCCGGCGTCCATCCGCTTGAACTTGGGGGCCGCGGCGAGCGGCACGACGAGCAGTGCCGAGCCGGGCGGGAGCGCCGATTTGATCCGGTGGTAGAGCGGCGAGAGGTCCAGCCCGCTGTCGACGAGCATCAGGCCGGGACGAAGCTCGAAGCGGTCCAGAGCCAAGCGAAGGTCGTGGCCGATGGCCCTGTCCTCGTCGTGCACGACCAGGAACAGCGCCATTCGGCCTCAGCGGATCCGGGGTCCGCCGAAGGGCAGCGGCGGGGGCGGGCGGCGGTCGCGGCGGGGGATCTGGGCCTGATAGGCGACTCCGCAATGCTCGACGCAATAAGGGAAGCCGGGATTGGCCGGGTTGCCGCAGAAATGGAAATCGGGCTCGCCGGGATGGCCGATCGGCCATTTGCAGATCTTCTCGTTGAGATCGAGCAGGCCGGTCTTGTCGGCGATTTCGGGGCTCGGCTTGGCCGGCACCAGCCGGCGCGGCGGCGCGGGCGGGATGGGCGACTGCTGCTCGCCCGGGGCCTGGCGGACGAAGCCGCCCGGGCCGATCGAGCGGATCTGAGGCTGGGGCGCGGCCGGCGCTGGCTCGGGTGCCGGGGCGGCGGGCTGCGCTGCGGGCGCGACCTCGG
>DASVPM010000356.1:0-11604 GCA_036382815.1 Allosphingosinicella sp.
TCGTAGACGAGCTCGGCCGTGTGCGCGCCCGTCGCCGACACCAGCCGGTTCTCGACGTCGTAGACGAAGCTGTGCTTCCCGTCGGTCAGGAGGTTGCCATTGGCGTCGTAGGTATAAGCGACCGGAGTCCCGCTTACGCTCGTCGCCGTATATTGGTTGAGCCCGTTCGCAGTGTAGGCGATCGCGGTGTTCGAACGGGTCCAGGCATCACGGCCCACCGATGGCGATCACTCGTCCGTTGCCCAGGTTCCGCTGGTATACGAGACCAGCATCGGACAGCCGAATTCCCGAATGATTTGGATGACGCTCCTCGGCATCTCCCTGATGATCGAATCGCTTACCGGTACCAGGGAGACGAAGAGGTCGAAGCTCGCTTCCAATCCTTCACGCCGCAAGGCATCGATAACAGGCTGAACGTCCGTATCGCCCCCAATATCCAGTACCAGGTTCCACCCTTTATGGCGGGGCAGGAAGCGACGTGAAGCCGCCAGCGCGTAAAAAACTCCGTTTCCAAACTCGCCGCCACGCTTTCCTCAACCGGAAAGATCCGGATAGAATAGCGTATATCCGGAGAAGTGTCAGCTTCCGCCATTTGCACATCCGGGATTTCCTTTATCGGCTAGGATTCCTACCTTACCACGCAGCCAAGGTGCATCGAGGGGAATACCTTCCGTCAAACTTGTTTTTTGGCTGAATGCCAGTACCCCCGAGCAGCTATCTACATAGAGATAGGTTTTGACTGTTCCGCGCTTGGCGTATCCTCCCAGTGGATAAATTCGTTCTACCACAGCTGCCCGACAACCGCCGAAACAACGAATGACACGAAAGGAAGTTTTGAGGCATTTATACTGATCTCCGGGTTTGATAGGTCGCTTAATTGCATATTCGATCGTTCCTCGCGACCCGCCTATTGAAACACATTGTACGTGATTCATGGTTTCAAAATATCTAGCAGGGGATGAGGGCCAAACTTCATATGCGGCCAGATCAGGTCCAATCCGAGCAGAATCGGCCGAGAACACGGCTACATTATCTAGGTCACTACTGACATACCTAACTTCAAACTCAGGTTCAGCTGCCGTAGCACCGGTTCCATTGGATGACAGTATACTCAATGTCAGTAATACAAAGAATTCCCATTGCTTGATCAACAGTTTTTCCCTTCACCGAGCAAAGTGCAGGAGGCGTCGTTATATTGCGTTTGATGGGGAAGATGACCGAGCGGGTATTCAGCATTCTGCAGCCCACCTGTCCATTCTTGAAAGCTTCCGTGCAGAGCGCCATCATGCACAATTCCCGCTTGGCTAGCCTGCTCCAAGCCTCCTGGACGTACAAACGTGGTCGGAGTTCCTAACACGGTGTAAAAGCCGCCTGCGGTATTTAAAATGTCTTTCCCACGCGTTTGATCTACATACACAAACTGTCGAGCGGCCATTTCCCGCCCTGCGGCTTGCCGCGTCGTATCGAATGAGCTTTCCTTGCCTCGAACAGCACCTACCGTCACATTTGCGTCGGGTAGGCTCATTAGCTTATTTACCGCCGCCGTATATCTCGCGTTGAAGGCCTCGAACTTTCGGCCCTCTGCCGCAGAAGGGTCACGAAGCTTGCCGGAACGCAGGTCAAGAACCTTATCGATGTGGCAGGAATATACCGTGCGTTCCCCGTTCTGAGTAGAGGTGCAGGTAGTGCCCGTTGGATCCGTCCGATTGACCGGATCATTCCCGACATAAGCATAAAGATTCATCTGGTCCTTATACCCGATCGGATCGACCTGCAGGAACCGTCCCAGCACCGGCGAGTAGACCCTTGCCTTGTAATACCACATGCCGAGCTCGGGCACCCAGGCCTGGCCGGTATAGCCGAACCGGCCCATGTTGTTCGGGCCCGGTATTCCCCAGGGATCGTAGCTGTTGGTGGCGATCGAGTTGCCGTAGAGGTCGGTGATCCCGACGATCGAGCCCTGGTGGTCGGCGTAGAGGGTCCGGCGCCAGCTCGTGAACGCTGCGGTGTCGTACCAGAGGAGGGGATCGTCGGCGCCCGGATCGGCGCCGTGGACGTAGCGGTGCTTGAGCGTGCCGGAGCCGTCATATTCGGCGATGAGCGCATCGCCGTCGTAGATCAGCCGGCGCGGGTTCGCGCCGCCGCTCGACACCTGGACGAGCCGGCCAAGCGGATCGTAGACGAGCTCGGCCGTGTGCGCGCCCGTCGCCGACACCAGCCGGTTCTCGACGTCGTAGACGAAGCTGTGCTTCCCGTCGGTCAGGAGGTTGCCATTGGCGTCATAGGTATAAGCGACCGGCGTCCCGCTTACGCTCGTCGCCGTATATTGGTTGAGCCCGTTCGCAGTGTAGGCGCGCGCATAGGTGTCCGGGCTTTCCGGACTGGTCCAGGCATAAGCGATGTTGCTCGACGAGCGGGTCTGGAGCTGCGAGGCCGGGTTGTAGGTGAAGCCGAGCTCGAGATCGCGGGCCGTGCCCTCGGGATTGTGGGCGATGGTCTGGAGCCGCCCCGCCGGGTCGTAGCCGTAAAGCGTCCTGTACCAGGCCCCCGCGGCCTTTCGGCCCGCCCAGTCATAGGCCATCGCCGTGACCGCGTTGACTCCGCTCTCCCAGACGTGGGTCGGACGGTCGAGCCCGTCGAACGAATAAGTGAAATATTCCTGGTCCGGATGGACGATCTGGATCCGGTTGCCGTTCGGGTCGTAGCCGTAGGTGACGTAGCGCGGCTGGTCGAACAGATAGAGCAAAGTCACCAGCGGCTCGCCGAAGCCGTTATACCAGAAGGTCAGCCCGTAACCGTCGGGCGCGCCGAACCGCGCCGACGTCTGCAGGCCGCGATTGTCGTAGCCGTAATAGACGTCGCGGGTGTGGATCGGATCGAGGCCGGAGCGCTCGGGGACGATCTTCACCGACATCCGGTTCAGGGCGTCATATTGGTAGGTGAGGGTGGAGCCGTCGCGCTTCCTCAACGACGTCCGGTTGGCGTTGGCGTCGTAGCCATATTCCTCGTAATCGGCCGGATTGGAATCGCCGGGGACCGTTTTCGACGGGAAGATCCAGCGCTTCTGTCGGTCGAGCCCGTCATAGCTCATCTCGGAGCGGTTGCCGTTGGCGTCGGTGACGCTCACCGGCCTGCCGTTGGGCGAATAAGTGTAGCTGGCATAGACCTGCCGGAGATCGGTGCCGACCGCCTGCTCGACCTTGAGGGGCTCGCCGTGCAAGCTGTAGCCGGTGCGCGTGATCCGGTCCGGGCCGAAGGCCGAGTGGACCGGCCCGGGAACGCATTTGTCCGGAAGCGGGGTCGCCCAGGCGTCGGGGTTCATCCTCACCGCGGTGCATTTGAGCCGGCCCGCCAGATCGTAGCCATATTCGGTGACTCCGGCCGTCACCCCGCCGCCGCCCGTCGCCTCCCGCACCTTGCGGCCCATCGAATCGTAGGTCAGGTCGACATGGGTCGCGACGACGAAGCCGGTCCAGTCGGCCGGCGCCACGCTCTCGCTCTGCCAGGTGAAGAGCCCGCCATTCTCGACCTTCACCAGCCGCCCGGCGGGATCGTAGGTCTTGCGCGCGGCGAGAAAGATCAGGGCGCCCGTACCGTCGGGGTCGGGCGTGATCGTCCCGACCTCGCGCCGCATCAGATCGTATCGCACCGCGTAGGTGCCGGGCGAAGGCGAAGCCTGGGCGAAGACGGCGCACGGAGCGGCCGCCAGGGCGACCAGGGCGGCCACGCGGAGGAGTGCGCGAGCGCTCACTGGCACGCTCCGCTCGGGCGGGTGGTGCTGATCTTGTTGCCCATCCAGTCGTAGCCGTAGCAGGTCTTGCGGCTGACCCCGCCGGCGGTCACCGTCTCGGAGCGCACAAGCAGGTTGTTCGGCCCGCTGTCCGGCCCGTAATCGTAGGTCGTGACGACCTCGTCGCCGGCGATCGCGCAGCCCCAGCCGGAGGCGGCGCCGGTCGCACAGAACGCCTTGCGGCTGGGCAGATGGATCGACACCGACTCCGCAGAATAGCCGGAGCCGTTGTTCACCCAGGCCCGGCGAAGCGCATATTCGTACCGCACCTGCGGACAGATTCCGCCCGCGGCGGGGCCGGTTTCCGTCTTAACCCCGCCATGCAGTTCGTAGGTGAAGTCGGTCTGGTTGCCCCTGAAGTCCTTGCTCCACAGCGGCTTGTTGCACAGCTTGCGAGGCTGGGCGGCCACGCATTCCGCCGACTGCCAGTCCGGAAAACCCGTGTCCTTGCCGATCGTCGCGACACCCGAACCCGGCTTGGCCGCCCAGGCCTCGGAGACCTTCTGGCCGGCGCGCCAGCCGTAGCTGACATTATTGCCTTCTGGGTAATAAAGGCGGCTCAGCTCGATTCCGTCCCACTGCAGGTAGGTCAGCCGCCCGTTCTGGCCGTAATAATCGAGCAGCCCGCCGCCGAACTGGGCGTCGACCTCGATTCCTTCCGGGCCGGTATAGCCTCCGCCGCTGGTCGGCAGCGGCTGCCCCGGCAGCTGGACATAATCGGGGTCCACCGGGCTGTAGCTGTAATTCCACACGGCGCCGTCGGGCGTGGTCTGCTGCGACACTTCCCGCGGCCGCCCGCCCGACGAATAGCTGTTTGCGATCTGGCAGGCCGTCGAATTGACCTGCCTGACGCAGGTCAGCTGCATCGCCGCCGCGCCGTAATCATAGCCCCAGTTCCGGTTCATGACGTCGACCACGTTGGTAACGTTGCCCGAGGCGCCATAGCTGTAGCTCACAGCCAGAGCGGCGCCCGCGCAGGTCGAGGCCGCGGTGACGTGGGTGACGGTGCGATTGTAGCCGCACGCCTTCGAGATCGAATTGGTCGAGCCGGAATATTCGAAGACCAGCGAATAGCCGTAATTGCTGGCGATCTGAACAAGCTGCTGGCCGCTGTAGGTGTAGGTGAGCGTGTGCCCGTCGGCATAGTCGATCCGGGCTATGCGCTGGTTGCGATAGTTGATGTTGCCGGGCGGCGGGAAGGCGTTCACGCTCGGGTTGAACGTGTAGACGTTGCCCTGGGCGTCGGTATAGACGAAGGCGCCGTTGACCACGGTCAGCCTCGCCCCCTCGCAATCGGTATGCCAGCAGCCGAACGTACTGAAGCTGAAATGGACGGTGCCGCGCCCGAGCACCACATAGACTCCGTTCGATTTGGCCAGATCCTTCTCGACCACGTAGATCGCGTAATTGTGGGTCCAGTTCGGACCGAAATAATTGCTTCCGTCGATCGTATGGCCGCCGAGGAAGCTGCGCTCGAGCGACAGGGGCCCGATCGACAGGTCGGTGGCCTTGAAGCTGAAGCGGCCGTCGGACAGGTCCACTCCGAGCGGACTGAGCGTCATCTGCTTGGGCGGTTCGTATTGGGCGGCGGCCGGCGCCGCGGCCAGCGTCGCGAGCAGGGCGCCCAGGACAGGCAGCGCGGACGGGCGTGTTTTCAACGATGCGGTCATTGGTTGCAGGTCCCGGCGGTTATGGTCAGCGTCAGGGTCGCGGTCGCCGTGGCGTTGCCCGAATCCCTGACCGTGTAGGTGGTGGAGTGGAGGCCGCTGAGGTCCGACGAACTGACCTGGATCTGGTTTGCGACGATCGCGAAGCCGGGGTTAGACGACGCGATCAGGGTCAGCGGATAATTGCCGTCCGGGTCGCTGTCGTTCGCCAGCACGTCGTAGGTCCTGATCGTGCAGACCTTCTGCGAGCCGGTATCGTTGACGGCCGTGGGCGGCGTGTTGCCGGGCGGCGGCGGCGGCGGCGGATCGTCATTGTCGAGGATCGTTCCCAAGCCCTGGGCGTCCGAGAGGGTCGCGCCGCCGGTCGGACCTGACAGGTTCAGTGCGAGCGTCTCATTCGGTTCGTCTGTGCCGTCGTCTATTCCATAGACGGTGACCGTCTTGCTGGTCTCGGAAGCCGTGAAATAGACGGTCCCGGCGGTCGCGTAATAATCGTCGGGGGCGCCGTTATAGCCTCCGGTCGCGGTTCCGTCGGCGCTCGCATAATTGACTCCGAAGACGGAGGCGGCGGCGCCGGTCTTGGTCACCGTGAAGAGGAGGTTGCCGCCTTCCGTCGCAGAGGCGTCGCTGATGCTGAACGACGGCGGCGGCGGAGGCGGCGGGGGCGGGGGGTCGTCATTGTCGAAGATCGTCCCGATGCCCTGGGCGTCGGCGACGGTCGCTCCCGCCGAGGGGCCGTTGAGGTTGATCGAGATCGTCTCGCCGGGCTCGTCGAGGGAATCGTCGATGGTGGCGAGCGCGATCGTCTTGCTGCTCTCCCCCGCGGCGAAGCTCAGGACGCCGCTGACTCCCCAATAATCGTTGGAGCCGGCGCTTCCATTGGCGGTGTAATAGGTGACGCTGGCCGCCCCGGTGCCGTTCTTGATCACGGTGAAGACGAGGCGGCCGCCTTCCAGCGCGCCGGCTTCGCTCACGCTGAACGCGGGCGCGCCCGGGACCGACGCGGCGAAGATCGATCGATTGCCGGCGGCATCGTAGCCGATCGACGACGTCGCTTCGTTGTTGACCGAATCGCTCGACGTCGCGGTCAGGCGGCCGAGCGCGTCGTAGCTGTAGGTGATCGTCTCGCCGGCCCGCGCCGGGGCCGCCAGGGCGAGCACGGACGCCGTCAGCCCTGACCAATGCCCACGCCGCATCCTCATCCCCCTGACGGGGGAACGGCCGGACACCCGACCGACTCGCCCTCCCGAGAACGAAGTGGAGTACAAGACTTTCAGTCCGGCAAATCCAATTGGGTCCGGAATGGCTGTTACTGCCGCCATTACGGCGATCTTCGCTCCCGAGCGCGCTTTTCGGCAAGACCTGCGCGCAATTCCCTCTTAAAGCCCGTCCGAAAGCTGCTGGAGGGATGGATGAAATATCGGGTGACGGCGGCGATCGCCGCGGTGCTTGCGGCCACTCGGGCGGGCGGCCAGGCGCCGCCCAGGGATACGCCCCAACCCACGCCCCCGGTCCAGGAAACGCAGGCGCCCGAGAACCAGGCGACCAATCCCGAGCAAAGGGTGACCGGACCGCTTCCGCCTGCCGCCGCCCGCACCCCGGCGACCCAGCCCGACAAGCCCGCCAGGTGGAACGTCAACGCGCCTCCGGGGATGACCACCCGCCAGGTCCCCATAAACGTCGACAACGGCACCTGGATGAACGTCGACGTCTCGCGCGACGGCCGCCTGATCGCCTTCGACCTGCTCGGGGACATCTACACGATGCCGATCTCCGGCGGCACTCCGACCCGGATCGCCGAAGGGCTCGCCTTCGAGCAGCAGCCGCGCTTCTCGCCGGACGGCCGGCGGATCGCCTTCACCTCGGACCGCGGCGGCGGCGACAACATCTGGATCATGAACGTCGACGGCTCCGACAAGCGCCAGCTGACGAAGGAGGATTTCCGGCTCCTCTACCAGCCGAGCTGGAGCCCCGACGGCCGCTTCATCGCGGCCAAGAAGCATTTCACCACCGGGCGCTCGCTCGGCACCGGCGAGGTCTGGCTCTACCACGTCTCCGGCGGCGCCGGGGTGCCGCTGGTCAAGAAGCCCAACGAGCAGCACCAGAAGGAGCTCGGCGAGCCGATCTACGCGCCCGACGGCAAGTCCATCTACTTCACCAGGAACGTCACTCCTGGCCCGATCTTCGAATATGCGCAGAATTCGAACACCGACCTGTTCGACATCCAGCGCTACGAGCTCGAGACCGGCGAGGTGACGACCGCCGTCTCCGGCGCCGGCGGCTCGGTCCGTCCGGCGCCGTCGCCCGACGGGACGAAGATCGCCTTCGTCCGCCGCGAGCGGGCCCGCTCGAAGCTCTACGTCAAGGACCTCGTCTCCGGCGAGGAGCGCAAGATCTACGACGATCTCGACCAGGACGTGCAGGAGACCTGGGCGGTGACGGGGGTCTACCCGAACATGGCCTGGACGCCGGACAGCCGGAGCGTCGTCTTCTGGGCGGGCGGCAAGCTGCGCCGCGTCGACGGCAACGGCGCCGGCGCGACCGAGATTCCGTTCCGGGTCAACGACACCCGCGTCGTCATCGACGCCCAGCATCCGCGGATCGAGGTCGCGCCCGACCGCTTCTCGACGAAGATGCCGCGCTGGGCCAGCGTCTCTCCGGACGGCCGCCAGGTGGTGTTCGAGACCCTGGGCAGGCTCTGGATCAAGCCGACCGCCGGAGGCGCGGCGCGGCCGCTGGTCAGGGGCGGCGAGGACGAGTTCGAGCTCTTCCCCTCCTGGTCGCGCGATGGACGCACGATCGTCTATGTCGGCTGGACGGATCAGGGCCTCGGCCGGGTCCGCACCGTCGCCGCGAGCGGCGGCTCCGCGCGTCAGGTGACGGCCCAGCCGGGCCACTACGCGCGCCCGATATTCTCGCCCGACGGCAGGACGATCGTCTTCGAGCGGGGGCAGGGGGGCTATCTCACCTCCCCGCGCTGGTCGGAAAATCCCGGAATCTATCGGGTTGCGGCGGCAGGCGGGACTCCGGTCCGCGTCAGCGACGAGGGCGCCGAGCCGCAGTTCGGAGCGTCGAACGACCGGCTGTTCACGATCGTCAACGCCTCGGGCAAGCGCCAGCTGATCAGCACCGATCTGAACGGGGAGGCGAAGCACGTCCATTCGACCGGCGAGATGGTCAGCGACTACAAGGTCTCGCCCGACGGCCAGTTTGTCGCCTTCCGGCAGAACTACCAGGCCTTCGTCATGCCGCTCATGCCCGGCACCCAGGACGTCGCCGCCGACGCCAAGGGGGGACCGCTCCCCGTGACCCGGATCAGCGGCGTCGGGGCCGAATTCATCAACTGGTCCAACGGCCGGGTCCACTGGAGCACCGGCCCGACCCTGTACACGGCCGCCGTCGGTCAGCTGTTCGGCTCCGCCCCGCCCGCCGAGAACGCGCCCAAATTCCAGCCGCCGCAGACCGGAGTCTCGCTCTCCATGGAAGTCGCGGCGGACAAGCCGACCGGCATGGTCGTGCTCACCGGCGCGCGCATCGTCACCATGGCCCGAACGGACGGCGGCGTCATCGACGACGGAGTCATCGTCATCCGCGGCGACAGGATCGTCGCGGTCGGCCCGCGCGGGCAGGTCGCCATCCCGGCCGGAGCCAGGACAGTCGACGTCACCGGCAAGACTATCATCCCCGGCCTCGTCGACGCCCATGCGCACGGGCCGCAGGGCCAGGACGATCTCGTCCCCCAGCAGAACTGGTCGTCGATCGCCAACCTCGCCATGGGCTCGACGACGATCCACGACCCCTCGGCCCGCTCGGCCGAGATTTTCGCTGCGGCGGAGATGCAGCGCGCGGGCAGGATCCTGGCGCCGCGAATCTTCTCCACCGGCGAGATCATCTACGGCGCCAAGGCGGCGGACGTATATGCGGAAATCGCCTCGTTCGACGACGCGCTCGCCCATGTCCGGCGGCTGAAGGCCCAGGGCGCCTACAGCGTCAAGAATTACAACCAGCCGAGGCGCGAGCAGAGGCAGATGGTGGTGGCGGCGGCCCAGCGCGAGGGTATGGAGGTCGTCCCCGAGGGCGGGTCGCTCTACACGATGGACATCGCGCTCATTCAGGACGGCAACGCCACGCTCGAGCACAACCTGCCGGTCGAGACCTTCTACGACGACGTGGTGAGCCTGTGGACCCAGACCAAGACCAACTACACGCCCACCCTGGTCGTCTCCTACGGCGGGCTCGCCGGCGATCCCTATTGGCGCCAGCATATGGACGTCTGGAAGCATCCCTTGCTGTCGAAACATGCGCCGCCGACCCTTCTGGCCGCCCAGAACGTCAGGCGGACGATGGCGCCCGAGGAGGATTTCGTCGACGACGACACGGCGCGCGAGGCGAAGAAGCTCGCCGACCGCGGCGTCCAGGTGTCGATCGGCGCCCACGGCCAGCAGGCCGGGCTCGGGCCGCATTGGGAGCTGTGGTCGTTCGTTCGCGGCGGCTGGAGCCCGATCGAGGCGCTTCGCGCCGGGACGATCGCGGCGGCGACCTCGCTCGGCTACGCCCGCGACGTCGGCTCGATCGAGGCCGGCAAGCTCGCCGACCTGGTCGTCCTGGACGCCGATCCGACCGTGGATATCCGCAACAGCGACAAGGTGCACCGGGTCATGCTGGGCGGACGGCTGTACGATCCGGCGACGATGAACGAGGTGATCACCGGCACCCGGGTCCGCACGCCTTATTGGTGGGAGGCGAACTGAAGGGCCGCGAATTGTCGACTTTTGCGAAGCGAGATCGGCTGTAATCGCCGGCAGAGGGGCCGACCTCGCGGACAGGCGTTTCATGCCGCCACGCGACGCGACATACGAGCTACACTGATTTTGCTTGTTTTCGTGGTGAAAACCGCAAGCGTTCCCTTTCGCGCTCAGGCGTTTAATATCCCCGGATCGTCAAATGGAGTGGGGAATTTCCATGCGCCGCCTGTCCTTTTCGAGGCAACTTTCCGTCTCTGGAATCGCGCTCGCGATCGCCAGCCTCCCGACCGCGGCTTTCGCCCAGACGGAAGAGCAGCAGGTCGATGCTGCCGAGTCGACCGAACCGGTCGAGACCGAGCAGACCACCGGTGCACCGACCGGAGATGAGATCGTCATCACCGGCTCGCGCATCCCGCGCGCCAATTTCGATACTCCCCAGCCCGCCGTCGTCATGGGCGG
This sequence comes from Allosphingosinicella sp., assembly GCA_036382815.1. GTDB lineage: Bacteria > Pseudomonadota > Alphaproteobacteria > Sphingomonadales > Sphingomonadaceae > Allosphingosinicella. The sequence continues at coordinate 10,662 of DASVPM010000356.1, forward strand.
GGAGCAGATCGAGCAGCGCGGTTACACGAACGTCGCCGATGCTCTCGAGGAGCTTCCGGCCTTCGGCGTTCCGGGATCGAGCCCGGTCGGAGCGGGTCAGGGCGGCGACATCGGCTCCGGCCAGAATTTCGTGAACTTCTTCGGCCTCGGCGACCAGCGGACGCTGACCCTCGTCAACGGGCGCCGCTTCGTCAGCTCCAACACCGCTTCCATCTTCGGTCCGACAGGAGCCGGTTCGCAGGTCGACTTCAACGTGCTTCCGACGATCCTCGTCGACCGCGTCGAGACGATCGCGGTGGGCGGCGCTCCGATCTACGGTTCGGACGCTATCGCCGGAACGATCAACGTCATCACCAAGCGCACGTTCAAGGGAATCCAGCTGGACGCGCAATATGCGATTTCCCAGCGCGGCGACGCCCCCGATTATCGCATACGCGGCGCCGCCGGCCACAATTTCGCCGGAGGTCGCGGCAACATCTCGGTCGCGGGCGAGTACAACAAGACCGGCGGCCTGGATTTCGAATCCCGGCCCGGTTTCGGCCTGAACAGCTTCTTCACCACCCCGGCGGGGGATTCGGACTTCGACAACGTCTTCATCGCGGACCGGCGCCTTCCCGCTCTGTCTTCCACCGGCGTCCCGCAGGTGTCGGACTTCCTTTTCGTGCTCGACCCCGCGAGGGCGACCGCCTTCGACTTCCAGGTCGGGGTCACCAATAACGGCCAGACCGGCGGAAATCCGCTGATGTTCGCGCCGAACGGTGAGCTCGTGCCGATCGATTTCGGGGAGGCCACCGGCAACATCATCAACTTCAACGGCGGCAACGGCTTCGTCCTGCCGGGCAACCTGCTGGCGCCGACCCGCCGCTACCTCGGCACCGCGCTCGCGCAGTTCGAGCTCAGCGACAATCTGCGCCTGTTCGGGGAAGCCTGGTATGCCAACAGC
>DASVPM010000357.1:0-3080 GCA_036382815.1 Allosphingosinicella sp.
CCTCAATCCGGCCAAAGCGATCGCCGAGACCAAGAAATTGCTCGTGGAGCGGGCGGTTTAGGGGCAAAGAAAATCCTCCCCGAGTTTTCTCGGGGAGGGGGACCGCGCGCAGCGCGGTGGAGGGGCTCTTGAGAGTCTGGAAGAACCCCTCCACCAGGCTTCGCCTGGTTCCCCTCCCCGGCAAAGGCCGGGGAGGATTTTTCAGCCCAACGCCGCTTCGGCCTTGGCGAAGGCGGCTTCGTCGTCGACGTCCAGCCACCAGCGCCCGCCGATGTCGCGGGTGAACGCCCGGCCCGAATCCGCCAGCCCCTGGACGCCCTCGGACAGCGATCCCGTCCCGCCGGCGGCAAGGGCGGCCCGAAGCGCTTTGAAGAGCTCCGGCGTGGCGATGAAGATGCCGGTGTCGATCGCGTCGTAACGGGCCAGGGTCTTGCCGATACGCAGGATCCGGCCGTCGTCGCCCAGCTCGATCTTGGTCGCATCGTCGAGGTCGAGCAATGGATTGTCCACGGCGTAATCGGCGGCGAGAGTCAGCGCGGCGTTCCTGCGATCCGCGGCGACCATGTCGCCCAGGATCGCCGGATCGAACAGGTGATCGGACATGAGCAGGATGAACTCGGAATCGAGCCTTGGCTCCGCAGCGAGGACGGAAATGCCGTTGGGACGGGCCCAATCCTCGTTCCGCACGATCTCGACGGGCAGGCCGATGCGCGCGGCGAGCTGACCCAGAAACGCCTCCAGCGGCTCCGGTTCGTAGCCCGTGACCACGACGAAGCCGGTCGCGCCGCCGGCCGCCGCCGCTTTCACCACATGCTCGACCAGCGGCCGCCCCGCCACCTCGGCGAGCGGCTTGGAGGGGGCGATGCTGCGCAGGCGGGTTCCCTGTCCGGCGGCGATGACGACGCATTTCATGGGCGCGCCTTTAGGGCGATCGGGGCCGGGAGGCGAGAGCCGGTCTGGCAAAACCGTCCCGCGGGACCTATTTCGGCGGGAAGCAGGAGAGCAAAGATGCGAACGACCCTGACGTTGATTTTCCTCAGCCTCGCAGCGGCGGCGGCGCCGGCCGCGGCCAGGCATTCGAGCGGCGGCGAGACCGTCATCCCCTTCATGAGCAGCCTCAAAGCCGTCGAGTGGAAGGCGGCGTCGAACGATTCGGTCTATCTCAGGGGCCCCAAAGGCGAATGGTATTTCATCCGGACGATGAACCGGTGCGACCGGCTGAGAAGCTCGCCGGGGATCGGCTTCCAGACTTCGGCGCTCGATCAGCTCGACCGCCACGGAGCGATAGTGGTGCAGGGCGTGAGATGCCCGATCGAGAGCATCACCCGTTCCGAGGGACCGCCGCCGCGCAAAGCCCGCAACGCGGGCTGATCTTCGGCGTCCAAATCGCGTCATCGCGGTCATCCCGGACTTGATCCGGGATCCATGAACGCGGGTCGGCAACTCGCTCGCGCCTCCGCGGCCATGGTTCCGGGCTTCGCCGGAATGACCTGGGCATGAAAAAGGCCGCCGCGACACCCGTCGCGGCGGCTCTTTTTCATTGTCGGGCGATCAGAAGCCCATCGTCAGCGTGGCGCTGATCGTGCGGGGAGCGCCGATCTGGACGAAGGGCGGAGCGCTGTAACCGGTGATCCCGCCATTGGGGATGCCGCCCGTGCAGCCCGCCGGCGTGCTGCAGCGATTGATCGTCTGGTTCAAGCTGCCGCCGAACCCGCCGACGTAAAACTGGTCGAACAGGTTGTAGACGTTGAACTGGAGGTGGCTGCGCTCCAGCCCGAAGTCGGCGAGGCTCACGCGCGCGTCGAGATTGACCAGCCAGTAAGCGGGCGTGCTGGCCGGGAAGACGACCGTGTCGGTGCCTGCACCGGCGCCGACGAAGGCGCGTACCGGCAGGTTGGTGTCGAAGACATAGCGCGGGCCGGTCCGCTTGCCGGTGATGCCGAGCTCGAACGGACCGACATTGCCGCGAACGGTGCCGCCGAACGTATATTTCGCCGCGCCGGATTCGCGCTTGCCGGCGGTGGGGGCGAAAATCGGATCGTTGAGCGCCGAGCAGCCCGGGACGAAGCCGACCTGCGTGGCCGAGCACTCGCCGATGATCAGGTCGTCCTTGATCTTCGACTTCAACGCCGAGCCGAACAGATAGATGTTGAGCGCCTTCGTCGCCTGGTAGGAGACGTAACCGTCGACGCCGTATTTATCCACCTTGCCGAGGTTGCGGAAGGTGCTGACGTTCAGCTCCGGATCGAAGGCCGAGGCGGTGCGATCCGTGTAGCGATTGAAGAAGCCGCCGAGCTGGGCCTGGACCTTCGGACTGCGATAGCGGATGCCGACGTCGACATTGTCCGTCTTCTCCGGATTGGGCGAAGCGTTCGCCGTGTTCGCGGCGAAGAAGAAGGCGTTGTAGAGGTTGTCCGTGCTCGGCACGGAAATACCCTTCGCATAATTGGCGAAGATGCTGGTCCGCGGCATGACGTCGAAGGTGAAGCCGAGGTTCGGAAGCAGCTTGTTATATTTGAAGACGCGCTGCTGCGGGCCCTGAACGGTCGGATTGAGCGTGGCGTAGGTCCCGTAGCGCGGGTCTCCGCGGCCGAAGCACTCGACGAAGGTCGGTGAGCTCGCGGCGCAGAAATTGTTGAGGTCGCGCTTGAAGAACGGAGCCCTGAGGCCGGCGCTCAGGACCAGCCTTCCGTCCATGAACTCGCCGCGATACTCGCCCCAGAACTGGTGCAGGATCGCATAGGACAACCGATCGCGCTTCTGGAGGGCGACCCCGGTCGCGTCCGCGACCGGATCGTTGACCGGGAAGACGTCGAACGGCTCGCCGCCGACGTCGAGCAGTCCGACCTGGCCGGTCTGACGATGACGGGCGTGATCGAGCGTATAGCCGACTCGGACGGCGTGATCGTCGTTGATGTCGTAACGGATACCGGCGATCAGCCCGTAGCGATGGGTCTGGGTCTGGCTGGGAGCGAGGACGGTGACCTCGTCCAGCGAGTCGCCGTCGCCGTTAATGTCGCGCCCGAAATAGGGCAGGCCGCCGAGATAGCCGGAGACGCAGGTGTTGGTGGCGCTGTTCG
>DASVPM010000358.1:0-11908 GCA_036382815.1 Allosphingosinicella sp.
CTGCGCCGCGGCTCGGCCGCCTGCTATCTCGACATCTCGCATCCCGAGATCGAGGAGTTCCTCGAGATCCGCAAACCCTCGGGCGACTTCAACCGCAAGGCCCTCAATCTCCACCACGGAGTGCTCGTCACCGACGCCTTCATGGAAGCGGTCCGCGACGGCGCCGAATGGACGCTGAAGAGCCCGAAGGACGGCTCCGAGCGCGCCACCGTCGATGCCCGCTCGCTGTTCCAGAAGCTGGTCGAGACCCGTCTCGCGACCGGCGAGCCCTACATCATCTTCATCGACAAGGTGAACCGGTCGATGCCGCGGCATCATCGCGAGCTCGGGCTCAAGGTTTCCACGTCCAACCTGTGTTCCGAGATCACGCTTCCCACGGGCCGCGACCATCTCGGCAAGGACCGGACCGCGGTCTGCTGCCTCTCCAGCCTCAACCTCGAGACCTGGGAGCAGTGGAACGGCGACAGGCGCTTCATCGAGGACGTCATGCGCTTCCTCGACAACGTGCTGACCGACTATATCGAGCGCGCGCCCGAGGAGATGGCGCGGGCCAAATATTCGGCGATGCGCGAGCGCTCGGTGGGCCTCGGCGTGATGGGCTTCCACTCCTTCCTGCAGGCCCGCAACATCCCCTTCGAGGGGGCGATGGCGAAGAGCTGGAACATGAAGGTGTTCAAGCACATCTCGGCCCAGGTCAACGAAGCCTCGATGATGCTCGCCAAGGAGCGCGGGCCCTGCCCGGACGCGGCCGACATGGGCGTGATGGAGCGCTTTTCCTGCAAGATGGCGATCGCGCCCACGGCGTCGATCAGCATCATCTGCGGCGGGACCAGCGCCTGCATCGAGCCGATCCCCGCCAACATCTACACCCACAAGACGCTGTCGGGCTCCTTCTCGATCAAGAATCCGTATCTCGAGAAGCTGCTGATCGAGAAGTCGAAGAATTCGGAAGGGGTGTGGTCGACGATCCTCGAGCGCGGCGGCTCGGTCCAGCATCTCGATTTCCTCACCGCCGAGGAAAAGGACGTGTTCAAGACGTCGTTCGAGATCGACCAGCGCTGGCTGATCGAGCTCGCCGCCGACCGGACGCCCTATATCGACCAGGCGACGTCGCTCAATCTGTTCATCCCGGCCGACGTCGACAAATGGGACCTCCTCATGCTCCACTACCGGGCCTGGGAGCTCGGCATCAAAAGCCTCTATTATCTGCGCTCCAAGTCCGTGCAGCGCGCCGGCTTCGCGGGCGGCGTCGAGGCCGACAACACGATCGACCCAAAGCAGATCGAGCTCGCCGCGACGACGGATTACGACGAATGCCTTGCGTGCCAATGACGTTTTGCTCCCCGGCGAAGGCCGGGGCCCAGCGGATTTCCGCCGCGGCCCCGTCCGGCTTCGTCTGGCCCCCGGCTTTCGCCGGGGAACAGATTCGCCCAGCGGCGGAGGGAGAAGCGCCGCCGCTGCCCTGTAACGAGGACCCCGCCTGATGCCCGATCCGATCACTCTCGGCCACGTCCTGATGCTGCTGGGCCTGCTCGTCGCGCTCTATGCGCTGTACCAGGCGTCGATCTGGCTGAAGCAGCGCGGCCATATCTACGGGACGCCTCAATATGCCCGGGCCCGCGACGGCAAGCGCTATGCGGTGTGGAGCCTGATCGCCGCGATCCTTCTCGTCGCGCTCGGCTGCCTCACCCCGCTCGGCGAGCTGGCGATCGCATGAGGCTGACCCTCGGCCAGTTCCTGGTCGGGATGGCGGCGGTCGAGGTCGTCGCGATGTGGCTGATGGCCCGCGCGCTGCCGGAGGACGCCTCGCCCGAGCAGCGCAGCGGCCGGCGGATCGTCCTCGCCGCCGCGATCGCCTCGGGCCTCGCCATGTGCCTCATCGCCCTGTTCGTTCCGTCGATATCCGAAATCCAACTCATCTGAATTACCGCTGGAGTAAAAGCGATGCCCCTTCTCGAAGCCCGCAAGCAGTACAAGCCGTTCGAATATCCTTGGGCGTTCGAATTCTGGAAGCGCCAGCAGCAGATCCACTGGATGCCGGAGGAAGTCCCGCTCGGCGAGGATTGCCGCGACTGGGCGCAGAAGCTGACCGATCACGAGCGCTCGCTGCTCACCCAGATCTTCCGCTTCTTCACCCAGGCCGACGTCGAGGTCCAGGATTGCTACCACGACAAATACGGCCGGGTGTTCAAGCCGACCGAGGTCAAGATGATGCTGACCGCGTTCTCCAACATGGAGACCGTCCACATCGCTGCCTATTCGCACCTGCTCGACACGATCGGGATGCCCGAGAGCGAGTACAGCATGTTCCTCCAGTACAAGGAGATGAAGGACAAGCACGACTATCTCGCCACCTTCGGGGTCGACACCGACGAGGACATCGCCAAGACGCTCGCCATGTTCGGCGGCTTCACCGAGGGGCTCCAGCTCTTCGCCAGCTTCGCGATGCTGATGAACTTCCCGCGCTTCAACAAGATGAAGGGCATGGGCCAGATCGTGTCGTGGTCGGTGCGCGACGAAAGTCTCCACTGCGAGGGCATCACCCGCCTCTTCCACGCCTTCGTCAAGGAGCGCGACTGCTACACGCCCCAGGTCAAGAAGGAGATTCGCGAGGTCTGCCACCGCACGGTCGAGCTCGAGGACGCCTTCATCGACCTCGCCTTCGAGATGGGCCCGGTCCCCGGAATGAGCCCCAAGGAGATCAAGCAGTACATCCGCTACATCGCCGACTGGCGCCTCAGCCAGCTCGGCCTGAAGCCCATGTTCATGATCGACGACCATCCTTTGCCGTGGCTCGCGCCGCTCCTCAACGGGGTGGAGCACGCCAACTTCTTCGAGACGCGGGCGACGGAATATTCGAAGGCTGCGACGAGGGGGAATTGGGGCGAGGTGTGGGACAGCTTCGACCGCCGCAAGAGCGCAAAGGCGGCGAATGACGGGGTCGGCACTGCGGCGGAAGGTGGGGACGATATGTTCTCGCGGGCTGGGGTAGCGGCGGAGTAGGCTGTTGCAGGGTCTATTTCATCCTGATAGGAACGGACCCGGAACGTGCGTCTTGTCGCCTGCGGATAGACTGGGCGGCGCTTTCACAGGGGTTGGATTTGCGATGTACGACGTCAGAGATATCGCGAATTACGTTTTAGACACTGCCGAGACACGTGGTGTTCCGATCACGAACTTATCGCTTCAAAAGCTTCTGTATTTCGTCCACGGCTGGTTTTACTCTATCTATGATCGGCCCCTTGTCCGAAATAAATTTGAAGCGTGGCAACACGGACCAGTTCAGCGTGTCATCTACGACCAATTTAAGGTTTGCCGAAACGCGCCGATTCGTGGGCTTCGTGCCACGTATATTGACCCGGAGAATGGCGAGAGTGTCTATCGCGAGCCGACCGTAGACCCCGATCACGCACGGCTCATTGATCAAGTTCTCGACAAGTACGAGAAATTCAGCGCTGGGCAATTGGTTGAGCAGTCGCATGTTGAAGACGGACCTTGGGAATACGTTTGGCAGCAGGCCGAAGAGGTCGTCTATCCGGGAATGAAAATCCCCGACTCAATGATACTGGAACATTTTAGAAGGTTGGATCCCATAATCACTTTTCACTAGGAGAGATGGCTTTGAAGCGGAAAATTGTTGATGCGCTTGACGCTTCGCGCATGACCGCTGTGACCTCGGGTGAGACGGCGCGCAGAGTGGCGGAGTACTTCGGCGACGCAGGCCCCTTCAGTTATCAGAAGGTGCGACGCGTCATGCCGGTTCTGCTGGAAGGGGCTCTCCCGTACGACGTAGCTGTCGCGGGCCTCCGAAAAATCAAATTCGAGCTCGCGCGGAAGTGTAACCTCGACGTGGCCGCACTCGTCGACTCGTGCCATGCCTTCCGAGGCCGAAGTTTTTATCCCCTGAAGCGGGTGTTGTACTCCATCGATCGGCAGTTCGCTGTATCACTTCGACCTGAGACAGTCGCATCGGTCGATAAGGTCCCCAACCTCATTTTCCTCCAGCCTCGGAAGAATGCGACCCCCTGGGCATACAGCGCGAGCTTCCTGCGTCGTCTCCTTGAAGAGACTTACATCCCTGATTATTTTGAGAATGCCCGCTTCTGGCTGGTGGACACAGAGGCGCCCGAGGACGGAGACCGTGAGCTCAACCTCGTCGACCTGCAATCGGTTGAGGCAATGTCCGAGCGCGAATTTATGCGGCGTATTGCTTCCTTGCGAGCGGCTTGGCGACTGCATCTTCTCCATCAGGAGAGGAAGCGGCCCCGTCCGGGCAAGTCGGATGACGGACAGACGGATTTCGATTTCGAGGACGAATGAGGCTTAGTGATCGGTGTCTTATGAACGCGAAATCGTGTGCCTCGCGGCCTCCAGCCGCCCAGGTGGGCTCTGCTACGCAGGCAAGGAGGTCCAAGCCAAGACTTGGCTTCGCCCGGTCGGCGACAGGGCGACGCATGAGATAAAGCCGTGGGAGAGGCTCGTAGGGCACCAGCCGGCGCTGCCCGGCGACACCGTTCGGATTCCATTGGATCGGGCTGACCCGAAGACCTACCAAACCGAAAACCACGTCATCTCCGGTAAGCCCTGGCAACGAACCGGCCATCTCGACTACGCCGGGCTGCGCGGTTACCTTGACGCTGAACAGCCGTTGTGGCCCCGGGAGTTCGACACAAGCCACGGAACGAACGACAAGCTTCGAATTGGAACGGCAAACCGGCAGCGCTCTTCTCTCAGACTAATCGAAGTCCGCAACCTCGCGGTGATTGTGCAGGACGAAACTTTTGATGAGCCCAAGATCGGCGTGCGCGCAAAATTTACGCACGCCGCGCAATCCTACCTTCTTCGCATCACGGACCCCGCTGTGAGGGATAGCTACCGTGTACGAGGCGTTGGGCGTTATGATGTGGGGCGTGCGATCTTGTGCATATCACTCAGCGAGGAGTTGTACGGATACGCATACAAACTAGCCGCTGGCGTGTTCATAAAGCCATGACGATTTATACCGTCGGTCACTCAAATCATTCGCTCGAGCATTTTTTGGGCCTAATTGAGTCAAATGAAGTCAGTGCAGTTGTAGACGTTAGATCGTACCCCTACAGTCGCCGTAACCCGCAGTTCAATAGACCGGCCCTTAAGGGGGCGCTGGCGGAGAGGCGGGTTCATTATCTCTTTCTTGGGCGGGAATTAGGCGCCCGGTGCGACGATAAGTCGTGCTACGATGGCGCGAGAGTTGTCTATGGCCGCCTAGCTGCGAGGGCCGAATTCAAGAGCGCCTTGGATCGTGTACTAAAAGGAGCGGAGCAGTACCGCATCGCGCTGATGTGTGCCGAGCGCGATCCGGTCACCTGCCACCGAACGATTCTAGTTGCAAGAGAGCTTGCTGCCCGGGGTGCCTCCATAGCTCACATTCGATCTGACGGGTCCTTGGAGGATCATGATGCAGCAATGGATCGCCTGATGGAGATGCTGCGCCTCCCAAAGGACGACTTATATGTGCCACGCTCACAGTTGCTCGAGCGCGCATATGAGCAGCAAGAGGCTCGTATCGCATACGTTGATCCAACAGACGAAAGTAAAGAGTCGGACGTAGCATGGGCGTGAGGATCTTTACGATCGGCTTTACGAAAACCTCGGCCAAGGATTTCTTTGAGCGTTTAAAGGCAAGCGGGGCCCGCCGTATCATCGATGTACGCCTGAACAATGTATCTCAGCTGGCCGGTTTTGCGAAGAAAGATGACCTCGCATATTTCGCCTCCGAGATTTGCTGCATGGACTATCGGCATTTGCCTGCTCTGGCGCCCACCAAAGAGCTGCTCGACACGTATAGGAAATCCAAAGGGTCTTGGGATGACTACGCGAAGAAGTTTTTACGCCTCATAGAAGACCGTCGGATCGAGAATTTAAAGCCAGACCAAATGGACGGCGCCTGCCTTCTGTGCAGCGAGGACAAGCCTCATCATTGTCACCGCCGCTTAGTGGCAGAGTATCTAAAGTCGAGATGGGGTGACGTGCAAATCCGGCACCTTTAGTCAGCCGAACGTGCTGCCATAACCAAGACCCCGGAAAACAGTGACAGTATGCATTTATCAGGCCGCCGGGTGGGACGTCTTTGGGCCAGCTTCGCTCGGTACTGCATACTGCCATTGGAAGACGCAGTGGAAGGGGACATGTAAGAGGGACACGTAAGATGACGTGTGCCACTTTTCCCAGTATCGAGAGCCTGTGCAGTCAGCATCGATGACCGTCTATCGAGGGGGTGGGACTTTCAGCGACGGCGGGACAACTGCACCCGCATCAGGTCCGTCATCGAGGAAGCGCACGCCCGCCTCCTCGAACCCGCGCCGGATGGCAGCGAGCTTATCCACCTGAATGTCGCGCTGCTCATTTTCGAGGCGGACGATGGTCCGGTAGCTCACCCCGGCCGCGCGCCCCGCTTCGTTCACGGACCATTGCAACGCGACCCGGGCCATTCGGCATTGGACGGGCAGGAGCACAGGGCGCGTCAGAATATCCCCCTTGACCAAGCTCTTCGTGGTCAGTACGACTGACCACGAAGAAGGAGACCCTCAGGCATGGCTGCCGGGAGGCATAACCTGTCGCGCCGGGCGTTGCTAGGCGTGGGTGTCGGCGCTTGCGCCCTTGCCGGGGGCGGTCGTGGGGCGGCCGTGTCGGTTGCGCTTGCCTCGGGACCTGGTTCGAGCTCGGCGCGGCGGAGCTGGGAGCGGGCGATCGCCGCTCTGCGGCGGGCCGAGGCCCGGGTGGCGGCTCTCGAGGCCGAGGAGAAGCTTCTGCCGGCGGAGCGGCGCGAGCTTGCCGCCGACGCGCTGGAGGAAAGGTTCGAGCATCTCGACAAGCTCCGCCTCGCCGCCGTCCGCCGGCTGCTCCGGCTTCCCGCCGCCGATCTCCCGGCCCTGGCCCTGAAGCTCGAGATCGCCGTTGCGGAGCAGGCCTGGGAGGACAGCGGATCGGAGGACTGCCTCGAGCGTCTCCGCGACGATGCGCGAAGAATGGCGGACGGCTGCTGATATCGTGTCCGCCTGTGCGCGGACAGTGGCCGCCCGCCCGCACGGCCGCCAGCGCTAGCCCCGATGGATGAGCGCTTCGTTCAACGCGTTGACGACGCTGTTGATGAAGGTGGCGTCCGTGTCGGACAGTGCCTGCACCTCACCCGAGGCGCTGCTCAGATAGACGCTGTGCGTGGACTTCTGCTGGCTCAGGAACCAGGCTCCCGCGGCGGCAATTGCGAGGCCGAGGATCTTGCTCGCACCCTCCGCGGCAAACACGATCAGGAGCCCGAGGCCGATGGCGATCAACGCGCCCGTCCGGCTGGGTGGGACAACGTTCGATTTGACCGAAGTCACTCCATTCATCGCGTAGGTCCGGGAACTGACGACGAAGCGGGCGTTGGTGACCTTCACGTTGCCCTGCTCGAAGAAAATTTGCTCGCTCATTCGATTGCCTCCCCATCGCCAACCAACAGTAAAGACGACGGCTGGTCCATCAGGGCCTCATCCGGAATGGAGCTTCTTCTCTCCAATGCGGAGTCATCTTCCGCCCAGGGGACCTTCGTCCCTTCTCCGACAGTAGAAGCCGGCCCCCGGGGCGCCCGGTATCGCCGCCGCCCGCCGTTCGCCCCGGCCCTCCCTTCAAGCCGGCGTTCCGGCTTATCAGCGGCGCCCGGCGATGAGGCGCGGCGATGACGCGCGCCTCAGAACTTCACCTTCACGCCCACCATGACCCGCTTGCTGATCTGCCCGCCGGGCATCTGCACGCTTTCGACATAGGCGCGGGCGACGGCGCCGGGGCCGATTCCGATCTCGGCGACCAGCGGGTCGGTCCTGAACAGGCGCTCCCATTTCTCATATTCGTAATCGCCGCGCGGGCGGCGTCCGCACACGACGATGTCGGAGCCGCCGCCGCCGCCGGTCTCGCACGGGTCGGCGGGCTTGACCTTGGCGAGATCGAATTCGATCGGCAACGGCGCGGCGGGCGCGGCGGGCGCGGGCGGCGCGGCCTGGAGGGCAAGCAGCAAGGCCAGGCTCATGTCACGCTCCGCTACGGTGCCGCGGCGATCCTCGCCGCGCATTCCGGCGAAGATAAGGCAGCGCGTACGGCTTCGCGGACCGGCCGCGGCCTCCGGCGCGCCGCGACTGGCGCATGCGCGGCGTCCGCCGACCCGCCGCTGGCTTCCATGCCGCGCCGGGGCTAAGGTCAGGGCGGCGGATCGGCATTGGAGACGGGCGGTGAAGACAGGCGCGCAGCGATCGGGCCGGCTATTCCTTGCGTGGGCCGCCGCGGCCGCCCTCCTCCTCGGCGGGGGCTCGGCAACCGCCTCGCAGGCCGCGCGGCCGGGGGCCGCGGCCGCCTCCGACGCCGCCCTGCGCCGGGCGCTCGGGTCGGCCTATGCGCGCAACCGGGCCGCGCTCCTGGCCCGCGACGCCGCGGCGGTGATCGCGTTGAGGACCGCCGACTTCGAGGTCGTCACCCCCGACGGCGCCCGCCACGGCGCCGCCGAAATGGCCGAGTTCAGCCGCAACCTCCTCGCCAATGTCGAGCGCTGGGAGGCGCTCTCGTTCGACATCGAATCGGTCGTCCGCCGGGGCGACGAGGCCGCGGCCGAGATTCGGCAGCATTCGATCCGGCTGATGAGAAGGCCGACGGGCAAGGTCGAGCGGGTCGAGAATTGGGTCGTCCAGCGCGAGACCTGGGTCAAGACGTCCGCAGGCTGGCGGATGCGCAGGGTCGACAACATCCGCGACCAGCGCGTGCTGATCGACGGAGTGCCGCGCGGCTAGGGGCCGCGGCGCCGCTCGCGGCCCTGCGCCGCCCTGTCCCTCGATCCGGCCCAGCCCTGGCAAGCGACGGGCGGCGAGAGCGCCGGACAGGATCATTCGAACACCCGTCTGAGATCGTCCTCGTCGCTCTCCATCTTCAGCCGGGGCCCGCGCCACGGAAGGAGGCGGAGCAGGGCGAGGGCGGCGGGCTGGAAAAGAAGGATCGCGGCGGCGAAGAACAGGGCAACCAGGGCGAGAACGAAAATATCCGCTTCCCTTCCCGAGCGGCCGAGGGGGATGCCCGCGAGCGACAGAGCGAGGAAGAAGGCGAAGAGGAGAATGAGGTTGGCCCGCCGAGGGCGAGGAGAATCTTCGCCTGCGAACCGAATGAAATTTGGCTGAGACGGGCGATGAGGGGCTCCCGCAATGTTCTCGACGCCGCGACCGGCGGGCAAGGACATAGCAGCAAAGCGCGCGCATCCCGCAATCCCCGCCCGGGCACGGCCGCCTCGATCCCGCGATCCTGAACCCCAGGCAACGCGCCGTTCATGAAACCTTGCCCGCGCTGGCCCGTTCACCCCTGAGACCCCGCCGTTTCGGGGCCTTCCACAGGAGTGTAACATGCGTAAGATCATCCTCGCGGCCGCCACTGCGGCCTGCGCCCTGCCGGCCGTCTATGCCGCCCCGGCGTCCGCCCAGATGGGCCCCGAGACCCGCCAGGAGCGCCGCGAGTGCCGGCGAGAGCTTCGCAACGCCGACAGCCGCCGCGAATATCGCCGCGAGCGGCGCGAATGCCAGCGCGAGATCGCCCGCGCCCAGAATCGCGACTGGCGCACCTACAACCGCTACGATTACAATCGCTACGAGAACGGCTCGAACGCTTATTATGCCGACCGCTATTATCGCGACGGCCGCTATTACGGCGAGACCCGGCTGAGCCGCAACGACCGCATCTATCGCGGGTCGGACGGCCGCTATTATTGCCGCCGCAGCGACGGAACGACGGGTCTGATCATCGGCGGCGCCGTCGGCGGCCTGCTCGGCAACGCGATCGACAACGGCCGCTCCAGCATTCTCGGCACCCTGATCGGCGCCGGCGCCGGAGCCGCGCTCGGCCGCGAGATCCAGCGCGGAAGCGTCCGCTGCCGCTAAGCCTTCGGGCGAACGGTCAGAGGAGGGGGCACGGCACGCCGTGTCCCCTTTCGCGCCCGGCTTACTCGGACTCTTCGACCCCGAGCTCGGCGACGCTCGCCTCTTCCGGGCAGACGACCACAAAGACGTTGCCAATTCCCTTTTCGCCGGGGCCGTAGCGAAGCTCGTACCAGCCGTCGGCGGGGACATTGTCGGTATCGTGTCGTTCGACTCTGGCCAGCCGAAGCCGGAGCACTTCGTCTCCGACCCTGGTCTTGGTCAGGCGCGCCTCATATCTGGGATCGCCGGTCCTGGCCTTGCCCGTGACGACGATCATTCCGGCGGTGGGCGTGCCGTCCTTGCCGCGGACCGCCTTCCAGTCCTTCATATCGCCGGGATTGAATTGGCAGGGGGGCGGCGGGGCGCCGCTGCCCTCGGCCAGGTTGCCGGCGGCCCCGGCATTGGCAACCGTGTTTTCACCGGCGGCGGCGACGTTTTCGAGGCCTTCCGCGGAATTGTTGGCGCCGGCATCCGCTCCCCCGGCCGAGCCCCCGGAATTGCAGCCGGCGGCGCCCAGCGCCAGAACGGCAACGGTGAGCCACAGCATTTTAGTCATAGTCTGTCTCCCCTTCCAGCGCCGGTTGCCGCGCCCGGGCGGCGCGGCTCGATCGGCAGGGGGCCGCCCGGCCTAGCGCACCCGGCCCGTGGACTTGCCCAGGCGGGCAGGTTCCGAAAAGCTAATGCAAACCGCGCCCAATGAAAACCGGACCGTGCGGATGCACCGTGGCGAAATGCGACGCTCGGCCATGTCGGCGACGATGGCCGGGGCCCGCCATAGCTGATATCGTCGCGTTGAACGGCTGCGCCGGGGGGAGCAGGGATGAGCCGATTTCGGAGCGAGGTTCTCGACTGGTTCGACTCCCGGAGGGTCGCGCCGGATCGCGCGCTCGACGCGCTCCGGCTGGCCGGAATGCTGCCCTCTCCCGCCGAATGGAGGCTGTTCCTCGGGCGGCTGACCCTGTGGCTCGGAACGGTCGCCCTCGCCGCCGCACTGATCTTCTTCCTCGCTTTCAACTGGGACGATCTCGGCCGCTTCGCCAAATTCGGCCTGGTCGAGGCGGCGATAGCGGCCGGGCTGCTCGCCTGCTGGCGGTTCAACCTCGATTCGGCGCCCGGCAAGGCGGTCCTTTTGCTCCTGAGCCTCTTGACCGGGGCCCTCCTCGCTTTGGCCGGCCAGGTCTACCAGACCGGCGCCGACACCTACGAGCTGTTCGTCTGGTGGGCGGCGCTGATCCTGCCCTGGGTAGTGGTGAGCCGATTCAGCCCGCTGTGGCTGGTCTGGCTCGGCCTTCTCAACCTGGCGGCCTGGCTCTATTTCCAGCTCTTGCTGAGTGCCGAAGCGCTGCTGTGGGCCTTGTTCGTCCTCAATGCGCTGGCGCTCGCCGCGTGGGAAGCGGGACATCGCGCGGGCCTGGCATGGCTTCGTGACGAATGGCCGCCGCGTCTGGTCGCGCTGGCGAGCGGAACGGCGGCGACGGCCCTTATCGTCTGGGCGATCATGGGCGGCGAGGGCGCCGCCGTGGCCGGAGCCGTCCTCGCCTATGTCGTGTGGCTGGCGGCGATCTGCGTCTGGTACCGCCGGGTCCGGCCCGATTTATTCATGCTCGCGGGCGGTCTGCTGAGTCTGATCGTCGCCGTCGTCGCTTTGATGTCGCAGAATATCCTCGGGGGCGATGCGGGCGGGTTCCTGTTGATCGGCCTGGTGGTGATCGGAATGTCCGCCGGCGGAGCGGTCTGGCTCAAGTCCGTCGCCCGCGAGCAGCGAGCATGAGCGCCGCGCAGATATGGCAACGGCTGAGCGCCGAAGGTCTCGTGGAGGGCGAGATGCCGGAGGCCGAACGCTCGGCGTCGCCCTGGTTCGTCCGCGTCATGCTCGGGATCGCCGGGTGGATCGGCGCGCTTTTCCTGATCGCCTTCGTCGGTACCGGCTTCGCCTTCATCAT
>DASVPM010000359.1:0-7859 GCA_036382815.1 Allosphingosinicella sp.
GGGGGAGCTTCCGGCGCCGCCGATCGGAGCGACCATCGGCTTTCGGCTCGTCGAGGTGGAGCCGGGCCGTGCGGTGTTCGAGGGGGCCGCCGGTCCGCATCTGCTCAACCCGCTGGGCGGCGTGCATGGCGGAGTCGCCCTGACCCTGATCGACAGCGCCGCGGGCTGCGCGGTGCATAGCGAGCTTCCGGCGGCGACCGGCTACACGACGGTGGAGACGAAGGTGAATTTCACCCGGCCGGTTCCGCCGGACGGCTCGCGCATTCGCTGCGAGGGGCGAGTGGTGACGAGAGGCCGGCAGATCGCGACCGCCGAAGCCCGTTTGCTCTCCGCGGAGGGCAAGGTCCTCGCCCACGGCACATCGACGCTCATCATCCTCCAGCCCCGCGGCTGACCGGTCGCGGCGGCGCGCTTGCGCTGCCCTCGCAACGCATGTTAGTCGCCGCCGCCTTCCCCCGGACGCTTGCGTCGGCGCCGGTCCCTCACCAGGTATGGTCTCATGTTCTCATCGCCCGCTTATGCCCAGTCCGGCGCTGCCGCCGCCTCCGGAGGACTTTCCGCGATCCTGTTCGGGAACGTCGCTCCGCTGCTGCTCATCTTCGTCATCTTCTACTTCCTCCTCATCCGGCCGCAGACCCGGCGGGTGAAGGAGCATCGCGACATGATCGCGGCGGTGAAGCGGAACGACATTGCCGTCACGACGGGCGGGCTGATCGGCAAGGTTACCAAGGTGGAAGAGGCCGAGATCGAGCTCGAGATCGCACCCGGAACCCGGGTCCGGGTCGTGAAGGGGATGCTCAGCGAAGTCCGTCCGCACGGCGCCAAGCCGGCGAACGACTGACGCCATGCTGGACTTTCCCCGCTGGAAGATGTGGGCCACCACCCTGGCCTGCCTGATCGGGATCGCGATGGCGGTCCCGAGCTTTTTCCCCGAATCCGTGGTCGCCAAATGGCCGGCCTTCCTGCCCAGCGCCCGGATCAACCTCGGCCTCGACCTCGCCGGCGGAAGCCATTTGCTGCTCGAGGGCGACACCAGCGACGTCGCCAAGCAGCGGCTCGACCAGATGGAGGACATCATGCGCAGCGAGCTGCGCAAGGCCAAGATCGAGGTCGGCGACATGTCGACCGCGGGCGGCCGCCTCTCCTTCCTGGTCCGCGATCCCGCCCAGGTCGACGCGGTCCGCGAAATCGCGAACAACCAGACCCAGCCGGTGGCGCTGACCGGCGCGCGGACGTTCAACGTCTCGGTCGTCGACGGCACCCGGATGGTGCTGACGCCCACTCAATCCGGCCTCGAGGAAGCGCTCGAGAATGCGATGAAGACCGCTCGCGAGGTGGTCTACAACCGGGTCGATCCCGAGGGTACGAAGGAAGTCACCGTCATCCGCCAGGGCAAGGACCGGATCCTCGTCCAGGTGCCGGGCCTGCAGGACCCGGAGGGCCTGAAGGCGCTTCTCGGCAAGACCGCCCGCCTCGAGTTCAAGATGGTCGACCTCACCGCCAGCCCGGAGCAGGTCGCCCAGGGCCGGGCACCGGTCGGAAGCCAGGTTTTGCCGCAGGCCGGCGGCGGGCGGATCGCGGTGCTTCGCCGGGCGATGGTGAACGGCGACCAGCTGATCGATGCCCAGCAGACGTTCGACGAGAACAACCAGGCGGCGGTCAGCATCCGGTTCGACGGGCGCGGCTCCAAGGCCTTTGCCAGGATCACCCAGCAGAACGTCAACAAGCCCTTCGCGATCGTCCTCGACGACGTCGTCCTGTCCGCACCGGTCATCCAGCAGCCCATCCTCGGCGGCGAAGCGAGGATCACGGGAAGCTTCACCGCCCAGACTGCAAACGATCTCGCCGTCCAGCTTCGTTCGGGCAAGCTCCCGGTCGAACTGAAGGTGATCGAGGAGCGCACCGTCGGCCCCGATCTCGGCAAGGATTCGATCAAAAGCGCGGTCATCGCCGGAATCGTCGGTACCGTCGGAATCCTGCTCTTCATGTGGCTGACCTACGGCCGCTTCGGGATCTACGCGAATATCGCCCTCATCCTCAACGTCGTCATCATCCTGGGCATCATGGCGCCGTTCGCGACCCTGACGCTGCCCGGAATCGCCGGCTTCGTCCTCACCGTCGGCGCCGCCGTCGACGCCAACGTCATCATCAACGAGCGCATCCGCGAAGAGCACCGGCGCGGACGGCGGGTGATGGAGGCCGTCCAGCACGGCTATGACGAGGCGCGTACCGCCATCTTCGACGCGAACATTACCAACGTGATCGCCGGCCTCCTGCTCTATTATTTCGGCTCGGGGCCGGTGAAGGGCTTCGCGGTCGTCATGATGATCGGAATCGCGACCTCGGTCTTCACCGCCGTCACCGTGACTCGGATGTTCGTCTCAATCTGGCTTCGCAAGCGGCCCACCGAGCTCAGGATCTGAGGACGCCATGCGCCTGATCAAACTCATCCCGGACGACACCAACCTCAATTTCCTGCGCTGGCGCAACGTCGCCATCGTCATCTCGAGCCTGCTGATCATCGCCTCGATCGCCCTGGTCGCGGTGAAGGGGCTCAACTTCGGCGTGGATTTCGAAGGCGGCCAGGTGATCCGGGCGACCTTCGCCCAGCCGCCCTCGCTCGACAAATTACGCGAGGACGTGACCAATTTCCGGATGGGCGATCCCAGCGTCTCCGAGTTCGGAAGCCCTCGCGAAATTTCGATCCGGCTGCCCCTGCCGGAAGGCGGCGAGGAGGGCGCCAACGCGGCCGCCTCCAAGGTCCGCCGGGAGCTTCAGCAGAAATATCCCGGAGTCCGCATCGACGCGGTCGACACCGTCTCCGGCAAGGTCTCCGAGGAGCTGGTGTGGGACGGCGCGCTCGCGCTGCTGCTCTCGGCGATCGGGATCGTCATCTACATCTGGGTCCGGTTCGAATGGCAGTTCGGCGTGGGGGCGATGTTCTCGCTGTTCCACGACGTCACCCTGACGTTCGGATTCTTCGCGATCACCCAGATGGAGTTCGATCTCAACGTCGTCGCGGCTCTGCTGACCCTGATCGGCTATTCGCTCAACGACACGATCGTCATCTTCGACCGCGTGCGCGAGAATCTGCGAAAATACCGCAAGATGGACATCGTCTCGCTGCTCAACCTGTCGATGAACGAGACGCTTTCTCGCACCGTCGCCACCAACTTCGCGATGCTGATCGCGCTGGGATCGCTGATGATCCTGGGTCCCAGCGTGATTAAGAGCTTCACCACCGCGCTGCTGATCAGCGTCATCGTCGGGACCTATTCGACGATCTACATCGCGGCGCCCTGGCTGGTCTGGCTGAAGGTCGATTCGAACAGCTTCCTGCCGAAGACCAACGCCGCCTCGTCCGGCGAGCGGATGACGAGCCGCAACGAAAGCCTGTAATGGCCCGCTTCGACCGCGACGCCGCCGCCGAGGGCCCCGTGGTCAAGGGTTTTTCGGGCGACGGGTTCGTCGTCGACGAGGGCGTCTACCGGGCGCTTCTGCTGACTCCGCTCAGGGCCGACGAATGGGCCGCGCCGGCGCTCGCCGATCTCGTCTTGAGCGATCTGGAGCCGCTCCTCGCCCTCAGCCCCGCGCCGGAATTCGTGATTCTCGGGACGGGGAACCGCCTCAACCACCCGCCGCGGGCGCTTCGCCAGGCTCTGGAAGCGCGCGACGTCGGCCTCGAAGTGATGGACAGCAAGGCGGCGGCCCGAACCTGGGGCCTGCTCCGTGGCGAGGAGCGCTGGATCGCCGCGGCGCTGATGGCGCTCTAAAGTCCTCCCCCGGATTTCCGGGGGAGGGGGACCACGCGAAGCGTGGTGGAGGGGTCCTTCGGAGTCTGAAAGAACCCTCCACCAGGCTTCGCCTGGTCCCCCTCCCCGGCAAATGCCGGGGAGGATTTCAGTCCACCAATCCCGCCAGATGCGCGTGAAGCTCCGCCCCGTTGCGGTGCCAGCTGAAGCGCTCGGCCGAACGGCGCACCGCCGCCGGATCTGGCGGAGAGGCCAGCATTTCCCGGGCGGCCGCGGCGATGGCGCCAGCATCCCGGGCCACTGCCCGCCCGGCTTCCGGCCGGTCGAGCACCTCGCGCGCGCCGCCGACGTCGGCGATCAGGAGCGGAGTGCCGCAGGCGAGCGATTCGACCCAGACGTTGGCCAGCCCTTCGCGCTCCGACGGCAGCAGCATGAGATCGGCCGCGGCGAGCAACCCGGGCATCTTCTCGGGTGCGACGCTTCCGAGCAGCCGGGCCCGCGGCCCGAGGCCGAGAACGGAGATCAGCGCCTCGAGCGCCGGCCGCTCCGGGCCCTCGCCGGCGATGAGCAGGGTCGCGCCCGGAATCGCCGCCACGGCCTCGATCGCCAGCCGCTGACCCTTGAGTGGAACGAGGTTGCCCGGAGTCACGATCAGCGGACCCTCGACCCCCAGCCCGCGCTTCGCGGACCCGCGGTCCGCCGGCTTGAACCGGTCCAGGTCGATGCCGGTATAGTGGACCCGGATCTTGCCCTGCGGCATTCCCATCGCCGCCATGTCGGCCCTGAGCCCGGCACTGACGGCGAGAAGCCCGCCCGACTTTTGCGCCGCTTCGAGCATCTGCCGAGCGACGGCGGGCCGCCGGCCCCAGAAATGAACGTCGCTGCCGCGCGCCTTGATCGAGAAGGGGATTCCGAGGGCGTCGGCGAGATGCATTGCCGCAACGCCGTCGGGCCAGAAGAATTCCGCGTCGATCACACCGCACCGCAAGGCCCGGGCGAGCGGAAGCACCGAACCGGCGAGCGACCGTGCGGCCCCGGCGGCGCTCAGCCCCGGCCAGACCCGGAAGTGCCGGCGGTGGACCGGGAGCCCGTGCCGCCGCTCCTTCGCGGGCAGCCCCGCCCTCGGCCGGTAATGGGGATGCCGGGTCAGCGGCCAGAGCGGCAGGCCGACGGGCGCGATCACCTCCACCTCGACCTCCTCGCGGGCGGCAAGCGCCAGAGTCTGCCGCTCGACGAAGACGCCGAAGGACGGCCGGCCGGAATCCGGGTAAAGCGTCGACAGCGTCAGAACGCGAAGCATGCCCCTCCCCTTATCGCCGACACATTAAACCGCCGTTCATGAGCGACAGGCGCTAGTGAGTGTCCCGGCCGCCCTCCCTAGTCCGCGCTTGGCCTTGTCCCAACCCTCCGCTAAGAAGCCCTCCATGCTGCGTAACCCTGCCCGCTTCACCGCCGCCGCCGCTCTGGCGTGCCTCGTCCTTCCCCTCGCCGGCTGCGCCACGGGGGGCAAGAAGACGAAGGCCGACACCCAATATATCGCCCGGGACGTCAACACCCTCTACAATCTCGCCAAGAAGCGGCTGGACCAGCGCGATTACGCCGCCGCCGGCCAGGTGTTCGACGAGGTCGAGCGGCAGCATCCCTATTCGGTCTGGGCGCGTCGCGCCCAGCTGATGAGCGCCTTCAGCTATTATGCGGCACGCGATTACACCAAGTCGATCGAATCGGCCCGTCGGTTCCTCTCGATCCATCCGGGCAACCGCGACGCGCCCTACGCTTATTATCTGATCGCGCTCAGCCATTACGAACAGATCACGGACGTCACGCGCGACCAGAGCACCACCCGCCAGGCGCTCGATTCGCTCGGCGAGCTCGTCCGCCGCTATCCGGACACGCGCTACGCGGCCGACGCCAGGCTGAAGATCGATCTGGTCCGCGACCACCTCGCCGGCAAGGAGATGGAGGTCGGCCGCTTCTACCAGCGCCGCGGCCAGTGGCTCGCCTCGGTGATGCGCTTCCGCACCGTGGTCGACCAGTATCAGACGACGAGCCACACGCCCGAAGCGCTGCTGCGCCTCACCGAATCCTATCTCGCCCTCGGCATCCCGGCCGAGGCGCGCCGGTCCGCGGCGGTGCTCGGCGCCAATTATCCGAACACCAAATGGTACCAGCGTGCTTATTCTCTGGTCCAGAAGCATGCGCCGGCGCCGGCGACGCCGGCCGCGTGATGCAAGCCCGTCATCCCGGCGAAAGCCGGGACCTCGTGACGAAAGGACACGGCGGGCGACCCGAGGCCCCGGCTTCCGCCGGGGTGACGCGCTGAGAGGCGCGCCATGCTCACCTCTCTCTCCATTCGCGACGTCGTCCTGATCGAGAGCCTCGACCTCGAATTCGGCCCCGGCCTCGGGGTCCTCACCGGCGAGACCGGCGCCGGCAAGTCGATCCTGCTCGACGCGCTCGGCCTCGCGCTCGGCGCCCGCGCCGACAGCGGCCTCGTCCGCCAGGGCCAGGCGCAGGCGGTGGTCACCGTCGCCTTCGATCTTCCCGACGCTCATCCCGCCATGGGTCTGCTCAGCGACAGCGGACTGGAAAAGGACGCCGGCGAACCGCTCGTCATCCGACGGATCGTCAGGGCCGACGGCGGCAGCCGCGCCCTCGTCAACGATCAATCAGCCTCGGTCGCGCTGCTCCGCGAGCTCGGCGCATTGCTCGTCGAGGTTCACGGCCAGCATGACGATGGCGGCTTGCTTAATCCGCGCGGCCACCGCGCCCTGCTCGACAGCTTCGGGAGGATCGACGGCGCTGCCGCCGAGCGGTCCTTTCGCGCCTGGGGCGAGGCGGAGGCGGCCCTCGCCAGGGCCCGGGAGGATCTCGAGACCGCCGCGCGCGACCGCGAGTGGCTCGACCACGCCGTCGCCGAGCTGCACAGGCTCGCCGCCGAGCCGGGCGAGGAGGCGGCGCTGGCCGGCCTCCGCTCCGACATGCAAAAGGGCGCCAGGCTCGCCGAGGACATCGCGGCGATCGGCGAGTTGCTCGACGGCTCCGAAGGGGGATTGTCGTTGTGCCGGCAGGCGGCGCGCCGGCTCGAGCGGATCGCGGGCGAGCATGACCGGCTCGCCGAGGCGCTCGAGGCTCTCGACCGGGCGCTGGTCGAAGCCTCCGAGGCGGAAGACCGGCTCGAAGCCGCTTCGACGGCCCTGGCTTTCGATCCGGCCCGGCTCGACGAAGCCGAGACCCGCTTGTTCGAGATCCGCGCCATCGCCCGCAAGCACCGGGTCGAGCCGGACGCGCTGCCCGCGCTTGCCGAAGAGCTGGCCGCCAGGCTCGCCGCGCTCGAAGCGGGCGAGAAGAGCCTTTCTGCGCTCGAGGCCAGGGTGCGCGACAGCCGGGCGGCCTATCTGGACGAGGCGGCGCGCCTGACCGAGATTCGGACCGCCGCCGCGGCCCGGCTCGACTCGGCGGTCGCCCGGGAGCTCGCGCCGTTGAAGCTCGACTCGGCCCGCTTCCGCACCTTGCTGGAGCCCCTTGCCGAGTCGCAATGGGCGGCGCGCGGCCGCGACCGGGTCGAGTTCGAAGTCTCGACCAACCCGGGGGCGCCCTTCGCGCCCCTCACCAAGATCGCCAGCGGCGGCGAGCTTTCCCGGTTCATCCTCGCCTTGAAGGTCGCGCTGGCGGAGCGCGGCGACGCCCGAACGATGATCTTCGACGAGATCGACCGCGGCGTCGGCGGCGCCGTCGCCAGCGCCGTGGGCGAGCGCCTCCACCGGCTGGCGGAAGGCGCCCAGCTCCTGGTGGTCACGCACAGCCCGCAGGTCGCCGCCCGGGGCACCCGCCACCTCCTCATCGAGAAGAGTCACGAGGGCCTCGTCACCCGAACCAGCGTCCAGACCCTCGACGAGGCGCGGCGGCGCGAGGAGATCGCAAGGATGCTGTCGGGGGCCCAGGTCACCGACGAAGCCCGGGCCCAGGCGGTAAGATTGCTGGAGGCGGCGTGAGCGGGGGTGTGTCTAGATCCTCCCGACGATTTCGTGGGGAGGGGGACCACCCGAAGGGTGGTGGAGGGGTCTTTGCGCAGGCCTCGCCAATTACCCCTCCACCATGCTTCGC
>DASVPM010000360.1:0-1965 GCA_036382815.1 Allosphingosinicella sp.
AGCGCCTCCGGGCTATGTCGGCTACGATCAGGGCGGACTGCTGACCGACGCGATCGACCAGCACCCGCACTCGGTGCTGCTCCTCGACGAGGTCGAGAAGGCCCATCCGGACCTGTTCAACATCCTCCTCCAGGTGATGGACAACGGCAAGCTGACCGACCACCACGGCAAGACGGTCGACTTCAGGAACGTCATCCTGATCATGACGACGAACGCCGGAGCGTCCGACATGGCGCGCGAGGGCGTCGGCTTCGGAGCCACCACCCGCGAGGGCGAGGACGAGGAAGCGATCAAGCGGATGTTCACTCCGGAATTCCGCAACCGGCTCGATGCGATCGTGCCCTTCTCCTACCTGCCGACCGAGGTCGTCGCGCGGGTCGTGGACAAGTTCATCCTTCAGCTCGAGCTCCAGCTGGCGGACCGCAACGTCCATATCGACCTCGACGACGAAGCCCGGAAGTGGCTGACCGCCCGCGGCTACGACAAGCTCTACGGCGCGCGCCCGATGGGCCGGCTCGTCCAGGAGAAGATCAAGCAGCCGCTCGCCGAGGAGCTGCTGTTCGGCAAGCTCATCCACGGCGGCGAGGTCAAGGTCACGATCAAGGACGACGCACCGGTCTTCGAAATCGTCCCGGCCGCACCCAAGCCGAGCAAGAAGCGCGGCAGGAAGGCCCCCGAGCCCGAAGCCGAGCAGGGCCAGCCGGAAGGCGAGCAGGGCCAGCCCGAAGAGCAGGCGTAAAGGTCGAAGGGAGGGGCTCGTCCCCTCCCCATTTGCTGACTCCCTTTCATTCCCGAGAAAGCGGGAATCCCCCTGTTTCTTGCCCAGGCCGAGCGATTTCGGCCGTCCTCCCGCGCCCTCTGGAAAGAAGCGGGATTCCCGCATTCGCGGGAATGACGGTGGCGGCCGGGCCGAAGGGACTCCCGCTGCGGCCTGAGGGACGATATGGCCGGGGCCCTATCCGAGGGAGCCGCGCGATGTCCGACACAAGCCTCACCTTCTACACCAACCCGATGTCGAGGGGCCGTATCGTCCGCTGGATGCTGGAGGAGATCGGCCAGCCGTACGAGACGGTGCTTCTCGACTACGGAACGACGATGAAGGCGCCCGACTACCTTGCGATCAACCCGATGGGGAAGGTGCCGGCGATCAGGCATGGCGGCACGGTGGTGACCGAGGGCGCGGCGATCTGCGCCTATCTGGCCGACGCCTTTCCGGACGCGGGGCTCGTGCCCCCGCCCGGAAATCCGATGCGGGGCCCTTATTACCGCTGGCTGTTCTTCGCCGCGGGCCCGGTGGAGGCGGCGGTCACGGCCAAGTCGCTCGGCCTTCTCGCGCCCGCCGACAAGAAGATGATGGCCGGCTACGGCAGCTTCGAGGAGACGGTCGACGCGCTGGAACGGGCGATCGGCCCGGGACCCTATATCTGCGGGGACCAGTTCACCGCCGCCGACGTCTATGTGGGATCGCAGATCGGTTGGGGGATGATGTTCAACTCGATCGAGAAGCGGCCCGCCTTCGAGGAATATTTCGGGCGGATCAGCAGCCGCCCGGCCGCCGTCCGGGCGCGCGCGATGGACGACGCGCTGATGCCGGAGCAGTCGCGGCCCGAGCCGCAGGCCGACGCCTGATGAGCGGCCTTCGAGCCGCCGCCATCGCCCTTTACGACCGCTTCACCCACGAAGGCATGGACCGCCGCGCCTTCATGGCCGAGCTCACCCGCCTCGCGGGAAGCGCCGCCGCGGCCTCCGTGCTGCTCGCCTCGATCGCCGCCGATCCCGCCGCCGCGGCCCTGATCGCGGCGGAAGACTCCCGGATTCGGGCTCGGCGGATGAGCTGGCCGGTGGGCGGCGGACGCTCGATGAAGGGCTATCAGGCGGAACCGCGGATCCCGGCGGGCCGGCTCGGCTCAGTGCTGGTCATCCACGAAAATCGGGGGCTCAACGCTCACACCGAGGACGTCGCTC
>DASVPM010000361.1:0-3205 GCA_036382815.1 Allosphingosinicella sp.
TCCGCCGTCGCGGCTGAGAAACAGAAGCAGCGCCTCCCTCATTCGGCGCCGCCCAGGCGCCGGGCCACCACCTTGGCGGGAGCGGCCCGGGCGTCGACCAAGGCCCATTCCTCCATTTCCGCGTCCTCGAAGCGAACGGAAAGGTCTATGGTGAACCAATAGGTTTTGAGCTGGAGCTGAGACATCGGATCTACATTCGTCTCTAGCCCCGCCTGCTCGGCGCTGCGCCAGAAATCGTACGTGTTGCGCCAGCCAACCTTCGGCCGAGACGCGATCAGCCCCCGCACCCGGTCCGGCCGCGCCTTGGCCGGCGCGAACATGGCGAGGAGCGGCGCGTCGCGGGCGAGCAGGGTGTTGACGTTGATCGGCGACATGTCCGCGGCGGGAAGCGTGCACAGATAGGGCCTGAGCTCGCGGTAGATTTCGGGGGTCACTCCCGCGACGGCGCGAAGCTCGCTGGGATCGGCGAGAAGGGTATTGCCGGTCCGGTAGGCGGGCTCGGATCCGCTGTAGGCATTGTCCTCGGCGCCCTGGGGGCTGGGCTGGTCGTCGGAATCGATCCAGTCGGCGGTCGCCGCGGCGATCCGCCGCGCCGTCGGTTCGGGGAGCCCGAGAACGTTCATCAGAGCGGAGAATTGCGCGATCGCCGCCGGCCGCTGGACGAGGCTCGCGGCCGCGTCGCCCTGGACGAGGCTGTTGAGGTTGAAGCAATTGCCCCCGTCGCGAACGGTCCCGGTGGCGACGCCGCCGCCGGGCAGGGGGATGCGGCGTTCCGCGCCGTTCCAGTCCCCGGCCAGGGTGGTGACATAGGCGTCCGCGCCGGCGAGATCGTCGATCCTGAGCGTGAGCAAGTCCTCTACCCCCAAGGCGTAGCCGCGCGCCTGGTCGAGCGCGGCGCCGTTCATCGCCATCGCCGTCGACAGCCGAAGCCGTTCGAAGGCCCCGGCGGCAATCGCCGCCATGATGACGACGAGCACCAGCACCGCGAGCAAGGCGGCGCCGCGCTCCGACGGAGGGACGGCCCGCTTCACCACATCGTCCCCGTCTGGAAGAGCTGCCGCGTGGTGCCGCTTCCCTCGGAGTCCATGACCAGCTCGACGGCGCGCGGCAGCTCGGTCGGCTTGGTCGGGTCCCAGCGCTCCCGCCAGGCCCCCTCGCGATCCCGATAGCGCAGGCGGACGCGCCGGACTCCGTCCACCACCGTCGTCGCGGGCAGCGCCGCGGCGCCGTCGAGCCGCGGATAGATTCGGCGTTCCAGCCGGCCGTCGACGAAGCTGTATTCCACCCGCTGAAGCGAGGCTCGCGGCGTATCGTCCAGATTCTCCCAGCCGCGCCGGACGAAGGCGAGGGCGACCCCGCCTTGCTCGCCGCCGACCCCGTGGAAGGCGGGACGCAGATTCCCGGCGCCGTCCCGAGCCATTCGCGGCGCGGCCTGGGCGAGGTCGCCAGCCAGAAGCGCCCCGGCACGCCGGAAGTCGGCCAGATCGCCCAGCCGCGCGTCCGCCGCGGCCTGCGACCTGACGCTGAAGGAAAGCAGGCCGACGCCGGCCGCGGAAAGCAAGCCGAAGATGAAGAGCGACACCAGCAGCTCGGCGAGGGTGAAGCCGGCGACATTGCTCCCCTGCATTTGCAGGGGAGTGGGACCATGCGCAGCATGGTGGAGGGGATTCTCCAGCCCCAAGATCCCCTCCCCCGCACTTCGTGCGGTCCCCCTCCCCCGGAAATTCGGGGGAGGATTTTCTTTCCTTCCCCTCACCTCGGCCCCCTTCGGAACAGGGTGAGGCTGGCCGCTTCGGGCCCGCGGTCGCTTCGGACCTCGATCCGGATCTGCTGGATCCGCGGTTCCGGCGAGCGGCCGACGACTCGGGTCCAGCGCCATTTGCGGCCCGCATTGACCGACTCGCCTTTGATGGCTCCGAAAGCCGGCGGCTCGGGATCGGTGAGCGCCTCGACCGCCAGGTTGCGGGCGACGGTCTGGGCCAGGGCCTGCTCCTGGAGCAAGGCGGTGGTCGTCACCGTCGCGCCCTCCAGCCGGAGCAGCGCCATCGCCGCCAGACTGAAGATGGCGAGTGCGACCAGCATCTCGACGAGCGTGAAGCCGATTTCATTCCTCCCCGGCATTTGCCGGGGAGGGGGACCACCCGAAGGGTGGTGGAGGGGTTCTTGGGATTCCGAAGAACCCCTCCACCGCGCTCCGCGCGGTCCCCCTCCCCCGGAAATCCGGGGGAGGATTTTAAAGTGCCTACCGGACGACATGGATCCGTCCCCCGTCGGTGACCTCGACCTGCGCCGCTTCCCTGCCGCGGACGAGCCGAAGCCGGGCCGGCTCGGCGAAGCCGGTAGAATCGAACACGATCCTCGATTCTCCCCCTTCCAGTGCGACTCGGGTCCCCTTGCTCCAGTCCTGCTCGAGGAACGGCCTTTCGCCAATCGGGCGCCATTCGCCGCCGGTTCGCCATTCGAAGCCGTAGCCGCCGTCCTTGAGCACCAGCGCGACGGGCCGGTTGTCCATCACCGCCCGTTCGCGCGCCGCGTCGGCGCGGGCGGCGAAGCGCAAGGCCTCGCCTTGAAGGGCACCGCGCGGGTCCGGCATGCCGACGACCACGGCCGCCGAGACGAGGCCGATGATGACAAGCACGACGAGCAGCTCGACGAGCGTGAAGCCGCGTTCAAGCCTCGCCTGCATTTGCAGAAGAGGGGCATGGCGGCGGGGCCTCCCGAGTGCGAAGAACCCCTCCACCGCGCTTCGCGCGGTCCCCCTCCCCGCGAAATCGCGGGGAGGATTCGAGGTCGTCCGCCCCCTCAACCCTCAGCTGTCCCAGTTGCCGATATCCGCATCCTGGCCTTCGCCTCCTTCGCGGCCGTCGGCGCCGTAGCTGTAGATGTCGAACTGCCGGCCATCCTTGCCCGGCTGGACGTAATGATAGGCATTGCCCCACGGGTCCTTGGGCAGCCGCTTCACATAGCGTTCGGCCACGACGGCCTGGAGGCCCTCCGATCCGTTCGGGTAGCGAAGCTTGTTCAACCGGAACATCTCGACCCCCTGCTCGAGCGTCGCGACGTCGGCCTTGGCCTTGGTGATCGCCGCCTTGTCGGTCGCCGGGAGGACGTTGATGATGACGACGGTGGCGAGAAGGCCGATGATCACGATGACCACCATCAGCTCGACGAGCGTGAAGCCTTTCTCATTCCTCCCCCGCTTTTG